>CAVKTQ010000140.1:0-2013 GCA_963659105.1 Firmicutes bacterium CAG:238 | reverse complement strand
GTAAAGAACTTACCGATTACGAAGCCGGTATGCGGTCGGGCTATCTTCAAGCGCAGTCCGACCACGCGGGACTTTTCAAGTACAAAAAGGCTTTAGCCGAGGGAAAATCCAAAGCCGAAGCAAAAAAGATTTCCAGACAGAAAGGTAAGAAATAATCATCGGGAGGATAAACAGTTATGGAAAACAAGAAAATTATCGTAGAAAAAGGCACTTTTGAATACAACGACAAGGAGTATTCTTCGTATTTCATTGCGGGGAAAATCAAAGGTAAGGACGTTAAGGTAGCGTTGACGCCGCCCGATAAAGGCGGTTGGGCAGTGCTCGACATTCTTTTCAGCGACGCTATGCAGGGCGAACTTGTGGTGAAACCGTATGAACTGAAAGACGAAAAAACGGGCAAGGTAACGGCAACCGGCAATACTTATGCCGTCAGAACCGTTGACGAAAACGGCGAAACTTACGAATGCCCCGTAAAACCGCTCAAGAGTTCGGATAAAGCACTTCTCAATATGCTTTTGAGATAAAGCGAATCATTTTGTTAAAGCTACGGTTTGCTTTAGTTGCAGACCGTAGTTTTTTACACTCAAAAATCTAAATTTAGGAGATAAAAATCAATGAAAAACAAAGAAAATATCAAATGGATAGCCGTGTTTACGGCAATCATACTGCTTTTTGCGGGCGTAATTTCATCGCTCGTAATAGCAATCGGCAACAAGACCGCAACGCCTGTTCAGGATACCGGCGAATCCGCAATGCAAACCGAAACGGCCGAAGCAACCGAGGAAAATCCTATGGTACTTCTGACTATGGGGCAACAGAAATTGATGTCGCCATTGACCACCACATATACGCCTGAAGCCGAGGCGAAAGACGATATAGTTTCCACCACGGACGTTTACGTTTCGCAAACGGTTACGGCAACGATTACACCGTCTACAGTCGTAGACAAATACGTTACTTGGTCTGTCGCATGGGCGGACGGAGCCGCGCTTAAAAACAGCGATATTTCCGAGTATATCAAGGTTACGGACGAGTCGCAAGGCAATCTTACGGCAACCGTCAACTGTTATAAGTCTTTCAAAGGCAGCAAAGCAATTCTGACCTGCACGACAAGACAAGGCGGAAAGACCGGAACGGTGGATATCGTCTACGAAGGCGTACCGTCGAGTATGGTTATCAACTCTCCTTCCGGCGTAACGAAATATAATCTCGGCAAAGATTCCGTGGATATGCTGTATGCAGGCAAAACCTACTCGCTCAATCTTGCAATGGATAACGTTTTTCACGACGTAGGAAGCAACTTCAACGATTTCGACGTAACGGTTACGGGCGTAGGAACGGTTCAGTGGGCAGATTACGTTATCAATCCGCGCGGAACGGGATTCAATATCGATTACAGTAATATTCCCACAATGACGCTCGATTCGATGAAAAGCAAACTCGTGTCGGCAACGGTTGAAGGCGGCGTATTGAAAATCGAAGCCAAAGATTCGTATTTCAACTATTACGAAACGTTCAACGTAAACGAAACTTACGGCGGTTCTTACGGCACATACACGAAGCATTATTACGCAAGCGTTAAAGACAGCGACGGTAATAATCCGTATTTTCTCGTTACGGTAAAGCACAAAACGCTCGGATTTTCTGCGCAGTATAAGTTCTTTATCGGCGAAGAAGTAAATAGCGTTACAACCAACAAAACCACGCTTACATTCTAATCGGGAGGTAAAAATCAATGACAAATAAAGAAAACATCAAATGGATCGCCGTTTTTGCGGCAATCATACTGCTTTTCGTGGGCGTAATTTCTTCGCTCGCGATAGCAATCAAGAATAAGCCCGTAGAAGCGAATAATATACCGCAGACAGACTTTTCGGATATATCCAAAGAGACTGAAAACGACAACGTTATCGCCGAAAACGTCGGTTTCGTTTCGCTTAAAATGAGTCCGAGTTTTGCTTCCGCCGTAGTAAACGGTCAGCAAACGGTTTCCAAAACCATAACGGCAACGGT
>CAVKTQ010000139.1:0-2025 GCA_963659105.1 Firmicutes bacterium CAG:238 | reverse complement strand
ACGAAACAGATTTAAAGCGGCTTCGTGCGCAATCGGACGAAACCGTAAAAGGAAAGATATTCGTATCGTTTATATCGTTGATAGTGCGGTCGCATATACTGAATTGTCTTACGAAGTATATGCGAGAAAATTGTTATACGTTAAAAAAGATATTGCTTGAGCTGTCAAAGATAAAATGTTTGGATATGCACTCGGGACATGCTGTTTGTATTGTTAATCCGACGACAAAAACTCAAAGAGAGATATATGAACTTCTTCAAATCGACGTTCCCGATCGTATAGGGTAATTTGTCGGAAAAGTTAGGGTAAAAATAAGGGGCTGTAAAAAAATTAGCCCAAGGTAAAAGACTACAAATCGATCCGAAAGGATAGGAATGTAGCCTTTTTTGTGGTATAATATAATTGGAATTGTCAAGTAAAGTACAGTCAAAAATTCCCCAAATTTACGTAATTTAGCACTATTTCAAATTTTATATAAGCGCAAAAAAGCGTTAAAAATTGAAATAAAGTATTTTCACGGTGGCAGCGGAGCAATCCGTTGCCGCTTTATTAGCCCTATAGCACGAAACGGTCGATAAGTCAAGGGCGGCGAAGCCGTGCATTTACCCTTTACTTATCGAACGGATTGCGCTATTTTATGCCGCTTCGGCTGCTTTTTTGTAGTACAGTTTTCTGTATTCCATAGGCGGTAGCCCGCTCGGATTGAAACTGTTTATGCGTTTAGTATTATAGTATCCGAAAATATACCTGTATATTTTACTCGTTACTTTTTCTTTACTCATCTTGTATGTCGGTATCTTATATAATAATTCCTTTTTAAGCGTTGCAAAAAAGCTTTCCATTCTTGCATTATCGAAACAGTGTCCGGTTCCGCTTAAACTTTGTATTACTCCGTATTTTTGTAACTCTTTCCTGTATGCTTCGCTCGTATACTGCGAACCGCGATCGCTATGTATTATTATTCCGCTGTTTTTCTTTATTAATGCTTGTCTGATTGTTTTTACGCACAAATCCGCTCGCATATTATCATCTATCTGCAACGCTATTATACTCCCGTCGTAACAATCAAACAGCGGCGATACATAAATCTTTCCGTCTTTCGTCTGTACTTCCGTTATATCGGTCAAACACTTCGTCATCGGTTTGTCCGCGCTGAAATCGCGTTTTATTATATTTTCTTTTTCCTGAGTCTCCGTATCGGCTTTCGTTATTCCTTTCGGTTTTCTTCTTTTTTGCAACAAACCCAACTCCGACATAGTGCGGTATACCGTCCTTTTGCTTACCGTTATCCCTTTTATTTTCAAGGCTTTCAGTACACGTTCTATGCCGTAGTTTTTATTGTATTCGTCTTCATTTATTATCTTTATTATTTCGACCGAAAGAATTTCGCGTTTACTTTGTTTGCCGTTATTACGTTTCTTTTTATAATATCCGGATTCATTCGCGCCCAACGTTTTACATAACCCTTTTACGTTATGTTTGGCAGCCGCTTTTGCTATATACTCATGAAAACTCTTTAACTTTATTTCTTTTGGTCTTGCATGAAAAAATCCAATGCGTCCTTTAATATCTCGTTCGCTTCTTCCGTCTCGGAATTGGCTTTTTTCAGCTTTTCTATTTCTTTGTTTTGGCTCGTTATTATCGCTCTCAATTCATCCGGCGTCATAGCTAAAAGTCTGTCTTCTTCTTGCAATTCCTTTTTTATCTCTTGATTGCTTCGACTTTTTCGCCATTCGGCGAGTGTGTAATACGGTATCCCTAACTTTTTCGCTGCTTCAGCAACACCGATCTCGTTTGACAGTCTTACTGCCTCTTTCCTAAAATTGCCATCATACTTCATGTTTTTGTCCTCGCTTCTATTTTATCATTTTCTCGAGGGGTTTGCAACTATACTTTTATGATAACATTCCACTTAATTACAACGCGAAAAGCAACTAAGTGGTTGCCAATGTCAAGCGATACGCTTGCCTATAGGTTGATTATTAGATGTTTCATTTGAACTAACACGAGCAAAAACTCGTATAG
>CAVKTQ010000138.1:0-2027 GCA_963659105.1 Firmicutes bacterium CAG:238 | reverse complement strand
GGGTAAGAGAATAGATATAGTTTTATTGTACAAAGGTATTATATTTTGCCTCGAATTTAAGGTGAATCAATCAAATATTTTAGAGGCTGATATCGATTAAGTTCTGGATTACGCGCTTGATTTGAAAAATTTTCATTTTTATGACCATTCCTTTCTGCGAAAGGCACAAAACGCAAAGAAACGCGAATTATACCATTCACAGTAATTATTTTTTTTGTTTTTGTTGTATAATTTCAACGGACGACCGATACACTACACAACACGACGAGGTGAGTAGGTACGGCGGTTTTCCGTCGACTGTATTTTTATGTGTGCCGAATCGCGTTTTCAAGCACAAATAAGTGTGTTTTTAAGCACGGAAACTTATCTTTGTAACGACGCTACTCGTAGTTGCTTACGCGATTCAGTCAATGTCGGTTGCCCTTATTTTTACATAAGGAGGTTTCCTGTTGGCTCTTAAAATCGTTTATCCTGTTTGTTGCGGTATGGACGTTCACAAGTCTTTCGTTGTCGCCTGTATCGCCTCTACCGACTCCGCAGGCGTTACAACCTACAAATCCAAGCGATTCTCTACTTTTTCTCACGATTTACGTTTTCTTGCCGCTTGGCTATCCGACAATAATTGCCGCGATGTTTGTATGGAATCTACAGGCAAGTATTGGATTCCCGTTTTCAACATCCTTGAACCGACTTGCAACATCGTTCTTGCTCATCCTAAATACGTCAAGGCTATCCGCGGAAAGAAAACCGACAAACGCGACGCTAAGTGGATTGCGGATATTTTCAAACACGATCTCGTTTCGGGTAGCTTTATTCCGCCTTACGACATTCGTCAGTTGCGAGACTTAATGCGTTACCGTTACAAACTAACCAACTTTACCGTAGGCGAGAAGAATCGCGCGCAAAACTGCCTTACCGTTTCAAACGTAAAACTTGACGACGTCTTTTCCGATGTGTTCGGTAAATCTTCGTCCGCTATTCTCGACCGTCTGTCTCTCTGTCCTAATGGCAACTTTGACGTCGCTCCGCTCGTAAGCGGTAAATGCAAATCGCCTGTCGAAAAAATTCAAGCGGCAGTCGACGGCTCGATTTGTCCTGAACAGCTTCATAAACTCGCTATCATTCGCTCGCATATTGCCGCTATTTATGAGTGTAAATCTGATCTCGATTCGCTGATTTGCTCTATTGCGGACAAGTTCCGCGCCCAAGTTAATCTTGTTTCTTCCGTTCCGGGTATCCAATTTTTTTCAGCTGTTTCCGTTATTTCCGAAATAGGTGTGGATATGTCCGTGTTCCCGACGGCGAAACATCTTTGCTCCTGGGCGGGACTCGTTCCGCAAAACAATGAAAGCGCGGGTAAAAAGAAAACTACTCGTATCTCTCGCGCAGGGGCTTATCTTAAACCCTTGCTTGTGCAGTGCGCTCTTACCGTCTGCAAATCCTCAAAGCATCCCGAAATTCGTAATCGTTATCTTATGCTTAAAAAGCGTCGTGGGCATAAAAAAGCGATCATTGCAATTTGCAGAATGCTTCTTACGGCTATTTATGCAATTTTAAAAACTGCTACTCCGTACAACCCCAATCTTTACCGCTCGCAAGATTCCGCTCCCAAAAGCAGAACATTTACCACGATTTCCGCCATTGCGTTCCTTAAATCACATGGTTACGTCGTCGTGGATTGCGATGGGGTTATGACCTGATTCTTTCTTTACTTTCTTTACTTCGATTTGACTGAGTCGTCTCCGTACCTCGGTCTTTTTGTGCTACAATTTTATACTTTTGTTTCAAACTTTACTCCTTTTCCTCCTTTACCAGTTCCGGCAGTTCCCCGAACGCGAGAAACAGCGGGTAATCCCGGATCACAAACCGGGGGAAACGATAGTTGTGGTGCGCGCTTTTGGTGTACGCGCCCTCCGGGATGGCGTATACCGCGCCGTCCATCGGGTCAATCAGGTGCACCGGCACGTCCGCCGGGAGCCCTGCCGAGAGCGTGACCGTGCCATGAAAATCGTTGGTGGTGGCTTCAC
>CAVKTQ010000137.1:0-2052 GCA_963659105.1 Firmicutes bacterium CAG:238 | reverse complement strand
GAGTTCACATAATCGCCGAACGCGCGCACCCTGTGTTTTGTTGTTTCGTTTCTGTTTAGACAAGTTTTTGTACAAAGACTTTTCGTTGCTGCAAGGGGTTTCACCCCTTACCAACCCCTTTAAGGATTAAAGGGTGAGTAAAAGCCGAGAACAGAGAAAACTGATCGCACTCGAAGCCGAAAAGTAAAACCACTGGAACAGACCATCGCTCGCGTTCGTGTTGATACGACCGCGATAATAGACAAACGCACCCGACGTCGAGACCACAAAATCGCAAAAATAAGTGTTGTAGTTGCTATTGCTGACATTTCCGCCCGGAACGGCAAGCAACGGATACTTTTCATCGATTTTCAAAGCAGACAAGCATCCGTTATAGGACGAATAGGCTACATCTGAAACCGTTTGTCCGTATTTGCTTTCGTCTTGCGTTGCTCCAAGCCCGTACGCGCCGTCGAAAAATTCATAACCGTTGCCGACAAAGTCTTCGATATAACGCCATCTCATTCTGCCGCCGTCCGAAAGTTGTCCGCTCGGAACAGTAAGGCTATCTGTTGCGCCGCAAGTGCTGTTATAACTCGTATATCCTCGCATAACCGCATCACTATTCTTTGTGGCAAATTCGATAAGCCACAAGAAGTCGAGTATGCGCATGTGATATAAGTCGAGTTGACGGTATTTATTGCCGCGCGCTTTGGCAAGTTCTCTAAAACGTGCGCATGTATAACTTCCCGAACGCGCGCCACTTCCAACAGAACGCATTTGTCCATCAACGATTCTTGCGCCGTACGCGCCATAATAGAATGCGTCGGAATGCGCAAGGATTTGATTTTCGCCAACTTCCATTTCGGCAGGCGCAACCGCAATGTCCGTGATGAAGTGGTTGCTGTCGTATCCAATTCGCCAATACATCGCAGGAACATAGACAAATACGTCGTCGTCGATCGTTTCTCTTTGCATTTGATTGTACGGGAACTTGTCGTCGAAGTCGGACGAAACGAGATTGTTGCTCATAGTCCACGACAAATCCACCGCGTCGTCTGTTCTCGTAAGCGCAGGCTCGCTCTGATACAAGCCCGATACGCCGAGAATAACATTGTCGCCGTACCAAAAGCCGAACGTTTCGCTTTGATTGCTCTCAACGCCTGTGCCTATGCCTTTGACATAAACTTTGTTGATTGCGTTCTGTGTAAAGCCGAGTGTTGTGACATCGACATCGAGCGTTCCGCCGTCTGCGCCGCTGTATGCTGCGTCCCCGACTTTCGTGTCGTCGAGATAGATTTCATAATTTGTGGCAGCCGCTCTGCAATTTGTGATTTGCAGAGTCGTGCCGTCTTTTCTGCGAACGTGCGGTCGGCTATAATATGTCACGACGTTTGACATATCGCTGTCCGTGTAGCCCGTCGCTTTTGCTTTAACTTTGAGTTGCCTTTGCCCGTAAGGGATAAGCAACGACAAAAGGTCTATTTGTGCCATTTGTATTCTCCTATGCTGCTGTTTCCACTACTTCTGTTATCTTGACCTTGCAATAGCGGTTGTAGTAACTCGATGATGTTGACGTCGTTGCGTATTGTTTCAATACGTCGATAAAGTGCGCACCTGCTGTCACGTCGAGCGTGAACGAACTCGTTGTTGTGCTGCTACCGCTCGATGCCACTTGGTATTGCGATGACGACGGTTGCGTGCTGTTCGATTTCGTAAATGCTTGGTCGAGTTTGCCGATGAACATTCTGACGTATGAAGTGTACGGGTAGAATGTGTATTCGACCTTGACTTTCGTCGCTTTCGGCGCAAGAATGCCTATGCGCATGTACGCATAAGTGTTGGCATAAGAACTGCTCGTGTTCGTCTTGTACGAGCCGTCCGTTTGTTTTGCCCATTGTGCTGTTGGATCGAGCGCGTACGAGAACAACGTCGATTGTTCTGCTGTTGCGTCGATGTCTGACTCGTAAACTTCGCCGTCCGAGTAAAGGTCGTATTTTCCCGAATAGAAAACGTCGCCCTCTTTGAGGTAGCCGTCAACGACTTTGAGCGTGTCGCTCCCCTCAATCGATA
>CAVKTQ010000136.1:0-2070 GCA_963659105.1 Firmicutes bacterium CAG:238 | reverse complement strand
TACCGTATAAGACTAATAATTTAATCGAACTATCCGTGTTCTTTGACATAGTATAACCTCGTCAATTTTTCCTAAAGTAAAACGTTGCTTTCCCTTTGCCTTCTCTTCCTATAACGCCTTCGTCAATCAAAGTTTTCAGAGAATTTTCAATAGACGTTTTGCCTACGGACGGCACGAGTTCCATTATGTCGCTCTTCGTAAACTTACCGATTGTGTTGTTTACCGCATTTCTCACCAAATCGATAGCCGAAGTTTTACCTTCCACTAAAGTTACTCTTTCCTCGAAATCTCTGTATGCAGCCAAAATCGTTCCGAGCATATATTTTATGAAAGGAGTTATGTCGTTTCCTTCTCCGTTCCAATTCATATCGCTTTTTTCAAGCGCTTCGTAATAACTTGCTTTTGTTTTCTCGATTTTACTCTCCAAACTCACATATTTACCTACGACGTAGCCCGCGCGATACAAAAGCAACGTTGTGAGCAACCTTGACATTCTTCCGTTACCGTCATTGAACGGATGAATACACAGGAAATCGATAATAAACGCCGGAATGAGAATAAGCGGATCTATTTCGCAAGAATCCGTTTCGCGATTAAAACTTTCGCATATTGCCTCTATCGCCATCGGCGTTTCAAACGGATCAAGCGGCATAAAACGTACGATTTGCTCGCCGTTTTCTTTGATTTCCGCAATATAGTTTTGCGTATTCTTAAATCTGCCGCCGATACCCCTTTGAGAATAACGATACAAAACCTTGTGCAATTGCAAAATATATGAAGATTTTATAGGAATATACTCGTAACTCTCGTGAATCAAAGCCAATGCGTCGCGATACCCCGAAATTTCTTCTTCGTCTCTGTTCCTCGGCGTAGTCTTTTGGTCGCATAATTGCTTGATACGAGTAGCCGTGGTTACGATACCCTCTATTTTATTGGAAGCTTCGGTGCTTTGTATTTTCGCTATCTCTACAAGTTTTTCAAGCGTTGCAGGTTTTTGTTTTAAGAATAACGTCTGCTTTCCTTTGTATTCGTGTATTTGAGCGACCAGACCTAAGACCTCGCTATCCCACTTAACATCCTTTAATTTTTTGTAATCGAAATTTCTCATACGCCTGACCTCCTGATGATTAGCACAATTATACCATTAAATTGGGCGATTGTCAATAGGTTTGGGTGACTAAACGCACAAATTCAATTAAAATTGGGCGAATTATGTAGAATTTGAGCAATTCCGATTCAAAGGACTCGAATTCGTACCCTTTGTAAACGTTAGGCGAATGATTTCCATAGCCATTTTAACTTACTCGACAATAATGTCTTTCTCTTTTTTTTGCGTATCAGAAAAAGTCTTGCCGTCAAGTTAAAAAAATATGGCTTAAAACCCAAAAGCATATAACCTAAACGGCAATATTTTTTTGCCGTAAGCTTCTTATTTTATATGCCGCTTGACTGCCGCGCCTTTTTCTGATTTTTCGTGGTTGTCGAAAGACAAATCAAAGCAAAAAAAATTGCTAAAAGAGCAAAAATAATTTCAAACCGGTAAAAAAGTGTCCGGTTTGAAGATTAAAATGTGCTCAAAAGCTAATACAAGGAGGCTTCCAATGAAGACAGCGGTCATCTACGCCCGTTATTCGAGCGACAGACAAACAGAACAATCCATCGAAGGACAAGTCCGTGTATGTAACGATTACGCCGAAAGAAACGGTATTCTAATCGTTAATCAATACATAGACAGAGCAACTACGGGAACGAACGACAATCGTGAAGAATTTCAAAAAATGTTGAAAGACAGCGATAAAAAACAGTTCGATTTCGTTCTCGTTTACAAATTAGACAGGTTCAGCCGTAACAAGTTTGAAATGGCTATGCACAGAAAACGCCTGAAAGACAACGGCATTAAAATTCTGTCCGCTATGGAGAATATTCCCGACAGCCCCGAAGGCATACTGTTAGAAAGTTTGCTCGAAGGTATGAACCAATATTACAGCGAGGAATTATCTCAGAAAACCAGATGCGGACAGAGAGAAACTCGCATAAAAGGACTGCATTGTGCAGGCAAACTCAATTACG
>CAVKTQ010000135.1:0-2123 GCA_963659105.1 Firmicutes bacterium CAG:238 | reverse complement strand
GCATACGTTGGGCGGGTAGATAAAATAGTCGAAATGCTGATCGGCTATGACGGGAAAGCGCGGCGTTCGCATTTGCGGTTCTTGGACGAACTCGAAAAGCACAAACAGGCGATTAAGAATATTTGCGGGACACCGTTTGCGTTCACGGACAGGAACGTAAAGGTTGAAGAAGTGGAACGGGACTTGCCGAAGTACCACAACAAAATCGACGAAAAAACGCTGTCGATTATAGAGGATATAGAAGCCGACTATAAAAGGCGGCAAGGAAATCTCGTTCTGAAACTCGCAAAATTTATCAAGCCTGAAATTTACGAGAAGCCGAGATACGGAAAAACGAAGCCGAACGATAAAAACCATAAACGGCGTTTAGCAATGTCCCGCCGAAAAATAAAGTCGTTGTTCGGAAAATTTCTCTTGTCGTTCGGTAGCGAAAGCGAACTCTTGGAAAGAGATTTTTCGCACCGCTTGCAGGATATTGAAAAGGAAATGGAAGAACAGCGCAAAAAGGAAAACGGAGAATACAAGGAGGTGAACTATAAAGATTGAACAGAAAAGATGTAACAAGGCACAAAAAGAAGAAATCGAATAAACTCAAACTTCTGTTTTGGGGAATACTCTTCGCCTTTGTAGCCGTTCTCGTTATGTATCTGTTTTCGCTCGGCGGGAAAAGCATAGGCGAGATATTCGTAAACAAAAACTATTGGCTTTCCGTCGGCGTGGCAAACGGCTTGATACTCATAGGCTATCTTATGATGTATCGGGTAGACGCGCAGAACATCGCGCTGAATGAAAACGACTTAGAGGATACCGAATGGCTGTCGGTGAAACGTTTGAAGAAACTCAAAGAATTTCAAGTGTACGACTATAAATCGGCAGAGGAAAAGACGGACGGTATAGTCATCGGCGCGGAAAGGAAAGGCGGAAGCGTTGAAGTAATAACAACAAGTCAGTTGCACGCTTTAATCGTCGGCACGACGGGTAGTGGTAAAACAACGGGCTTCGTCGATCAGAATATAGCGGTACTCGGCAAAAGCAAGGGTAAACCGTCAATCGTCATAAGCGATCCGAAAAAGGAACTTTACGAAAAGCACGCGAGAACGCTTGAAAAGGAGGGGTACAAAATATCCGTGTTGGATCTGCGCGAACCGTATTCGTCGGAGAGATGGAATCCGATGAACGTGCTTCTTCGCCGTATCAGGCTCGTGAAAGACCTTGAAAACAACTTACAGCAGAAAGACGGCAAGTATTACGGCGCAGGCGAAGTTTTCCTATCTTACAGGGACGCGCGAACGCGTATGCAGGAACTGAAAGACGAAATATACGAAAATGCGCAAGACCTTGTGTATACGCTGTGTCCGGTGCAGAATCGAGATCAGCCGACTTGGGAACAGGGCGCGAGGAACCTTATCTTCGGTTTCGTCCTTGCAATGTGCGAGGACTGTATCAAAGGGAAAATCGACGAAAGCCAACTCGTGCTGTTCAACGTCTACCACAATATCACGAAGTATTGTTCGGAAGATACGACCGCGCTTCGTAACTATCTTATCGAGGGACGCGATGAATTTTCCAAAGTAAGAGGCTTGGTAAATACCGTGCTTATCACTTCGGATAAAACGCTTACTTCGTATCTTTCGGAAGTCAACAGTTATATGCAACAACTTTCCGACGACGGCATTATGTCGATGACGAGCGAGAACGATTTGGACGTCGTGAATATGGACGAAAGTCCGAACGCGGTATTCATTATCGTGCCGGACGAGCGTTTTACAAGACACCGTTTCGTAACGCTTTTCATTACGCAGATGTACAAGGAACTTGTCGAAAAGGCAAACCTGAACCTTCGTCGAAATCAAACGGAAACGGCAATTCTGAAACGTAATACTTACTTTGTTTTAGATGAGTTTGCCAACCTTCCGAAATTCGAGAATATCGAGGGAATGGTAACGGTGGCGCGTTCGCGTGGCATACGGTTTTTGTTCGTGTTGCAATCATATTCGCAACTTACAGCGAAATACGGTAGGGACGTCGGGGACATCATAAAGACAAATTGCAACGTAAAAATCTTTATCGGCTCGGACGATTCGGAAACGAGGAAAGAGTTTTCGGAACTTTGCGGACAGAAG
>CAVKTQ010000134.1:0-2227 GCA_963659105.1 Firmicutes bacterium CAG:238 | reverse complement strand
CAACCACATTGTCCGCATTGAGCGGCGGAGCAATCGCAGGTATCGTCATCGGAAGTATCGCCGCATTGTTGCTCGTATTCTTCCTTCTCACGTTCACCGTCTACTGGTTCAACCTCGACATGAAGTTCATCTACTGGTTTTACAAGAAGATGAAGGGTCACTACGATCATATGGAACGCACCCACAAGTTGTGATGCACTGTTGAGCGAATAACTTTGTCAGGCACGGCTTGCCTCAAAATCGTGTACGTCTATGTACACTGGGTTTTGATTCAAGCCGTGCCTTTCGCGTTCTTCATCTCAATATTGTATCACAACAAATGGTCGTAACTGTGTCAACACCCCTCTGCTATCAACTCATTTACGCTTTGTAAATTAGGGTTGCTATCAGAGGGGTGTTTCCTTGTTCTTCATCGGCGCAAAAATCGTTTTCAAGGCAATGTTAACCCGCAAATTTGCGCATAAACATTTGCCTTGATAGATTTATTGCGCTACTACCGCGCAGAGAATTTGCGCTATCAATTCAGACACGGATAAAAACTCAAACCGCAACTTCGCCAAATTATCTGCTTGGTGATAGCGTGCTTCGCACGCAAGCGGTTAAATGAAAACTTATTCAAGGTGTACTTATAAACGGAATGTGCAAATTCGAAGACGGAACACGAGCCGCAACGGCGGCGAGCCTATGAGCGCCGAACTTTCGTCACGCACAAGCCCATTTGCTCCAACCGCAACAAATTGCAGTTGTTCGCCTTTGTGCTTTGCGTTCCTCGTCCCGCACGCCAAAAACTGCGCTTTCATCATATAACTCAAACGCAAGTTCGCTTGTTTTTGACGTGCGGGAACCCTTGTGCGTGTAGTACAAGCGACTGCGCCGTCCGTTGGCCACTGCCTGGCGCACAAAGCGCAGTGGCATAAGTAGAGAAATGCCCCTATCTATGTGAGTGCCGTAAGGAACGCAGTGACGGAATAGCGATTGTTACGAAGTCAATCGCGTCCTGCCCCCTCTTGCGAACGATGTGCAATCTTGTAGAGAATTGGCGTAAGTTTGAGCAATAGGGGAAAGCCCGAAGGGAAGGGGTGATGTGTGATTTTAGGGTTCACGACGATTGCTCTTGTAAAGTAAGAAATCCGCGCTTTGATATTGCGTTCAAATTTGTTGGTAAAATTATTAAAAACAAATTAATTTGACATATTGATAAAATTTTACTTTTTTTTGCGGAAAATTGATGTATAATGATAATAGGGGTGAATGGGCTATATCGCCTTTTCGCCCGCATAATTCGAAATATGTTCCGCAATCGGAACGAAAATTTTTATTAATAAAAGAGGTATGTTATGAAAAACATCGACTTGACAAAGTACGGTATCACCGGCACTACCGAAGTGGTCTACAACCCGTCCTACGAGATGCTTTTTGCAGAGGAAACGAATCCCTCTCTCACAGGCTACGAAAAAGGACAAGTCAGCGAACTCGGCGCAGTCAACGTTATGACTGGCGTTTACACGGGTCGCTCGCCCAAAGACAAATTCATCGTTGTTGACGACAATTCCAAAGACACCGTTTGGTGGACTTCCGACGAGTACAAGAACGACAATCACCCCGCATCGCAAGAGGCGTGGAAAGCCGTCAAAGACATCGCCGTCAAGGAACTTTCCAACAAGAAATTGTTTGTCGTAGACGCATTCTGCGGCGCAAACAAAGATACGCGTATGGCAATCCGTTTCATCGTCGAGGTTGCTTGGCAAGCGCACTTTGTCAAAAATATGTTCATCAAACCCACCGAAGAAGAACTCGAAAACTTCGAACCCGACTTCGTAGTTTACAACGCTTCCAAAGCGAAAGTGGAAAACTACAAGGAACTCGGTCTCAACTCAGAAACCGCAGTCGTGTTCAACATCACAAGCCGCGAACAAGTCATCATCAACACTTGGTACGGCGGTGAAATGAAGAAGGGTATGTTCTCTATGATGAACTACTATTTGCCCCTCAAAGGCATTGCGTCCATGCACTGCTCGGCAAACACCGATATGGAAGGCAAAAACACCGCAATCTTCTTCGGACTTTCAGGCACCGGCAAAACCACTCTTTCCACCGACCCCAAACGTCTTCTCATCGGCGACGACGAGCACGGCTGGGACGACAACGGCGTGTTCAACTTCGAGGGCGGCTGCTATGCCAAGGTCATCAACCTGGACAAGGATTCCGAGCCTGACATCTACAACGC
>CAVKTQ010000133.1:0-2242 GCA_963659105.1 Firmicutes bacterium CAG:238 | reverse complement strand
AGCAATTTCGGCTCGCAATTCTTCCATTGCATAGCCCTCGCTACCGAATCTGCCCGATAAATCTCGGTTAAGCCTGCTTTCGTGTCCCGTGCTATGACCGATTTCGTGCAACGCAGTAGAGTAAAATTCCTGCACACTTTTGAAGTCCGCGCGTTCGGGCAAATGCACTTCGTCCGTATCCGTTCGGTAGAAAGCCTGACTGCCGCCGTACACGATCTTCGCTTCGTTTTTATCCCAATAATCAAGGATTGCTTCAGCTCTGTCGTTACGGTCGTTGACGTCGATTTGCGGCTTTTCCTTTACAGGTACGCCGTCCATCAGCGAACAGTTGAATACACGATAGAATTTGCGTAGCCAATACACGTTTTTATCCATATATTCCTGCTGTTCGCTTGCCGTCATTCCGTCGAGAACGCTTCTGTCAAAACGCTTTTTCGTTTCTTTATCTCGCATTTCGTAATACTCAATGCTCGCGCCCTTACCTTTTGCAAGGCTGCTTCCTTCCTCGTCTTTCTTGAAAGTCCAACCCTTTTCTTCCATCTGCTTGAACGTCGCCCAACGGTTATCCCCGTAGTTTTCACTCATCGCTATAAGCGACAGAAAAAGGTTATTGATTCCGCGATATTTCTTTCCGGTGATTGCAGATTCAGGCGCGCCCGACGATACCCAACCTTGCGTCCAAAAGAGATTGCCTTTTTCAAGGTTTTCCATTACCTTGTCCACAAGTTGCTTCCTCTGGGGTGTAAGCTTTTCATACGCCGTATTCTTTTCTTCACTGCTCAAAGACAACTTTCACCTCCTCCACCATTGCCGGCTCGCCGTTTTCGTAACCCTCATCGTCGAAGTCCATCAGGTCGTCTATCGTGTAACCTTTCGGAATTACGATTACGGGAGTATCTCGTATGTTATTTTTCTTCATTTTTTACCTCCTTTAATTTTATTTTTTCTTTTTTTTGTTCGACATTTTATAGCAAATCATAAAACTAAAATACCGCAAATCACAAAAACTAATTGCCACAAATCACAAAAACTGGCTTGACAACCCAACTATTGTTTGATATAATATAATCATCCTTTTAGAAGGAGGAATTTATGAATTACAAACAACGAATTATAGATGACCAACTTGATTTGAAATTAGAGTCTTTCGGCGCAACTTTGATTGTCGGTCCGAAAGGTTGCGGCAAAACCACTTCCGCCAAGCAAAAAGCAAAGAGTTTTATCGAGTTCCAAGACGAGGAAAAACGGGAAAACTTACTTGCCGTAGCCAATGCCGCCCCTTCAAAACTTCTAATCGGGGATAAACCACGCCTTTTCGACGAGTGGCAAGACGCTCCGAAACTTTGGGGAACAATCCGAAAATCCGTGGACGACTTAGGCGAAAACGGACTGTATATTCTTACCGGCTCGTCATCAAAAGACATTCCGAAAGCCCATACCGGCACCTTGCGTATCAGCCAATTAAAAATGTATCCGATGAGTCTGTATGAGAGCGAAGAATCTAACGGAAGCGTGTCATTGCTTGATTTATTCAATCATCCCGAAACTTTCGATGGGTGCGTATCCAATCTCTCTATCGACGGCATCATTTTTGCCATTTGCCGAGGCGGATGGCCGAAAAGTCTCATGAACAAAACCGACCGTTCTAAGTTGGAAGTCGCAAAAGACCTGTATCATCAAACCTATTCGGTTGATATTAACAATGTAGACAACGTCAAGCGTAATCCTCGTTGGGCGCAAGCGATTATACAATCGTACAGCCGTAATATCTGTACTCTTGCGGAGTCGAAAACCATTTTGGGTGACGTAAAAGCAAATTTTGATATTAGCCAACCGACTTTTGACGGCTATATCCAAGCCCTTGAAAAACTCTATATCATAGAAGACGTTGATGCATGGTGCCCTGCCATCCGTTCAAAGAGCGCCATTCGTTCTTCTAAAAAACGCAATCTCATCGACCCTTCTATCGCCGTTGCGGCAATGGGGTTATCCCCGGAATATTTCAATACCGATTTCAAAACGCTTGGTTTTCTGTTTGAGTCGCTCTGTTTGCGCGATCTGAAAATTTATTCCTCACGGTTTGACGGATACGTTAGTTATTATCATGATCGTTACGGATTGGAAGCCGACTGTGTCTTGCATTTGAATGACGGAAGATTTGCGCTGATCGAATTCAAACTCGGATCTCACGAAATTGATGACGGAGCCAAACACTTAATAGAAATAGAAAACTTAATCAAAC
>CAVKTQ010000132.1:0-2331 GCA_963659105.1 Firmicutes bacterium CAG:238 | reverse complement strand
CTGCCATACGCCCTTTTCCGACGTCTCCGCAAGCCAAAAGTCCGACCGTCGAATCGCAAAAGAGCGCGCCTCGCTCGCGCAATGTCTGCATACTCTTTTGCGTTGCGACGTCCTCGTACATATTGCAATTCATTGCGGGGCAGATGAGTTTTTGCGCATTTGAGGCAAGATACGTCGTCGTGAGCATATCGTCGGCAATACCCTCGGCAAACTTTGCGATGACGTTTGCCGTTGCGGGGGCAACCACCAAAATATCCGCCTTTTTTGCAAGGGATATATGGTTGATGTCAAACTCCTTGACAGGCTCGAAAGCGTTTGTGACGACGGCGGATTTTGCAAGCGTTTGAAAGGTCAAAGGCGTGACGAACTCGCGAGCGTTGTCGGTCATGATAACGTCCACGTTTGCGCCTAATTTTTTTAGCCTCGACACGATTTCGCACGCTTTGTAAACGGCGATGCCGCCGCTTACGCCCAAAACCACGTTTTTTCCGTACAGCATAATAAGCCTCGTTTCAATCGAGATTGAAAAAATTCAAAATACGTTCGATTAGTCGCGGACGATTTTGATTTTGTCTTCGTAAATTTCCTTGCAAGCGAGCGAAATGGGCTTCAAACCGCTCTTTTCAAGGTAATTGCTTTCTGTGGTTGCAAGTTCGCGCGCGCGTTTTGCAACGGCGACGGTGAGCGCGTATCTGCACTCTGCGTGTTTGATGAGTTTGTCGATTGGGGGATCGATCATCATAGTTTGTTTCCTCCGATTTGAATATCTGAATTTGTTTTGTTTTTATATTTTCGCTTTGTGAGCGAGTTTTTACGATGTTTACGTTTTATTGCTCTGCTTATTCGAGTTCCGCCCTTCTTTTCTCGAGGTAGTTTACGATTTTGTCGGCGCAAACTTCTGCAACGTCGTTTATCACCACAAAGTCGTAGTACGGTATGCTTTTTCTTTCGAACTCGATTTCGTCAAGTCGTTTTTTGAGGGAATCCGGAGTTTCGCTTCCCCTGCCGATAAGGCGTTTTTTGAGTTCCTCGAGCGACGGCGGATTTATGAATATCGTCACGCAATCGGGGTACACCTTTTTGATGTTCATCGCGCCCACGCTGTTGATGTCGAGCAGCACGTCGAAGCCTTGATTTCGCTTTGTCTCCACCTCTCGTTTGAGAGTGCCGTAGCAGTTTGTGAATGTGCGAGTGTATTCCACAAATTCGTCGTTGTCTACTCGCTTTACAAACTCGTCCTCGGTGACGAAATAGTAGTCAACGCCCTCCTTTTCGCCGTTTCTCGGCTTTCGAGAGGTACACGACACCGAAAATCTCAGATTCGGCATCTTCTGGAACATTTTTGATATAACCGTACTTTTGCCCACGCCGCTGAATCCCGACACGACGATGAGCAATCCTTTGTTTTGCATAACTTTTTACCTTCCGGATTGAATATTCGTCGTCATTCGATGTTTGCGGCTTGTTCGCGCATTTTTTCTATCTCGTTCTTGATTGCAAGAACTTCCTTTGTGATTCGCATATCGTTGGCTTTGGAGCCGATAGTGTTGGTTTCTCTGTTGAACTCTTGCACGAGGAAGTCCATCTTGCGCCCGACGGGTTCGGTTGCCTCGAGAAGGGAGCGCATATTTGCGATATGCGTTGAGAGCCTTGTGATTTCCTCGTCGATTGCGCAGTGGTCGGCGTAGAGCGCGACTTCGGTTGCGAGGCGTTGCTTGTCGATGAGCGACGGCTCGACCACTTCGGCGATTCGAGCGTTGAGATTGGCTCTGTAATCCTCGACGACTTTGGGCGCAAACTCTTTGATACGTTCAAGGCAATCTTTGATTGCGTCGAGTTTTTTCGCAATGTCGATCTTTTGCGATTGCCCCTCTTTTTCACGCATGGATTTGAGATTTTCAAGAGCGAGATTCACCGCTTCGAGAGTCATTTCGCAAAGCAAATCCTCGTCCTCAACCGCCTCTTGTTTCGTCACGATGTCGCCGACTCGCAAGAGCGTCGAAACCGTCACGTCGTTTTCAAGTTCGGTGCCGTCTGCAAGTTTCTTCACCGCAGCGAGATAGTTGTTTGCAAGGTCAAGATCCACCATATATGCGCCCTCGTCCGTCGACGACTGCTCGTAGGTGAGATAAAGATCGACGTGACCTCTCGATATTGCCGTGGAAACGGCTTTTTTCACCTTGTCTTCGACAAACAAGAAGTTGCGAGGAAGTTTGAAATTGCAATCCAAAAACCTGTGATTTACGGTTTTAATTTCGATGGTTATGGTCTTTCCGTCGCGTTTTGAAACGCCCTTGCCATATCCTGTCATACTGTGCATATGCGCGCACC
>CAVKTQ010000131.1:0-2421 GCA_963659105.1 Firmicutes bacterium CAG:238 | reverse complement strand
GCCTTCGGCAGACAGTATCGCATCCATCAAAGTCAGGATGTTCGGCTCGTCGTCGACAACAAGAATATTCATTATCGGAATCTCCTTCTTTTATTTCAGCGATTACATTATACCACATTGAAGTTAAGAAACGGTGAATTTTTTGACGTTAACTTTATCTCAACCGAAAATCAACCGCTTTTTAACCCCTGAAATTATATAATCGGAGCAAATAAAATAACTCGGAGGTAAAGTAATGCTTGAACTCAATAAAATCACGAAGGACTACGTTGTAGCCGATACGACTACAACCGTCTTGAAAGGAGTATCGCTCACATTTCGTAACAGTGAGTTTATTTCGATACTCGGACCGAGCGGTTGCGGGAAAACGACAATGCTCAATATTATAGGCGGGCTTGATAAATACACGTCGGGCGACCTTATTATCAACGGGAAATCAACGAAAACATATTCAGACAGAGATTGGGATACATACAGAAACCATTCTATCGGTTTCGTTTTCCAAAGTTATAATCTGATTCCGCACCAGACGATTCTGAAAAACGTAGAGTTGGCGTTGTCTATCGGAGGTATCAGCAAAACCGAACGAAAAAAACTTGCAACGGACGCGCTAATCAAAGTCGGACTGAAAGACCATCTGAACAAAAAACCGAACCAACTTTCCGGAGGACAATGCCAAAGAGTTTCTATTGCCAGAGCACTTGTTACAAACCCCGATATAATTCTTGCCGACGAACCTACAGGCGCACTCGATACGGAAACGTCCGTGCAGATTATGGAAATCCTGAAAGAAATTTCAAAGGAACGACTTGTCGTTATGGTTACGCACAATCCGGACCTTGCGGAAAAGTATTCTACCCGTATCGTCCGTGTGCTTGACGGTATGATAACGGAAGACTCCAACCCCGTGACGGAAGAAGAACACGAAAAACTATTACAAGAATGCAAGCATAAAGAAACTCAACAAACCGATAGGGAAAAGAAACGCGCCGAAAAGAAATCATCGATGTCCCTTTGGACGAGTCTTTGTCTGTCTGCGTCTAATCTTCTGACAAAGAAAAAACGCACGTTTATTACATCGCTTGCCTGCTCGATAGGAATTATCGGTATAGCGGTTATTTTATCCGTGTCAAACGGAATGTCTTCTTATGTAAATAATCTTCAACAAAATTCATCTTCTTCAAACTACTTGGTAATCAACAACAGTTCGTCGAAAATAGAGTTTGGATCAGGAGAAGAAATAGAATTGCCGCAATATCCCGAAAACACCGACGGAGTTTATATTTATACGGAAAGCACGGGTAACGCGAACTCAAAGCAATACTTAAACGGTGCTTACATTGATTATCTTGAAAAAAATATTAACGGAAGTACGCCGGAAAGCAATCTGACATTAGGTATCCAGTATACCAAATCGGTCGGAATCAATCTTATAAGCCATGACGGCACACAATACAAAGCAGTCGGAACAGACAAGTGGAATGAGATTCTGAATAACAATGATTATATGAAGACGCAATACACGATTTTATCGGGTAGCAAATTGCCGACGGAATATAACGAAGTAGCGCTTGTTGTAGATTCTTATAATCGTATTTCGACAACTGTTCTCAATCAACTCGGCATATCTTACTCTGCCGAAGCAAGCAAAATCGATTACGATGATTTGGTCGGAAAAGAATTCAAACTCATTACAAACGATAACTATTATAAAAAACAGGATTTAGGCAACGGGAAATATCTGTATGCGGCAGCAAGCACACAGGAAGATTTGTATCTTGCGTATGAAAGCGGTATTTCCGTCAAAATTGTATCCGTTATTCGCGAGAATAAGGACGCATCTACGTCTTGGGTTTCTTCCGGTATTGCCTATACGGAGGATTTGACAAATAAAATTCTTGAATTGAACTATGAGTCCGAAATCGTCGAGTATCAGAAACAAAACCCTGAATATAACGTTTTATCGGGAAAAATGTTTAAGGAAGAAGCATCTGCGGGCGGATTCGGCGGAATGTTCGGCGGTTCAAGCAACAGTTATGAAAGTAATCTTGTAAAACTCGGCGGCGACAGCACGCCTACGTCTATTACCGTATATCCGAAAGACTTTGAAAGCAAAGAAAAAATCAAACAAATCCTTAATGCTTGGAACGACTCCGAAATATATAAAATTTACGGAAACGAAAAGGATGCGGACGGAAACTATTTAGCGTATACTTATAAAGTTACTTATACGGATTTTTCGTCGATGATGGTTTCTATGCTTAGCAGTCTTATTGACATTATCACATACGCTCTCGTTGCGTTCTCTGCAATCGCGCTTGTGGTTTCGAGCATTATGATTGCAATTATCACCTATGCATCGGTTATAGAAAGGACAAAGGAAATCGGCACGATTCGTTCTCTCGGCGGTAGGAAAAAAGA
>CAVKTQ010000130.1:0-2496 GCA_963659105.1 Firmicutes bacterium CAG:238 | reverse complement strand
TGAATTTGAAAACGGAATTTGCAAGATAGGGAAGAAGCGCGCGCATATTCAGATTGCCTTGCTTTGAGTTTATGGAAGCCTGAACCTCAATCATCGACGCCAAATCCCTTGTTTCGGCAACGTTTTTGAAGGATTTGCCCGCGCTTTCTCTCGTCAAATCCGTTGCCATAAGCAGCCACTCGTCCAAATCGGCGTTTTTTTGCGGCAGTGTCGGCAAAAGTTTTATTGCGTCGTTGTCTTTATATATGCTCGCTGCCGTGTTGCAGGCAAGGACCGGATAGTCGCAATTGTTTTTTAGTGTGGCTACGGCACAAGAAACTATCTCTTCCACGTCTTTTGCGCTCTTTGTTCCGAACGGGTGGGAGGCGTTGTCCGCAAGATAGAAGAAATCGTTGCCTTTGAACTTTTCGAGCAGGATTTTTAGGGTGGTGAGTCCGCCTATTCCGCTGTCGTACAAACCTATGGTTGCCATACCGTCTATATATGACAAAAAGCGCGTTTTTGACAGCGCATTTTCCGTCTTCGGGTTTTGACGTGCGGCGAAACAGGTGTTCTAATAGGGTGTTTTGAGATTGTCCATATCTCGATTGAAAAATTCTTAAAAAAATTTTCCATTATCTAATCCGCTTTTTTGCCATATATGCGTTTTGCGAGCCTTTTCGGCAAAAAATTGTAGTTGATAAAGTATAAAAATTATTATATAATTGATTTATCCACTTCAAAAGAGGTAAATTATGAAGATTTTTGATACAGACTCAATCCGCAACGTGGCTCTCATCGGCCACTCCGGCGAGGGCAAGACGTCCCTCGCAGAAGCAATGATGTTCGAGGCAAAGACCATCGACCGTTTGGGCAAAGTCGACGACGGCTCGTCCACTATGGACTACGACGACGAAGAAATCAAACGCAAGATATCAATTTCGTTGTCTTTGGGCTACGCAATCTATCGCAACACCAAAATCAACATTCTCGACGCTCCCGGCTTTTTCGACTTCGAAGGCGAAATGATTGCCGCGCTCCACGCGGCAGACAGCGCAGTCGTCGTTACAAGCGCAACAGGGTCTATCACCGTCGGCACCGAGAAGGCTCTGGAACTGTGCCAAGAAAAGAAAGTTTCCGCTCTCATCTTCGTCAACGCGGTTGACAAGGACAACAGCGACTTTATGGGCACCGCAAGAGCGATTATGGCAAAATATAAGAGCGTTATCCCCATCGAACTTCCCGTTATGGAAGGCGGCAAAATGGTTGGTTGCGTCGACGTTCTCACCGACAAGGCATACGATTTGCAAGGCAAAGAAGTCGCAGTGCCTCAAAATTTGCAGGCGGAAGTTGAGGAATTCAATTCCAAACTTATGGAACTTATTGCCGAAACCGACGAAGATCTTATGATGAAGTTCTTCGACGGCGAGAAATTCACCGAAGAAGAAATCCAAAAAGGATTGCACGCCGCAATCGCAGACGACATTTTTGTTCCTCTCGTCGCAGGCAATGCGCAAACGTCTAAGGGTGTAAAACGCCTTATGGACAAACTCGTAGACCTTATGCCGCATCCTCAAAGAGCGCACAAGATCAAAGCGATCGTCGACGGCAAGGAAACCGAAGTCGGCGTCGATCCGTCCGCACCGTTCTGCGCGCAAGTCATCAAATCCGTCGTCGACCCTTACGTCGGAAAACTTCTTATCTTCAAAGTTCTCGGCGGAAAACTTTCAAGCGGCGACAACGTGTTCAACGCAAGCGTTGAAAAACCCGAAAAAATCGGCACGCTTTACGTCCTCAAAGGCAAAAAGCAGGAACCCGTCGATTGCCTCAACGCAGGCGATATCGGCGCTGTTGCGAAACTCGTTTACACCAACACCAACGACACGCTCGTTGCCTCTGCCGATTCAAAGATTGAGTTTGAAAAAATAGAATTCCCCAAGCCCGTCATCTCTTATGCGGTCAAGGCTCTTAAAGACGAAGAAAAAGCCATTCAAGGTCTTATCAAAATGCAAGAAGAAGACGCGACGTTCAAGGTCGAAAAGAACGTTGAAACCGGCGACGTGCTTATCAGCGGTCTGGGCGAGGCTCAACTCGACATTATGTGCAAGCGCGTAAAAGCAAAACTCGGCATCGACATCACTTGGCAAGAGCCGAGAGTCGCATATCGCGAAACTATCCGCAAGACTTCGCAAGCGGAAGGCAAGCACAAAAAGCAATCGGGCGGCGCAGGTCAATACGGCGACGTATTCATCAAGTACGAACCGGGCGCGGAAGACGGTCAATTCGAGTTTGTCGACGCAGTCGTCGGCGGCGCAGTTCCTCGTCAATTTATCCCCGCAGTCGAAAAAGGTTTGCGCGAAGCAATCAAACACGGCGTTTTGGCAGGCTATCCGCTCGTCAACCTCAAAGCAACGCTTTACGACGGCAAATATCACCCCGTCGACAGCAAGGAAATCGCATTCGTCACCGCCGCAAAACTCTCCTATGCAGACGGTATCGCCGCGGCAGGTCCGTGCT
>CAVKTQ010000129.1:492-2589 GCA_963659105.1 Firmicutes bacterium CAG:238 | reverse complement strand
ATTTTGGGTATTGAATTATTTTTTCGGCGGATATATAATGTTTTTACCTTAAAAAATAACCTTACGAAAAGGAGATTGTTATGAGAAAAGCATTTATTTGTCCCACAAAGTACGTTCAAGGCGAAAACGAATTGTTGAACCTCGGTTATTTTGTAAAAACCTTCGGTAAGAAAGCGCTTCTTATCGCAGACCCGTTTGCTCTCAACCTCGTCAAAGAAAAACTCGAAGCGACCCAAAAGAAATACGGCGTCGAATTCGTTTCCTGCGACCTCTTCAAGGGCGAATGTTCACGCACGGTCGTGAAAGCGTTGCAAGAATTTGCAAAAGCAAACAAGTGCAACTGCACCATCGGTCTTGGCGGCGGCAAAGCAATCGACACGTCAAAGTGCGTTGCGGCAGGCAATCCTCTCATCATCTGCCCCACCATTGCGGCAACCGACGCTCCGACTTCCCACTCCGCGGTTCTCTACACCGACAATCACGAATTTGACGATTACGCATACTTCCGTCAAAGCCCGTCCGTCGTTCTTATCGACCTCAACGTCATCGCAAACGCACCCACTCGCTTCCTTGTAAGCGGTATGGGCGACGCTCTTTCCACCTACTTCGAGGCAAGAGCAAACGTCAACAGCGTATCCAACGTCAACGCGGGTCTTCCCTGCGGCGCAGACAGAAAGAAAGGCACCCTTCTCGGCTACGGCACATACACCGCCGCCGCACTTGCCGAACTTTGCTATCGCAACCTCATCAGCGACGGCGCAAAGGCAAAGGCTGCTTGCGACTGCAACGTCGTGACTCCCGCTTTTGAAAAAATCGTCGAAACCAACATCCTTCTTTCCGGTCTCGGATTCGAATCGGGCGGTCTTGCCGCAGCGCACGCAATCCACGACGGTTTGACTGCGATTCACGACATTCACTCCTGCTGCATGCACGGCGAAGTCGTCGCATTCGGCACAATCTGCCAACTCGTGCTTGAAAACAGCCCCGAAGAAGAACTCTACGAAGTTCTCAACTTCTGCGACGAAATCGGTCTCCCCGTCTGCTTGCACGACCTTATGACAAATCCGCGCACGGGCGAAGTCATCAGAGAAGAACTCACCGAAGAAGAATACAAGATCGTTGCTGCAAAGACTTGCATCCCCGACGAATCCATCCACAACATGCCCTTCCCCGTAACGGAAGATATGGTCATTGCGGCAATCAAAGCGGCGGACAAAATCGGTCACGATTTCAGATACGGCTGCGACTGCGAATGCTGCCACTAATTGAAAAACGCACACCCTTGCAAACGCAAGGGTGTGTCTTATAAAAAACCGTGCTTAAAGCGCAGAATATACGGATAGAATATCGATATTTACGCTAAATATGCACACGCATATGCGCGCATTATAGTTCTGTTATAGGTTTTTGATAGGCAAAAAATCGATATTATCCATTGCCTATTTCTCACTTTCGGCGCGGCAAATAAGGAGATTATTATGAAGAAAATTATGAATACGACTCAAAGTTTCGTGTACGATATGTGTCACGGACTTGCCGCAGCACATCCCGAACTCGAATTTGTAGAAAAATATAAAGTCGTCAAAAAGAAAGACATCAACGACGCAAAAGTCAGCCTCATTTCGGGCGGCGGCAGCGGTCACGAACCCGCTCACGCAGGTTTCGTAGGCAAAGGTATGCTTGACGCGGCTGTTTGCGGCGACGTCTTTGCTTCCCCCTCGCAAGTTCAGGTTTACAACGCAATCAAACAATGCGCAACGGACAAAGGCGTGCTTCTCATCGTCAAGAACTATTCGGGCGATTGTATGAACTTCAACAACGCAATGAGCGACGCTCAAGACGACGGAATCAAAGTGGACGCAGTGTACGTCAACGACGACATCGCAGTCAAAGATTCTCTCTACACCGTCGGTCGCAGAGGCGTTGCAGGCACGGTTTTGGTGCATAAATGCGCAGGCGCGGCTGCTGAACAGGGCAAGAGCCTCGAAGAAGTCAAAGCGGTTGCAAACAAAGTTATCGAAAACGTGCGTTCTTTCGGTTTCGCATTCACGAGTTGCACCGTTCCGGCAGCAGGTCATCCCACGTTTGAAATCGGCG
>CAVKTQ010000129.1:0-482 GCA_963659105.1 Firmicutes bacterium CAG:238 | reverse complement strand
AAATGGAATTCGGCGTAGGCATTCACGGCGAACCCGGTCGTTTCCGCGAGAAAATCGACTACTCGACAGGCACGTTCTGCGACGACTTGTCAAGACGCATCCTCACCGACCTCGAAGAGGACCTCAAACTTCAAAAAGGCGAAGAAATCGTGCTTCTAATCAACGGTTTCGGCGGCACGCCCCTTCAAGAACTCTATATCCTCAACAATTCCGTCACGAAGGCGTTGAACGCGGACGGAATCAAGATTCACCGCACTGTCGTCGGCAACTTTATGACGTCCATCGATATGGCAGGCGCGTCTATTTCCGTGTTGAGAGTGGACAGCGAACTCAAAGCACTCGTAGACTACCCCGTTTGCACCCCCGCACTCACTTGGGGCGCGGCAATGAGCGAACAGGCGGAAGCGGCTCTCGAAGCGGTTCAAGCAATCGGCAGAGCGCTCGGTTACGTTCCGCAAGAACACACCGAAGCCAAAGAAACC
>CAVKTQ010000128.1:0-2731 GCA_963659105.1 Firmicutes bacterium CAG:238 | reverse complement strand
GGGTGGGGATACCCCACACCCCATAACTCTCAAAATAAGACGGGCAAGAACACAAGTCGCAATTCCGTGTGAATGCTTGCTTGGTGAAAGCGTGCTTTGCACGCTGACGGTGGATTTGAATATTCCGCAACCCAAACGAAGTTTGGATATCATCGTGCAAAATTGCACGATATCAACACGAAGTGATATTATCGCCGCAGGCGATATCATTGTTATACCGCAACTGCACACATAGTGTGCAATTTCACTTTTGGCGCAAGACAATATCACTGTGTCGAAGGCACAATATCACTGCACAAAGTGCAATTCATCTGCAAAGACTAATTCTTTTCCATAAATTTACGTTGTCTGTCCAACTTGTGAAACTGGTTGTGCTTGGACGAGATAAGTCCCAGCGAATCGCGCTCGAGTTGAAAAACCATAGGATTGTTGTAGTCTTTCACGACATACTTGCTCTTGTCGTCGGTAAGCAAGAAATTGTAGAGTTCGAGCATATATCCGATGCACTTGTCAAGGCTGAATTTTTGCGCAAACTCGCAGTACTCGGGCTTCATATCGTCGTGCGTTTTTGTGTTTGAAATCCAAAAGTCGAGCATTGTCGCAAGCGAGACGTAACTGCCCTTTTTGAACGTGGATTGCGGTGTGAGCGCAAACTGTTTTGTCGCGCACATTTTCGCATTTGAAATCACGGGAACGGTGCCGCACGCAATGGCTTCGAGGCAGGATATGGACTCTGTTTCGACGTCGCTCGCCTGCACGAAAAGATAGGACGCGTTGAGCAAGTTGACAAGTTCGGGTTGAGTGAGAAACACTATTCGCAAATCGACGTGCAAATCCTTTGCGAGTTGCTCGTATTCTTCCTGCTTCGGTCCTTTGCCGGCGAGGAAAAGCGTGATTCTATCGCGGTATTTGCTCTTTGCAACCGCCTTTATGATGATGTCTTGTCTCTTTTCTTCGGTGAGTCTGCCGACGCTCGTTACGATGATTTTGTCCTCGCAGCCCTCGGGGATTTTTACGTCCTCGATAGGCTTGAACTCGGGGTCGTAGCCATTGGATATGATGTGCAGATTCTGATTGTACAAGTGCCCCATAAGCGTGGACGCTATGCACCTCGACGGACAATGTATGTTGTTGATCCATTCGGGTTTATAATGGTAGACTTTGAGAAGTTCGTACATTGCGCCCGTCGCTCCGGGAACGTATTTCATATTTGCGTTGAAAGTGATGTTTTCCGCCGAAACGTGATAGCAACCGAGCACGGGTATCCCCATGTCGTGCGCTATGCGCGCGCAATGCGTTCCGAGTGCAAACGGCATATAAATATGCACCAAATCCACTCCTTTGAGCGCCTCTTTTATCCTTGCGTCGTTGGGCGAAGCGAGCCATGCGTGTTGCTGCTCGATAATCTTTTGGTATATCGGCACTTGCTGTATGGGAAACGTTACAAACTTCACTCCCTGCATAGTTTCGGTGTTTTGCCCTGCGTTGTCGCACAGAACTTTGACTTCGACGCCCCTTTCGACAAGATTTTCGACAAGATGCCTTGCCGACATAGACGTGCCGTTTCCCTTGTCGTGGAATATGTCTATAACGATTGCGACTTTCATATTATCCTCTCTTTGCAATTTGTCTTTTTGTTTTTATGGCAGATTATTTTGTCGGATAATCTTGACTTATGCCTCATATGTGTATTATAATACATACAAGAAAAATAACAAGGAATTTTTGACATTTTCAGAAAAATTCACTATGCAAAGGAGTGCTTGTTTCTACACATTTCTCGCCTGTATTGTGTATTATACCCCAAAAATGCCGAAAATAGTAGCCGATATGGAACAGAAAAAAACAGATAGACGTATCGCAAAAACAAAAAAGGCAATCTATCGCGCATTTGCCGAACTGCTCTCGCAAAAGAATATCAACGACATCACCATCAAAGATATCGCCGACAAAGCCGACATCAACCGCAAGACGTTTTACAACTATTACGGCGGCATCTACGATTTGACCGACGAACTCGAAAACAAAATCATCGACAGTTTCGAGCAAGTCGTGCGCGAACACAACATCAACGAGTTGCTGCACAACCCGTATCAGATGTTTTCCGAACTGACAAAAATCATAAATAGCGACATCGACTTTTATCAGCATCTCATATCCACAGAAAGCAACTCCAACCTCGTGACAAAACTCTTCAAAACCCTCAAAGCGCGAGGCAAAGAGGTCATATCGCAATACAGCGTCCTCGACGAGGCGACACTTGACATCGTGCTTGACTACGTCATTTCGGGTATGTTCACCGTGTTCCAACACTGGTTCAACTCGTCAAGAGAGCGTTCCATCGACGATTTGGCAAAAATGGTCGCCACCCTCTCGTTCAACGGCATAAACGGAATCCTCAAAGACTTCGAGAATAAACCCGAGTGAAACGCCGCCGCTTAGTCAAGGCAATTCGCTCATACAACAATGAAACAGGAACCTAACTCGCTTGAGTTGGGTTTTTATCTTGTATATAGATTCGCTCAACAGCGATTGTTACCAAAGGTCAATCGCGTGCAGCCTGACCGCAGGTCTGGGCGCAACATAGTTGCGGTGCGCAATGGCGCACGTTCGAATCAATTATGCGCAGAAAACAAAAGCCCAACTCAGACGAGTTGGGTTTTTGTTGGCGTAGCATAAGGGATTCGAACCCCTGACCTTCTGGTCCGTAGCCAGACGCTCTATCCAGCTG
>CAVKTQ010000127.1:0-2736 GCA_963659105.1 Firmicutes bacterium CAG:238 | reverse complement strand
CTTTTCCCTCTCGTCTTTGGACATCTCATAAAAACCAATCTGTTGGGGAATTTGTACTTGTCTTTCACGAATTTTTCTCTGTCCAAACAAGATTCGGTTATTTTGTTGCCTTCTACGCTGTTTTTCCAATCCGAATGCCACTCATCGTTCAAATATACAATCCACGCAATATAATCGGGCATACCGTATTTATCCAACGAAACGCTCGACCTCATATAACTTTCATAATGAGTTCCGAAAATCTTGTTAATCATTCCGACGTAATTGTCGCCGACAAAAGTTTGACCTTGTTTTAATACGATTTCACGCATTTTAATTTCCCCTTTTTGTAAAACAAATTGTGTATAAATATTATCATTCAGCATAATAGATGTCATAATTGTTAGGTTGTGCCTAATTTGGCGGACATCCTGTTAAGTAATGCCTAATATTGTTGATGAGGAAATATTCAGCAACGATATGGACGAATTAAGCGAAAAAATCAGCAAAAGATTGAAAGAGGAAATAGAACTGTCGGGAAAATCGAAAAGCGAACTTGCAAAAGCAATAGGCGTATCGAAACCGACCGTTTCGCAATACCTTTCGGGGCGAATTATGCCCTCTCTCGTCACGTTTGCGAAAATGTGCGCTTTTCTCGATTGTTCCGCCGACGATATTTTGAAACCTTAACGGCAATTTCGCACGACGAAAAGAGAGAGGCGTTTGCCTCTCTCTTTTTTGGTTTTTCGGGATTCTATTCACTTCAACGCTCTGAAATACACGATTTTCGTGTCTTCCGCAAACGGTTCGGCAAGGTCGGGGTTTTGCGCCAAAATGTCTTCGGGCATTGCGGACAGAGCCGAGCACACGTCAAGCATAGTGTCGGACGGCGAGGCGACGTACACGGACAATGCGGACGTGTTTTGCGCGCGCTGTGTGCCGACTTCCACCGCCGAGATATAGGACGCTTCGAGCGGCGAGAATCCGCAGACCGCGATTGCAACGTCAAAGGTGATGTCAAACTCGCGTTCTCTGCGCACGACCGCGTCTATGCGCTGAATCTTGCAATCTACGCGCACTTCTTTCGAGAACGGGATTTCGCTTGCCGCCGAGATTGCAAACGGAAGTTCCGCACGCACGGAATTGTAGCCGTTTTCGTCGCGATAGATTATATCCGTATTTGCAACGCCCTCGACGATGAGGCTGTTTTCGTCGTTGACGTACGCACGAGTCGTATAGCACCTTGCATACGGCAGAGCGCACACCTCGATTGCCGCAGGTTTGTTGTCCGAAAGCGTTGCGCTTCCGCCCACGCCCTTGACGAAATAGCCGCAACCGTCAAAGCAAGTGTATTTTGCACTTTTGCGTTCGATTTCCGTTTGATTGGACAGCATAAACAGGTCTGACACGATTTCGGTTTTCGAGCATCTGTACGCTTGAACCTTGATTTGGATTTCGCCTTCCACGCGAATGGTATTGTCGTCCGTCACGCCTTGAAGCACGATTTTGGACGATTTCAAAGCGGTGTAAAGTTTGATTGCGTCTCCCTCTTTCACGCCGTCGAGATTAAATTCTTCTTCGAGCGGAATTTCAAAAGTGTGTTGCTTGATTTCGCCGCCCTCGACGTAGGTTACCACCGAATAAACCGCCAGTTTTGCGGTTGCGCCGCCGTCCGTCGCAAGGGACTGGCGAGTTACGACCGTCGAAGAAAGTCCGAGCACGGATTCGATTTCGCCGCCCACGTTCTTTTCGTCGTCAAAGGGAACGACGACCGATTTTTGCGCGATAAAGGACGGAACGTAAATCTCCTGCTTTTGAACGTAGCAATCGTCCGCACCTACAAGCACCTCGATTTCGTCGCGTTTGATTGCCGATACGTTGACCTCGAGCACCGCCGTAAGTGTGAGCGTATCCCCCGCTTCCACGTCGGATTCGGATATAACGATGTCGCACCACGCGCTGTCGCCTTCAATAAACTCGCCGTCCACTCTCGCCGTAAAATCGGCGTTGTAATCCACGCCCTTCGGCGCTCCGTCTTTATCCAAGTACGCAAGGCGGAAATTCACTCTGCCGCCCACTTGCGCATATCCGTCCTGCGCGTCAACGCTCGTCGCTCGCGCGTCCACCGCCAAAGACAATACCTTTGCAATGTTGCTCATATCCACGTCCGTCGGCGAAAACTCGACAACTCGCTCGGATGTCGGCGCAACGTAAAATTTGCTGGCACTTATTTTTTCAAAATCGAACATAGCATTCCTCCGTTTCACCAAAAACATATTCAAACTTCTTTGCGTTTATGCGAATAAAATTTGAATTTTCGGCAACAATCGGTGTATGAGAGAAATAGGACAATCCATCGTAGAGGCAAAAGAGCGCGTGCAAAAAATAGTCGGCATACCCGTACTTGTCAAAATCAACGGCGCAAGAGGCAAATCCTCGCTCTATCACGGCAAAGTGACCGCGCTGTTTCCCTCGATATTCACCGTCGAACTCGAAGGCGGCGAAAAACGCACCTTTTCATACAGCGACGTCCACACGAAAAACGTGCTGTTTTTGAAAAACAAGGAAACAAAATGACGGTTAATCCGTGACGAATAATCAATAACCAAGATTTTCGGAATATCCCGTATCGTTACGGCATCTCATTTTGCAACCTTCGATTCGGGTGAGGGTGAAACCCTCCCGAAATTATTAATTATTCATTATTAATTATTAATTCATCAAATATGTTCCTCATAATACTCCCCTTATCACGAC
>CAVKTQ010000126.1:0-2752 GCA_963659105.1 Firmicutes bacterium CAG:238 | reverse complement strand
CTTCAAAGACAGTTTGTTATCTACGAATTTGCACGCCATTAAGGAGAAAGCCGATCGTTATGTAATCTTATCACCCGTTTGCTACATCGCACGCGATACCTTGAAAAAACATCATATCGACTTTTTGAAAGTCGGCAGAGATATTGGCGAAGATGAAACGCAGGAATTTACGGTAACGGACGTTCAGGAAGCCGTGGAACGGAAACAGCGGGAACGAGAAACGGCAAAAGATAACATCTATTTGCATTCGGGAAGTTATGCACAGGAACACGGTGAGTTGGACAAATACTTGTTATCCCACTCGTTGGATGAAGAGTGTGTGCAGGCTATCGGACAGGCTATTTCCGACAACTATGAGGATAACCGTCTTAAAGAAGGCTTTGAGCAAGATTTGATTTCCGAATACGGTTTGGAAAGGGTAAAGCATAGCGTAACGACTCTGATTCGCCGTAACGAATGGGACAGACGATATTCAACGGAAAACAGAGAATGGGCAAACAGTACGGCGGGATATGAGGATAAATCCGATGAAAACCGCATTTATTCATCAGCGCACCCCGGACTGATCGATTTATTCGCAAACAGGATAAGAAAAATTGAAAAGCAGAAAAAGGAGGAACACGAAGAGCAAATGAGCGAAAACACGCGTGACTACACGAAAATCACCGCGAGGGGAGATAAGGTAGTCAACATCGAAAAAGACAAAGACGGCAGAGATATTGCGATTATCGACCGCTCGGCAACGATGAACAAAGACTACGTTGTGGCAATCGGCTATCATATCGAAACGGGCGATTGGAAACAGGGCAGATACGGTTTCGAGTCACAGAAAAAAGCAGAGAATTGGCGAAAGAACGAATACGGCTCGGAAAAACCGAAAGCGGCGTTTACGAAAATCAACGTTGCAAACGACGCATTTATCAAAAAGTCGGGAGTAGGGAGCGTATTCAAAATGCCGACGAACGGCGAATATGCAGGTTTCACCTACTATATGTTCAACGATAAAATCAGACCGTCGCGCCAACTTGTGGACTTGCAAAGCGACAGCAGAGAACTTTGCTACGAACTTTCCGTCCGCGATGACAGAGAAATCGAACTTCGCAAGGGGTACGGAGATAACGAGCAAATTGTTGTGCTTACAGCAGAAGAGTTTGCAAAAGCGGTAGGCGGTACGACCAACAAAGACTATGAAACGCAGGAAAATACGGACACGAAATGGCTGAATACGAGCGTGCCGCAAGAAGCGTTCCGTAAAGAATACCCGAAGAGTATGCTGTTCGTTTTGCCGAACAAACAGGACTTCGGCGGTATGTCGTTCTTTATCCCTACGGCTTTTGTCGGGGAAGATAAGAACAGCGACGACGGGCGTATTCTGATTCGCTTGCCCGACGATTTCGTTATCAAAGCGCAGAGCCGCGATGAAGCGAGAGAAGAAACGCTTACGGTGTATGATTTCAACCAACTTTGCAACAACACGACCGCAGACGATTATAAACAGGCACAAGCAGAAAGCGCGCCGGGAAGCGAAACGCCGAGCGATTGGAATTACGTTTCCGTTCCCGAAAAGGCGAGAGTTGCGAGCTTCGACGACAGTACCTTATTCAGAATGCCCGACGGAAAGTATCAGGGTTATACCTACTATATCCCGAACAAGTGTGTAAAGGACAATGCCGAAAAAGGCACGATCAGATTGAGCTTACATAACGACTTCACCGTTCGTTTAAGTGACAATAGCGGTGAAGAAAAGAAAACGGCGGAACTTTCGGCAAAGAATTTTTGCGAGGAAGTCAAAGGAAAAGACGCAGGCGCATACGGCGCAGACTACAAACGACCGAGCGTTAAAGCAAATACTTCTTTCGAGGAAAGAGAAAAAGCGTTACGAACCGCCGTTCCCGACGAAATGAAAGAGCGACCGAATTGGGTTGTAGTTAAAACGTGGTGGAACGCCGACAAAGGCAAATACAATAAACGCCCCGTCAATTGCAACAGCGACAAGGGCGAGTATGCCGAAAGCGACAACCCCGAAACGTGGACGACTTTCGATAATGCCTTAAAGTACCTGAAAGAAAAAGGCGGCACGACGATTGCTTATGCGCTTGACGGAAAGGACAATGTTTCCTGTATCGACCTTGACCATTGCTACGACGAAAACGGACAGCCGACCGCACTCGCAAAAGAGATCCTTTCAAAGTGCGGAAAGACCTACATCGAAAAGTCGGTAAGCGGAAACGGGTTGCATATCTTCGGCAAAACGAACGGTATGGATATTCGTACCTTCTCAAAAGACGGTAGTTTGGAATTTTATCAGAAAGAACATTTCATTGCAATGACGGGTGACGGGACAGGATTTTACCGTCTTGAAAGTTTCGATACGCCCGAAATGAAAGAATTTCTTTCTCGCAAATGCGACAAACGCGAAGAATGGAAAGGCGTGTGCAAAGGTATGAACGGATTGTCTACGATGTCGGATAAAGACGTTGTCGAAAAGGCGTCGAACGCGAAAAACGGAGATAAATTTAAAAGGCTTTATGCAGGTGAAGATCTGCAAAATAATCACTCGAACTCGGATATGTCGCTTATGCATTTACTCGCTTATTGGTGTAACGGAGATAAAGAGCAAATGCTCCGAATCTTCGCAACGAGCGGCTTATTCAGACCTGATAAATCGGCAGACTATTATGAATGTACTGCAATCAAAGCCTTGCGTTTAATGCCCGTAAAATCGACCTATACGCCGACTATTCCGAAAAAC
>CAVKTQ010000125.1:1672-2820 GCA_963659105.1 Firmicutes bacterium CAG:238 | reverse complement strand
GCGACTTTGGATTGATCCACGCCTTTAAGCCCGTCGGGGTCTTCCGATTCGATGTAAATCATAGCAGGAAGCGCGTCAACCTGATGTTTGAGTTTTGCAACTTGCCACTCGTCCATCGTGGAAAGCGATTTGAGCGAACGATAGCGATAGTTGACTTTGGTGAGCGGTTGATAATCCCACTCGACCGTAACTTTCTTTGCGCCCTTGCGATAGCATTCCTCTGCAACCATTTTTACAAATTCCGGTTGATCAAGTCCTGCACGGATAATTACTTCTTGATTTTTCTGCACGTTTACGCCCTTTTGAGCGATAAGACGAGCATATTTTTGCATAGTCGTTTTTTTCATACACTACACCTCTGTGCGTTCGTTTAATGCGAATATTATATCATATTTTGCCGTTATTTCAACAACATTTTGCGCATTACGGCAACTGAGGTTTTAAGCGCACTATTTGAACATCAGACAAGAAAGACACGACTTGAATAAATCCTCAACAAAAGCGCACATATTCGTAAAGCGCAATATTTAGATGAAGAACAAGGAAGAGCCGTCCGAACCCTAATTTACTATGCGTAAATGAGTTGACGAACGATTGGTGTTGACACAGTTTATATCACTATTAATTTAAGCGCGATATTTGAGCGTCAGACAAGAAAGGCACATCTTGAATCAAAACCCAGTGTACATAGACGTACACGATTTTGAGACAAGATGTGCCTGACGAAGTATCACGCCAAATAGCGTGCTTAACGCTTTACAGTTTCATTGCAACATCCCAAGCACCCCAAATAACAGTGCGAAGATTGCCGACTTTTGCGCTGTCGCCGACGACGTGAACGTGTTTGTCCTCTTGCGCGACGGGTGCAGGTCTGTAACCGACGGACATAATGACGGAATCTGCGGAAATCTCGAATTCTTTGCCGTCTTTGGAAGCGACTTTAACGCCGTTGTCGGTGACCGAAACAAGTTTGGTTTCAAGATACACGGGCACTTTGTGAAGCGCAAAATACTCTCTCAAATAGGACGAGTTTGCAAGACATACGCCTTTGGCGTGGATAAGGTCGTTTTGCATTTCGACAATTGTCGGGTGCTTGCCTTGAAGTTGCAATTCGTATGCGATTTCGCAACCGGTCAAGCCACCGCCGA
>CAVKTQ010000125.1:0-1662 GCA_963659105.1 Firmicutes bacterium CAG:238 | reverse complement strand
ACGTTGTCGCCGACTTGTTTGTTCCCGAGCAAGAAATCGCATGCTTCGACGGTCTTTTCAACGCCGGGGACGTTGAAACGTCTTGCCACTGCGCCCGTTGCCACGACGACTTCGTCTGCGTCGAGTTTGTTTACGTCGTCAACTTTGACGCCATACTTCACTTCGATGCCCAAATCCTTGATTTGCTTTTTGTACCACTCGATAAGTTCCTTATCTTTTTCTTTGAAAGACGGTGCTGCCGCCGCTACGAATATGCCGCCGAGATCGTTGGATTTCTCGTAAATGGTGACTTTATGGCCGCGCAAAGTCGCAACTCTTGCAACTTCCATACCGCCGATACCACCGCCGACGACGGCGATTTTCTTGGGTTTGGTTGCGGAAACGATCTTGTATTTCTTGGATTGCATCGTGTGCGGATTGAGCGCGCAACGAGCCATACCTGCGGTGTCGGACAAATCCTGATCGTTTGCAACGCCGTTGTAGTGCGCCATATTGAAGCAAGCGTTATGGCAGCAAATGCACGGCATAATGTCGTCTTCTCTGCCTTGAATGAGTTTGGTGACCCATTCGGGATCGGTGAGGAATTGACGAGCGACGCCCATACCGTCGATTTTGCCTTCCGCAATAGCCTTTGCGCCGACTTCGGGGGTCATACGACCTGCGCAAACGACGGGAATATCGACTGCTTTTTTAAGTTCTTCGCAATCTGCGAGGTTGCAGTTTTGCGGCATATATACAGGCGGATGCGCCCAGTACCATGCGTCGTACGTTCCGTTGTCCGAATTGAGCATGTCATAGCCTGCGTCTTGAAGCATTTTGGCTGCGATTTTGCTCTCCTCCATATCGCGACCGACTTCGACGTAGTCCTCACCGGGAAGCGCGCCTTGACGGAAGCCTTTGGTCTTGGATACGACGGAATATCTCAACGAAACGGGATAGTCCTCGCCGCAAACTCTCTTGATTTCCTTGACGATTTCGATGGGGAAACGATATCTGTTTTCGATTGAACCGCCGTACTCGTCGGTACGTTGGTTGGTGTATTTCATCGTGAATTGGTCGAGCAAATATCCTTCGTGAACCGCGTGGATTTCAACGCCGTCTACGCCTGCGTCTTTGCACATTTTTGCGGTTTTTCCGAACGCTTTGATAAACTCGTGAATTTCGTCGACGGTCATTGCTCTTGACGGCACTTTGTCGCTCCAACGGTTTGGATTGGGACTTGCGCTCATCGTGAGTTGATCTATGTTGATAAACGGCTTTGCGATTGCGCCCAAAACTTTGTTTGTGGCAAGCGTCTCCATCATCGCGCTGATTGCAAACGAGCGTCCGAAACCTGCGGTGAGTTGCACGAACATCTTTGCGCCCGTCTTGTGGATTTCATCCATAAATGGTTTGAGATGTTTGAAGGAACTCTTGCTCTTGTAGAGCCAATTTCCGCCGATAACGTTTCTGATGGGCGCGATACCCGGCAAAATAAGACCGACGTTGTTTTTTGCCCTATCGAGCAAGAAGTTTGCGGCTTCTTTGTCGAAGTGATGCGGTTCCATCCAGCCGAAGATCGATGTTCCGCCCATAGAAGTCAAGACGATGCGGTTTTTGATTTCGCATTTGCCGATCTTCCAAGGAGTAAACAAACTTTGATATTTGGGGTCCATAATTTTC
>CAVKTQ010000124.1:0-2989 GCA_963659105.1 Firmicutes bacterium CAG:238 | reverse complement strand
GCGCGGAAATCCCTCAAAACGACATCGAAAAACCCGACCTATTCGGATCGGGTTTTTTGTGGCGGGCAAGTGGTGATTGCGTTTGAACTTTTTTCACTACTTCTTTCGTATCGTCTATGGTCAATTTTTCAATATCTTTGCCACCGCGAATGTTGAAATAAACAACGGTATTGTCATCACTGACGAAAACTTGGCTTACAAGGTGGTCTATTATTTGCTTTTGGTAGTCTTTATCGTTTACATCGCCTTTTAGCAGTTCTTCAATGAACACAAGCAAGTCTTTCTTTGTCAATTTATAGCCGCGCTCTAATTCGAGTTGCGCTTTTTGTGTTTCAAGGTCGTTAAGCAAAACTTCGTATTCAGCCATTTTTGTTTCGATAGAGTTTTGCAACAATACGCTTTTTGCTTTTACGAATGCGTCGGTACAGGTCGGAATACATTTTCTGCGCACGGCTTCCTAAGTAGCCTATTTGAAACCGTAGTTCCATAAAGGCAATAAGTTCTGCCATTTCAAGCACGTTGTTTTGTGAGATTTCCTCTTTCATGACGCTAAAATCTAATATTTTTCTTTTCATTTGGATTTACCTCCGATTTATTTTCGCCTTTCGGCAAAAACGGGGTAGCACCGGGAAAAGATAGGAGCATTTTTATTTATTGTCGCTTTCACGGAAGTCAACGAACAGCATAAAAATTGTTGCGTAATTGTAAAAAAAGAGGTTAAGCATCTAACTAACGCCAAGCCTCTAAAATAAGTCAAACTTTATATAACAATTTATTTTTAGCACCTTAAAAGTTTTTAGCGACAATTTTTTGCCGTTGACTTGCGCTTTTCACTGTGCTACAACGTAAACCCGAAAGACGAAAAATCGGAACGCATAAACATAAAGTCATAAGAAAAAGGCGGTAGAATCAACGTTCTATCGCCTTAAATCGTGTTTTATTGAGTTATTTTATGAAGTTGCCGTGAATATCTCTTTTTTGCGTCAAATAATGGGTTGACCGCTTTATTTCATACTGCTTTGTTTGAAAAACAATACCTGCAACTCCTTTTAGACAAAAGTAAAAGAGCCGCGTGTTCAAACGCGACTCCCTGTGGCGGAGAAGCAGGGATTTGAACCCTGGCTACGATTCACTCGTACTACTCCCTTAGCAGGGGAGCCCCTTCGGCCTCTTGGGTACTTCTCCAAAACCGAAGTTTTCATTTTCAAAGCTTTGTTATAATATCACATCGATTTATAACTTGTCAATGATTTTCCGCAAAACAAGTTGCACGCAATCAAATTACGTCCTTCCCCTTCCCTACTTCAAATAAAAAACGTTAGCAGAGCAAAAATCTGCGCGGTGAGTAGAGCAAAAATCAAGCGAGGCTCTCGGCAATACGCACACTTGCGTGTTGATGTTGCCTCAGCGCAGATAAAAAGAACAGCGTGCCGTAGGCACGCCACCAAGCAGATAATTTGGCGAAACTGCGGTTTGAGTTCTTGTCCGTGCCAAAGCGTGCAAAGCGCGTAGCACCAAACAATCGTGCGTGCGAAATTGTGGCACGAGTTCTTGTCCTTGCTTGATTTGAGAGCACACGAACGATTGCGCGGTTAGTGATTGCGAGAACAAGTGCGGTTTTTGACAATCGCCCCAAAAGTTTTCGTTTCTGTTTAGGGGATTCCCACGCTTCGCTCTGAATGACATCGTGGGCGATTGATGTTGCCTCAGCGCAGATTTTTGCGTAAATTCGCAATTTTGTAAAGAGGATTTTTAAAAAAATGTTCAAAACGTGCCCCTTACCAAGTCAAAGGGGCACGACAAACAAAACGTCTAAAAAAAAATGAAAAAAGACCATTGCAGTGGTCTTCTCTCGTTGGGGTTGCCTCGTTCCGTTGGTGTTGTCTTTTAAGGCTAAAATTATTATAACAAACAAGGACAAAAAGGTCAAGAAGCAGAAGATATTTTGTACGGACAAAAATATAAAATTTTCGACAAAACACGATAACGTCCGGGCGGTTGCGACGGGGTTTGTGGGGGTGGTTAAACCACGCCCCCCACAGCTGCCCCCTTGCGCTAACTCGCGCCGGAACGCAAACCCGTTGAAAGTCTGCAATCAACGGTGCGGACGGACATCCGCACCCGAAAGCAATTATATTTCCAATTCGGTTGTCAAGGGAAAAAACTTTTTTTGAAAAAAATTAAAAACGGTAGTCAAAAAAACTTTTTTCGTTTTCCTTGACTACCGCAAATAAAAGCGAGTGCATCAACGGCTATAAATTATCCTATGACCTTTTGTAGTTACTTTTATAGCGTGATTTGTGAGTTTTGATATATATTTGCTCAAAGCCTGCGAATTTGGGTTTAAAATGCGTTTAACGTCCAAATTTCCATATACCCAAGAAGAACAATCAACTAATCTATCGCATTGAAGAATAGCGTGATAGTGTTCACGTCCATTTTGCTTCCCGAAATCGATATTAGCAACGTAAGCACCATATCCATCAAGGAACATGCGAACATATCTTCGACGAGTTTCCGCAGATGACTTTTTCATAGACTCGTCGGAAAAAGTAAAGGTTAAAAAAACACACGACTTTTCAAGCAAAGTTTCAACACGTTTCTTGACACGATTTTTGCGAGCATTACTCGCATGTAAAATACGCTCGCACTCTTTCAAAAGTTTCCACCTCTCATTGCTTGATTTGAAAAAATCATACCACTGCATTGCTTCGTCAAGGGGCATATCATACTTGCTGTCTTGTATGGCTTCGGGAAAAGGCAAAGAATTTCTTAAACTTTGCTTATAAAAAGCCTTTTGCATTTTGCTGACAACACGCACAAGCCCGCACTCAGTAACCTGAGATTTAAGCTCGTAATCTACCAACGGTAAAAGACCTCCATTATATAAAATTTTTCGTGCCCTGCAAGGCACAAATTAATCATAACGTAAAATCGCAATTTTGTAAAGAGGATTTTTAAAAAAATGTTCAAAACGTGCCCCTTACCA
>CAVKTQ010000123.1:0-3118 GCA_963659105.1 Firmicutes bacterium CAG:238 | reverse complement strand
CGTCCGCTCCGCGTGGGGCAACACTCGGCACTCGCATAGATAGGGGCATTTCTCTCATTATGTCACTGCGCTTTGTGCGCCAGCTTCGCACCCAAACGGCGCAGTCGCTTGTACTTATCGTCAAGCTCGGCGCTCCCTTTTCTCGCCGCCCTGCGGCTCGTGTTCCGTCTGCGAAGTCGCACATTCCGCTTATGAGTAGGCTACGAATAGGTTTTTGATTAACCGCTTGCGTGCATCGCACGCCCTCGCCCATAAAGTGCGATATTGAGATGCAGAGCAAGGAAGATACTCTCGCACGGCAACCCTAATTTACTAATCGTAAATGAGTTGACGAGCGAGAATGTCTGACGCCGCTATGCGCTCAATAGCGTGCTTTATAGAACGATTGTGCAGTCGGGTTCGATTTTGCGACAAACCTTCACAACCTTCTTCATAATCTCGTCAAAGTTTTCGTCATCGGCTTCGAGGGTGAGACGTTGTGACATAAAACTGACGGACGCATTTTGAACGCCGTCAAGTTTTTGAATGGCACATTCCATTTTTGCGGCGCAATTTGCACAATCGAGATCTTCGAGTTTGTAAACTTTTTTCATTTTTTTTCTCCTTTTCGGATTTCTATACTTCCCTTTAGGGTCAAATCCAATATAAATTTGTTTGTTGAACAGTTGGATTATTGAACAACTATTCAAATATTGCCTCTAAAAAATCAGGGGCTTGCACCCTGCGTTTTAGACGGCGAGGAATCATTTTTCCTCGTTGACGTGAGTAAGACCGCACTGCATGATGAGCGTGACGTGGTCGTCGTCGAGAGAATATCTGACTTCCTTGCCCTCTTTTGTGCCTTTGACGAGTTTTATGGCTCGAAGCACGCGAAGTTGATGGGATACGGCGGAAGCGGTCATGCCGAGTTTGTCGGCGATGTCGCCGACGTTCATATCGCTTGCTTGCAAGCAACTCAAAATTTTCACGCGAGTCGGGTCGCCCAAAGCCTTGAACAAGTCTGCAAGCGCAGAAACTACGTCATCGGCAGGAAGCGTTGAATTTTGGATGTTGTCTTTGATTTCTATTGTCATTTTTCTCTCCGACAATTGAATTGTTATTCAAATGTTCATCTATATGTTATTCCCGATTATGTTTTTTGTCAACGATTATTTGCATAAATCGTCAAATATTTTCGGATATTTTTGCACTTTTCGCCGCCTCGACGGATTTTCGGCGGACAATATCAATCAAAGTGTCAACTATCAAACAAAATCGGATTCTAATGCAACTTTAACCTTCGATTTTTTCGTTCAATATTGATTTTGATTTGTATATAATGTACAATTGTGTAGAAGAATCAATTGTGCGCGTATGCGCGCATAAGGAGGAAATATGAGCAACAAAATGCAAAGACGTTTGCCTTTGGTGTTCGTCATCTCTCTCGCAATCGTTCTTGCGAGCATTATGACGTTCTCCATTGCAGGCATTGCAAACGCCGACAGTCAAAAGAAGCCGACCGACTCTCTTATGATAGGTCAATTCAGCGACATACACTACTTCCCCGTCGACGATTGCTATCAAGACATCCAAAGCCCCACCTACAAAACGAGCGACTTTTACAATTCTATGACGGGCGACACAAAACTCGTTATGGAAAGCGGTATGATCCTCAAACAACAAATCGAGCAATACATTGCCGACGCGAAGAAAGGAAAAGCGCCCCAATACGTTTTCGCTTCGGGCGACCTCAGCAAAAACGGCGAAGTCACCGCTCTCGTGGACGTTGCAAACGCATTGCGCTATATGCAAAACGAGATAAGAAAAATCAAAGGTTATGAGAACTTCCAAGTTTTCACAACGCCGGGCAACCACGACCTCTACAATACGTCGGGCGCGCTCTACTCCAAAACAGACGGCTCGAAGCGCGTTTCGGACGCATTGACGACGATGCAATTTGCGCTCGTCTTTGCAGGTTTGGGCTATCCGAACGCAAACCTTGACGGAAGCGACGGCGCAATCAACCTCACCGAGTATTTGCCCGCAGAGTACTGGTACGGCGAGTATACGACAAACTATATCCCGTCCAAAAACGCGGATACGCTTGAAATTCACTACTACAACGAGCATCTCGAAGCGGTCAACAAAATGGACGCTTCCAAAACGACAGCCGACAAACTCAACGAATACTATCAAATCGGCGACGGAAACAACTCCCTTTCCCTCTCTGCGGAAATCAAAGTCGAAGACTATACCGATTATGCTCTTATGGTCATCGACGCTCACGACAGAGAGTCGGCAGAAGTCGGCGCATACGTAAGAGTGAACGAAGCGGAATATAGCGTTCTCAAAGACAAAACCCAAGCAAACGGCGAAAAATTCACTTTCTACGGCGCAACCGAAGAAGGCGCCGTCGATACGTCAAAAACAATCGACCCCGAAAAAGCGTTCGCGGCAGGCAAAATCGTGTTCCGCTCGACGGGTCTCGACCACCTCTGCGGCGGCAGGCTCACCGAAGGCGTGCTTGACTGGATGCAAGAATTCTGCGAATCTCAAAACGCTTCCAACCCCGCGCTCGGCGAAAAGACAATCATCACCTGCTTCCACCAAAATGCGCTTCCGCACTGGGAAATGGAAGACGAAATCCTCAAGGATTTCACCATCTACAACTGGGAAAACACCGCAAAACGCTTGCTCGATATGGGCACTCGCTACGTCTTCACCGGACATATGCACGTTTGCGACGCTATGACCTACACCGACGTCGAGGGCAGAACGCTCTACGACTTCCAAACGGGTTCTTGCGTGAGTTACTATTCGCCAAGAAGATACACCACGGTGGAAAGATACGATTTTGACGGCAAACTCGGCGAGACCTGCATTTCTTCGGTATACTGCCTCGACGACATCGGCGCAACGCCGTTTAAGGAAGTGCCGAGCCACAACGTATTCACCGCTCCGTCCTTCAACGACGAGGCTTTCCAAACCGCATACAAGGCGTACAAACTCGACCCCACCCAAGCAAAATGGCAGGCTGTCGTCGCAACCAACCCCGACTATCTCGCGTATATGATTAATTACGAGAATATGAATACGCTCGGTTACAACGACTACATCAACGAGCAAATCTATTCCGTAC
>CAVKTQ010000122.1:0-3197 GCA_963659105.1 Firmicutes bacterium CAG:238 | reverse complement strand
TATGCGAGCACCGAGTGTTGCCCCACGCGGAGCGGACGTCGTGGGTTCCCTCAAACTTGTGCAGAGGGGGAACGACGGTAGGGGAAACACATGAGGAATGGGGAAGCTTCATTTTTTAAATAAATATAGGAGATATCATTTAAAGCCGCAATTACGCTGCGACAGATAAACTCAACTCAGTATTATGAAAATTGTCATTCTTGACGGGGCAACCGCAAAAGGGAAGGAACTCGATTTCGATTTCCTCAATCAGTTCGGCGACGTGACCTACTACGACACGACGAGCAAAGAGGACGTTTTGCCGCGCGCAAAAGACGCGGATATTTTGGTCATCAACAAAATCGTGATGGACAAAGATACGCTTGCCGAGTGCAAAAATCTCAAACTCATCACCATTTTGGCAACCGGCTACAACATAGTTGACATCGAGGCGGCAAAGGCGCTCGGAATCACCGTGTGCAACGTGCCGTATTACAGCACCAATTCCGTTGCGCAACTCACGTTTGCGTTCATCCTCGAATTTGCGTGCAAACTGTCGTTGCATACGCAATCGGTTGCGAGAGGGGACTGGCAAAATTGCAGGGATTTTGCATACACGCTCGACACCCTTCACGAACTGTACGGCAAAACGCTCGGCATAATCGGCTACGGAAGTATAGGCAAAAAGGTCGCGCAAATCGGCAAGGCATTCGGGATGAATGTGCTTATAAGCACTCGCACGCCCGTCGAGGGTTGCGTACCCAAAGACGAAGTGTTCAAAAACGCAGATTTCGTCACCTTGCATTGTCCGCTCAACGAGCAGTCCAAACTTATGATAAACGAGCAAAGCCTTGCGCTTTTCAAGCCTACGGCGTATCTTATCAACACGGCAAGGGGCGGACTTATCGACGAAAACGCGCTTGCCGCCGCACTCAACGAGGGCAAAATCGCAGGAGCGGCGCTCGACGTGATGACAAGCGAGCCGCCCAAAGCCGACAATCCATTGCTTCACGCAAAAAACTGCATAATCACGCCGCATATGGCGTGGGCGAGCCTCGAGGCGAGAGTGCGACTTTTGCACGCAACAGAGGACAACGTTCGAGCATTCTTGCAAAACGCCCCCATAAACAAAGTGAATTGAACATAGCATAAACTTGCCAAAGAGAGGCAATATTGCCATCGATTGTTATTTTATAATCAAAATTGAATGCGTTAGATTCCGCAAAACATCTAAAATTTGAATTTGTACAATCTATAACGCCACAAAGAAAAACGGCAGCCGAAACTGCCGTTTTCATATAGCCGGATGTTTGCGCTTATTCGTCTGCGCGTTCGATTGAGAGAAGGTGAGAGGGGAACTCTCTAATCAACGAGTTGAATTTCATCGGGTCGAGTTCGTCGGTGGTTGCGACTTCGACGGTTGCAATGAGGCTCTCGCCCACTTGCTTGACTTTGTAGGAACTCACTTTCTGCGTGCCGAGTTTTTCGAGAATCTGATTGAGAATCTCGTCGTTTTCAATCCAAACTTGCATTTTGATGAGCGCGATATGTCTTGTCGTAAACGCTTTAATGGGTAGGTGGAAAATGAGTTGCAAAAGGAGGATAATCACAGTTGCGCTCACGCCCGTGACGATAAAGCCGCTGCCGATTGCCATGCCGATTGCCGCCGTTGCCCAAACGCCTGCCGCGGTCGTAAGACCGTGCATAACGTCTCTGCGGTACATGATGATGCCTGCGCCCAAAAAACCGATGCCGGTGACAACCTGCGACGCGATTCGCGTTGCGTCGCCGTCGAAAGTGTTGCCCGAAATGTCGCTGAAAAGCGGCGCGGCGAGATATTTTGACAAAATCATAAACAGACAGGACGCCAAACACACTATCGCGTGCGTGCGGATACCTGCCTCTTTGCTTCGGGATTTGCGTTCGAGACCTATCACAAATCCGCATACTACGGAAACGAGCATTCTGACAATAAAGTGCCAAACGTCCGTACTCCAATCGACAACTGCCCAGTTGTTCATATCCATCTCCGTGCTGAATTTTGTGGACTAATTATATTCTTTGACGAGGTTTATGTCAATACAATATGCACAATTGTATGCAAAAAGGGCGTTTAGAAGCGAAAAAAAACCGCATATCGTCCGATTTTCCGTCTGCGAAAATTCTTTGAAAAAACAAATTTCGTCTATTTCGCTTTTTAGATGTTTTGACACAAAGAGCGCGCAATGTTATAATGGCGACATAGAGGTGAACTATGCAGATTATAGACGGCAAACTCGTTGCCAAAGTCACGAGAGAACAAATCAAAGACGAAGTTGAAAATCTCAAAAAACTCGATTGCTCTTGCGGAATCGGTCTTGCGGTCATACTCGTGGGCGACGACCCCGCGTCGCAAGTGTACGTCCGCAACAAAATCAAGGCGTGCGACGAAGTGGGGATAAAATCGTTTCTTTGCAAACTTCCTGCCGAAAGCACTTTCGACGAGGTTGCAGGAACTATAAGTTATCTCAACGAAAATCCCGACGTATCGGGCATGATTTTGCAACTTCCGCTCCCCAAGCACCTCGACGAAAATTCTCTTCTCGACCTCATCGACCCCGACAAAGACGTGGACGGTTGCCACTATGTGCAGAAGGGCAGACTGTGGACGGGGCGCGACAGCCTTGTCGCTTGCACGCCGTACGGAGTTATGAAACTTCTCGATTACTACAACATTCCGCTCGAAGGCAAAAATGCGGTCGTTATAGGTCGCTCGAACCTTGTCGGAAAGCCGCTTGCGCAACTTTTGCTTGACAGGAACTGCACCGTGACGATATGCCATTCGCGCACGCAGAACCTCAAAAACATCACATCGCAAGCCGATATAGTGTGCGTTGCCATAGGGAAAGCGAAATTCCTCAAAGGCGATATGGTCAAGGACGGCGCGGTTGTGATCGACGTGGGCATGGATAGGGATGAAAACGGCAAACTTTGCGGCGACGTCGATTTTGACGAAGTCGCGCCTAAATGCTCATATATAACGCCCGTCCCGGGCGGCGTCGGACCTATGACGGTGACGATGCTTTTGGCGAACACGGTGAAAGCATACAAATCTCGTTTTGAAATCAATAATTAATAATGAATAATTAATAATTGTGGGTGGGGACACCACACACCCCATTGCTCAAACGGCGTTGCGGTGATGTCAATCGCCCACGTCGTCATTCAGAGCGTAGCGT
>CAVKTQ010000121.1:0-3256 GCA_963659105.1 Firmicutes bacterium CAG:238 | reverse complement strand
AGAACACACCGAAGCCAAAGCAACCAAGAAAGCCGCAAAAGCGGAAGTCGAAGAAGTTGCGGTTTACGAAGTCGAAGGCAAACCCGTCGTGGGCGAAACTATCAATACGGCGGCATTCGTTCAAATCGTAGACAAGATGGCAGACGTCGTCATCGAAAACGAAGTTCCCTTCTGCGAAGCGGACAAAATGGGCGACGGCGACTTCGGTATGTCAATCGCAAAAGGTTTCAGACAACTCAAAGCAGACTGGGCAACCAGAAAGAAAGGCGACATCGGTCAGTTCCTCGTAAGTTGCAGTGAAATCATCAAAGAATACTGCGGCGGCGCGTCCGGTCCTATCTGGGGTTCGGCATTCAAATACGCAGGCAAAGCAATGCTCGGCAAGAAAGAAGTCAACCTCACCGACATTGCGCTTCTCTTCACCGAAGCAAATCGCGGCGTGTACGAAACGGGCAAAAAGTCCTTCGGCAAGGGCGCTGAAATCGGCGACAAGACGCTCGTTGACGCTCTCAAACCTTGCGCAATGGCTCTCACCAAAGCGGCGGAAGAAGGCAAGAAATTGCAAGAAGGTCTCGATCTCGGCGCAAAGGCGGCACACGACGGCGCAGAAGCAACCAAGACTCACGTTGCGACTCTCGGCAGAGCGGGCACGGTGGGCGAGCGTTCAATCGGTTATCCCGACGCAGGCGCACACGGTCTTGACGTAATCTTCAACGAACTTGCGGCGTACATTGCAAAAATGTAAGCATCTAAACGCATAAACGCAAAAATAAAAGCACTCGCCGAGTGCTTTTATTTTTTTATGATATCGCTTTGCGATGATATCACTTTGTGATGATATCGTGCATTCTGCACGATGATATCCAAACTTCGTTTGGGTTAAGGCATATTTGAATTTTCCAACACGCAGTGTGGATATCATCCGAACGAAGTGAGGATATTGCCCGAGCAAAGCGAGAATATCACCGTTGCGTAGCGACGATATCACTGCCGACAACTTGCAAAAAGTTGTCAGCAATTTTCTCGGTGAAATTGCTTGTTCGTCTTTTTTATTCTCTCGATAAGTTCGGGACTGTCATAGTTCTTCGGGGCACGCCAAACCCAGTTGCCTTGCGCAACGGACGGCGTGTTCATTCTTCCCTTCTCGTTGGGAAGCAACAGCCAGTCCTGCAACGGAACGATTGCCAGATTTGCGATTGAACCGAACGCAAGATTTATCATTGCGTACGTTCTGTTCGCGCCGCCGCAGAGGCGCAGGCATTCCTTTTTGAATCGGGCAAGTTGGTCGCCTTTGAGGTTTTTGCACCACGAATAAGTGCAATCGGCGTCGTGCGAGCCGGTGTACACCACGCAGTTGCCGTCCTTGTACATTCTCGGCAGATACTCGTTGTCGTCGTTTGAGAACGCAAATTGCAGGACTTTCATCCCGGGATAGCCGCAGTACGCAAGCAATTCTCGCACGTCGTCTGTGATGTAACCTAAGTCCTCCGCAATGATTTTCGCCCCGGGCATACGGCGGTTCACCTCGTCGAAAAGTTTTTCGCCCGGTCCCGCTTTCCACTTGCCGTTTTTTGCGGTTTTTTCACCGTTTTTTATGACAAAATACCCTGCAAAACCTCTGAAATGGTCTATGCGCAAGATGTCGTACAACTTGAAACTTTGCTTTATGCGCTCGATCCACCACTCGTAGCCGTCCTCTTGCATTTTGTCATAGTCGTAGATAGGATTGCCCCAAAGTTGACCGTCCTCGGCGTATGCGTCGGGCGGACAGCCTGCAACGACGGTGGGATTCAAATCCTCGTCCAAAAGGAACATGGACGGATTGCACCATACGTCAGCCGAATCGTATGCGACGTAAATGGGCATATCCCCGACGATAGTTATATCTTTTGAACGGGCGTATTCGCGCACGTCGTTCCATTCCGTGAAGAACTCGAACTGCACGAACTTCCAAAAATCGATATTCCGTGCAAATTCGCTCTCGTGCTTTTTTGCGTTATCGTAAATGCGGAACTCGTCCTCCCATTCGTTCCACGCCTTGTAGCCGAACGCTTCTTTGAGGGACATAAAATAGGCGTAATCGTCGAGCCACGTCGCGTTTTCTTCACAAAACTGCTCGAAAATCGTGGTATGTTCGAAGCGCGCGTACGCCTTTTTGAGAAGTTCCGTTTTGTTTTCGAAGAGCCAGCCGTAGTCGGTTTTTTCGCAAATATGGCGAGCGGATTTCAATTCGCTCTCGTCAAGCAAACCCTTTTCAAACAGCGTTTGAGGGTTGATATAGTAATGATTGCCCGCAAACGACGCAGGCGATTGATATGGGCTATCGCCGTAGGCGGTGGGATTGAGGGGCAAAATCTGCCAACATTTTGTTTTCGTCGCGCTCAAAAAGTCTATAAAACGATTGCAAGGCGCGCCGAAAGTGCCTATGCCCCACTCGCTCGGAAGCGAACTTACAGCCATAAGCATTCCGCTTTTATGTTTGAAACCGAAACTGTCAGTCATTTTGCAAAACGTTGCGCTCGCATTGTATTTTTTCGTGTCGCGCGCGCAGAAACAATATAATTAATATACCACACTCGGCGTTTCGATTCAATAGCAAGAACCCTCAAATCAAATAATTTTTCATAAGGCAGGACAGAATTTGCAAAAAATGCAATACGCTTGCAATCTCATCGCGTGATTTCCCCCTGCAAATGGAATCCGCAAGTGCGCTCGCAAGCACGTTTTGCGACAAAGGGTCGCTAAAAACGCAAGAAAACGTCGCCGCCACGACGTCAAATCGAATGTTGCCGCCACTTGTTCCGTCGCTCATAATGACAATATATGAGTTTGAAAAAAATGTTGCCTTTTAGCAAAATTAGATGTAAAACTCCTTGACAACGTCCGACTTTTAATCATATAATAGGCAATGTTAAGCGGTCATGGCGGAATAGGCAGACGCGTACGTTTGAGGGGCGTATGGTTACACCGTCCGAGTTCAAGTCTCGGTGACCGCACCACAAAAAAGAAACACGAACCAAACGGCTCGTGTTTTTCTTTTGTGCGGTACACCGAGACTTGCGTGCGACACTTGTCGCACGGCGCATTTATGCGCAACTCGGACTCCGTCCGACTAACGCTTCGCTTTGGTGAGTACACTCACCTCGCTCCGCTATTACGCTCGTTTCACTCGCTACAAGTCTCGAAAAGCGGCAAAAACAAAGAACACGGTCAAACGGCTCGTGTTTTTCTTTTGTGCGGCACACCGAGACTTGCG
>CAVKTQ010000120.1:0-3288 GCA_963659105.1 Firmicutes bacterium CAG:238 | reverse complement strand
CACGCATTCTCGTACAAATCGTCCAGCTCGGCGCTCACTACGGACATCGCCTTGCGATTCCAATTCCGTCTTCGAATAAACACATAACGTATATAAGAACGCTTTGAATAGGCATATTCCGTGTACGAGTAGCCTTTGAAAGGGGATAGAAGGTAAAATTGCTAAAAATTCTAATATTTTTTTGAAAAATCCGCTATAAAATATTTGCAAAAAGTTTTTATATATAATATAATCCAAAACGAACCCGCATCGCGAAGGAGTGCATTCTGTTCCAATCGGAGGTTTGCGCGTAGAGTTCGCGAGAGGTAAAAACAATCTTAGGAGGACCTTATAATGGCCGTAACAACAATGAAAGCCTTGCTTGAAGCAGGCGTGCACTTCGGACACCAAACAAAACGTTGGAACCCGAAAATGAGCAAGTACATCTATGCAACGAGAAACGATATTCACATCATCGACCTTCAAATTTCCGTTGACCATGTCGAAGCCGCTTACCAATTCGTAAAGAGCGTCGTTCAAGAGGGCAAATCCGTCCTTTTCGTCGGCACCAAGAAACAAGCGCAAGACGCAATCAAACAAGAAGCGGAGCGTTGCGATATGTTCTATATCAACCAAAGATGGCTCGGCGGTACGCTCACCAACTTCAAGACCATTCGTACAAGAATCGATCGCTTGAACAAAATCAACCAAATGGAACTCATCGGCGAGTTCGAACTTCTTCCCAAAAAGGAAGTTTCCGCTCTCAAGAAAGAGCGTGACGATCTCGAAAAGAACCTCGGCGGCATCAAAAATATGCGCACTTTGCCCGGTTGCTTGTTCGTAGTAGACCTCAAGAAAGAAGAGAACGCCGTTAAAGAAGCGCGCAAACTCAACATCCCCATCGTGGCAGTCGTCGACACCAACTGCGACCCCGATCTCGTTGATTACGTCATCCCCGGCAACGACGACGCTATCCGCGCAATCCAACTCTTTGCTTCCATCATCGCAGACGCGGTCATCGAAGCAAAACAAGGCGAATCTTTCACCGCTGCGGCAAAAGAAGAAACGGTTCAAGAAGAAGCGGTTCAAGAAGAAGTTGCTCCTCAAACCGAAACCGTTGTCGAAGAGGCACCCGTAGTGGAAGAGAAGGCTCTTACTCCCGAAGAAGCGCTTGAAAAAGCAATCGCAGAAAAAGAAGCACAAGAATAATTTATCCAAATATTCCGCACGCAGACGTATATCTGCGTGCGATTTCAAAAAAATAACAGGAGAATATATATGGCATTCACAAGCAAAGATGTTATGGAACTTCGTCAACGCACCGGCGTCGGTATGATGGACTGCAAAAAGGCTCTCGTCGCAACTGACGGCGATATGGAAGCGGCAATCGACTTTTTGAGAGAAAAAGGTATGGCAACCGCCGCAAAGAAAGAAGCGCGCATCGCTGCGGAAGGTATCGTTTATGCCGCAAGCAAAAACGGCAAATCCGTCCTTTTGGAAGTCAACTGCGAATCTGACTTCGTAGCAGGCGGCCCCGTATTCAAAGAGTACGTCGGCAAAGTCGCTGACTATATCCTCGACAACGCAAACGCAACGGTTGAGGACGTCGTTGCCGCTATGCAATCCGTCACCAACGAATACGTTATGAAGATGGGCGAAAAACTTTCCATCCGTCGTTTCACCGTTTACGAAGCAAACGACACGACCGTTGACACCTATATCCATATGGGCGGCAAAATCGGCGTTATGGTCGAAGCAAGCAAGGGCGCAAGCGAAGAAGTAGTACACGACGTCGCTCTTCAAATCGCCGCTGCAAACGCTCAATACGTAACTCGTGACGAAGTGCCTCAATCCGAAGTCGATCACGAGAAAGAAATCCTCAAAGCGCAAGCAATGAACGAGGACAGCAAAAAGCCCGAAGCAATCATCGAAAAGATGCTTGTCGGCAGAATCAACAAGTTCTACAAAGAGGTTTGCCTCACCGAACAAGTTTTCGTCAAGAATCCCGACATCACGATTGCTCAATACCTCAAACAAAACGGCGACGTCACCGTCATTCGTTTCACTCGTTACGCAATGGGCGAAGGTCTCCAAAAGAGAGAAGACGATTTTGTCGGCGAGGTTATGGCACAAGCGCACCTCAACAAGTAATAACTTTGAAAAAGGAATGATTCGCTCATTCCTTTTTTTTAGACAAAACAGCATTTGAGCAGGTTAGATGTTCAAAAAATAGGGTATAATCAATTATGGCACAAGAAAATTTGAAGTACAAACGCGTCATTATCAAACTGTCGGGCGAGGCACTTGCTTGCGCAAACGGCACGGGTATCGATCCTGAAAAACTCACCTACGTTTGCAAGGAAATCGCAGACGTAAAGGCGCTCGGCGTTGACGTGGGTATCGTCATCGGCGGTGGCAACTTCTGGCGCGGACGTCAGGCGGACGACAAAATGAACCGTTCGACGGCAGACCATATGGGCATGCTCGCAACCGTTATGAACGCTCTTGCAATTCAGGACAAACTCGAACAACTCGGCGTACCCGTAAGAGTGCAAACCGCGCTCACAATAACCAAAGTCGCAGAGCCTTACATTTTGCGAAAGGCAATCCGCCACTTTGAAAAGGGCAGAATCGTCGTATTTGCGTGCGGTACGGGCAATCCGTATTTCTCGACGGATACGGGCGCGGCGTTGCGTGCTTGCGAAATCGGCGCGGACGCGCTTCTCCTTGCCAAAAACGTCGACGGCGTTTACGATTCCGACCCCAAACTCAATCCGTCCGCAAAGAAATTCACCGAAATTTCCTATATGGACGTCATTTCCAAAGGACTCAAAGCGATGGACACAACCGCCATCACGATGTGTATGGACAACAATATCCCCATCGTATGCTTTGCTTTGATGGAGAAGGATAGCATTAAGAATGCTGTGTGTGGGGTTAATACCGGCACTATCATTCATTAAAAAATTGTGCTAAATCGCGACTAACTTTGTCAGGCACGGCTTGTCTCAAAATCGTGTACGCAAGTACACTGGGTTTTGATTCAAGCCGTGCCTTTCGCGTTATTCGTCGATTTAGCGCAATTTTTATAACTAAATCTTATTCGAAGCCTACTCGTAAACGGAATGTGCTTATTCGTAGACGGAACACGAGCCGCAGGGCGGCGAGAAAAGGGAGCGCCGAGCTTGACGATTAGTACAAGCGACTGCGCCGTTTGGGTGCGAAGCTGGCGCACAAAGCGCAGTGGCATAAGTAGAGAAATGCCCCTATCTATGCGAGTGCCGAGTGTTGCCCCACGCGGAGCGGACG
>CAVKTQ010000119.1:0-3344 GCA_963659105.1 Firmicutes bacterium CAG:238 | reverse complement strand
AATACATTGTATCAGGAGGGTAATTAAGTGGTAAAAACCAAAAGGAAAGGAATTTTACGAACGCTGTTGTGTGCCGTGTTCGCGCTGTGTTTTGCGGTAGGCTTGTCAAGTCTGTTTGCAAGCGGTACGACGGCGTATGCGGCGACCACGCCGAAATATACCGTTAAGTTTAATTGGTCTACGACAACCACAACGGGAACGGGTGGCGGAACGGGAAGTACGACTTCAAGCGGTTCGACAACGAGTTACACTATGCAGACAGGGCAGAATAGTTCTGTCGTTTATTCGGTAACGCTCTACGGTAGTTCGACGTCGGGAACGGGAACTTTTGAAAGCGGCAGTTATATCGGCTCGAACTCGGTCAACGTCATTATAAATTCTTCTGTAAAAATTCAGACAACCATTTCGGGTAACGGAACTACGGTAGCAAAAGGAAACAGCAACTCGTTTTCTCTTTCCAACCTTGCGGACGGTACATATACGGTCAGTTCATCGTTTTCGGCGGCTTGGGCAACAAGTTCTCGTTCGGGTATCAGCAAATCGTATTCGTTTTCGTTTCAGTTTAAGGTAGATACGAATGCGCCGACAATGAATAACGTTTCGACTTCTTCTACGGGCAAATACACGAACTCGTCTACATACGTTTCGGCATCCGATTCTATGAGTGGAGTAGACAGCATTTATATGAAAGCCCCCGGCAGCAGTAGCTACGGCAATATGGGTACGTCTACGACGGTATCATCTACGGGAACGAACGGTTTGTATTATTTTTACGCCAAAGATAAGGCGGGAAACACGTCAAGAACATATTATCTGTATCTTGATACCGTGAAACCCACAGGAACGATTAAAAACAGTAGCGGTACGGCAATTACGGGAAGTTACACAAATCAGGCGTTTTCCTATTCGGCAACGGATAGCGGAAGCGGGATTAGTTACTTACAGTATAAAACGCCGGGCAGTTCGTCTTGGCAGACCTATACTTCGGGAACAAGTATTTCCGCAAGCGCGACAAGCGGAACGTATCAATTCAGAGCAGTAGATAAAGCGGGAAACATTTCCGCGACAAAAAGCATTACGCTTGATTCAACAAAACCGACGATGACGTTATACTCTGAAACGACTTCGGTATCGAGCGGATATAAAAGCACGGCAAAATATATCAAGGCAACGGCGACGGATAGCGGAAGCGGTGTAAAAACAATCTACGTTAAGAAGCCCGGCGCGTCAAGTTATACCGAATATACAAGCGGAACGCAACTGACGGCAGACGGCGCGTATTCGTTCTATTGCGTGGATAATGCGGGGAACACTTCGCAAACCTATACGATTTCGATGGATCACACGAAGCCTACGCTTACAAGTTCGGTCGGTGGGTTCGGAAAAACGTTGAAAGACGGTTTTACCGTTACCGCTTCGGATAATTTCAGCGGTGTAACGCTGTATTACAAAACACCGAACGGAACTTCATTTGTAGCAAGTACCACTTCAAGTGTTGTCTTTTCCAAAACGGCGGTAAATGGTACTTATTCCTTTTACGCTGTGGACGGCTACGGTAACAAGAGCGATACTTATAATATGTATATGAGTATCGACGCGCCCGAAGCAACGATAGTGAAGTCGGACAATAGCCATAAGGTTTGCGTGATTTGGACGGCGAGTAACTGTTCGGCAACGCTGAACGGGAAAAGTTATACAAGCGGAACGTGGATTGAACAGGAGGGCGAATACACTTTCGTAATCACCAACGACGCTAACCGTTCGACAACGTATAAATTCACAGTAGATCATTACTACGCAAGGTATTCTATGGTTGCGCCGAACTGTACGCAAAAAGGCTATACCATATATAAATGTACGGGTTGCGGCGATAGTTACAACGGAGATTTTATCGAAGCCAAAGGTCACGACTACGAGAGCAAAATCGTAAAGCCGACCTGTACGGCGCAAGGTTATACGAGATACACTTGCAAAACCTGCGGCAATACCTATTCGGATAACTTTGTCGAAGCTGAAGGACATCAATACGGCGAGTGGACAACCGTAAAAGAGCCTACTTGCGTAGACTTGGGAAAAGACGAGAGGACGTGTTCGGTATGTTCTTACGTTGACGAACGAGATACGGACGCGCTCGGTCATAGTTATAAAGATACCGTTGTAGATCCGTCCTGTACGGAACGCGGAAACACTATCCACGAGTGCGAAAGGTGCGGTCATACCTATACGGACTCTTATACAGACGCAACGGGACACGATTTCGGAGAATGGACAAGTCTGACGAAACCGACTTGTACGGCAAGCGGCGTAGATCAGAGAAAATGCACAAGCTGTCCGCAGACCGAAACAAAAATCGTAAGCCCGCTCGGTCATAATTATAAGGCGGAGATTGTAGAACCGACTTGTTTGGAACAAGGTTATACAACGCATACTTGTTCGCGTTGCCAAGCGGGATATAACGATACGTTCGTGCCGCCGCTCGGACACGACTATGAGGAAATCGAGGTCGCGCCGACTTGTACGGAAGAAGGCTATCGCGGAAAGAAATGCCGCCGTTGCGAAGATACGATAAAGACGGAAATTCTGAAAGCGGTGGGGCATAAATTCACCGATTCCTATTTCATTGCAACTTGCGAGGAAGAGGGATATACGCTTCATACCTGTCTGTCTTGCGGAAACGAATATAAAGACAATATCGTTCCCGCGACCGGACACGATTATGAAACGGAAGTCGTGCGTGAGCCGCATTGCGAAACGGAGGGCGAGAGAAAATTCCATTGCACGAAGTGCGAGAAAGAATATTATTCGGAGATTCCCGCAACGGGGCATAACTATGAACTTACGGGAACGGAAGAAGTAAACGGCGAAAATATCCGTACTTACGTTTGCACGAACTGCGGAGCAATTACCACGCAGAATATGGGCGAGCAATACGATCAGGTATCTTCTTATATCGAGTATCTGTTTGAGCAGTATCAACCGTATATGTGGTGGGTGCTTTTGGCAACCGCAGGCGTATGGAGTATCGTGATGGGCGTATTCTTTGCGATTGCCCAGAAGAACGAGGAAAAAGAAAAGGCGAGAAAAATGATTAAGAATTACGTCATCGGACTTGTCGTAATCTTTGCCATTCTCGTTGCTTGTCCGTATCTCGTTAAAGGTATCGCGGCGTTGATTGCCGGATAGTGCGGAATTTACTTTTACAAAAACTTTAAATTATGGCAGCTTCCACAAGATTTTTTTTCTTAAAGAGGGTTCTTGTGGAAGTTTGCATAACTAACGTCCGTAAATTGGCGAAAAAAATTTGAAAAAGCTTACAAAAATAGCTTGACAAATGCGGAATCGGA
>CAVKTQ010000118.1:0-3350 GCA_963659105.1 Firmicutes bacterium CAG:238 | reverse complement strand
AGAGAAATGACGCAAGTTTGAGCAATAGGGGAAAGCCCGAAGGGAAGGGGTGATGCGTTATTTAGGGTACACGCTCATGAAACATATGTAAAGACGGAAAAATAACTTTTTAGAGGTATAAAATGAAAAAATCTAGCAAAATTATCGCAATTATCGCAGTTTTGGCACTCGTATGCGCGGCGTGCGTTTCGCTTGTCGCGTGCAACGACAATGTTGACGACAATCCTACGCCTACGCCGCAAACAGAATTGCGTTTCAGCGCACCCGAAGGCACGCCTGCGCTTGCAATGCTTCGCCTCGTGACCGACAATAAGGAAATTGACGGATACAAGGTGAATTACAGCGTAGTTAAACCTGCGAATATCGCTTCCGAAATGGCTTCCAAAAGCAGCGATTTGGTGATTATGCCCGTAAACGCAGGCGCAAATCTCATAAGACAAGGCGCAGCGTACAAACTCGTCGGCGTGGCTGTTGACGGAAGCCTCTATATGGTCGGCAAAACCGAAAACGGCGGCGTGCTTACCATTGACGAAATAAAGGGAAAGAAGATTGCGTGTATCGGAAAAGAGGGCGTTCCCGGACTTGTATTCAGATACGTTATGAACAAAAAAGGCGTTGAACTCGTGAGCGAGGACGTTACGCCTGGCGAGAACCAAATCAGCGTGCAATACGTTGCCGACGGTCCTGCCGCAAGAGTGTTGCTTGCAAACGGCAGCGTAGACTTTGCGGTTGTGGGCGAGCCTGCGGCAACGGCGTTCAAAGGCGCATTGAAACTCAATGCCGAAATGGATATGCAAGCGGAATACGCAAGCGCGAGCGGCGCAACGACCTATGCGCAAGCCGGACTTTTCGTCAAAACCGAACTTGCTCAAAACAAATCGTTCACGGACGCACTTTTCGCGGCACTTGCGGCAAACAAGACGTGGATAACCGAAAATCCGAGCGAAGTCACCGCTTTCGCACAGGCAAATCTCTATGAAAGCGCAACATTCCCGAGCGCGAGCATTGCAAGATGCAAAGTGAACGCAACTCGCCTCGACGACGCTCAAAAGGGCGAAATCATCACCTTCCTCGAAAGCGTAATGCCGAAGGATTCCAAAGGCAACGCTATCGACTGGCAAGCGTGCAAAGATCTATTGTTCTGAAAGTGAAAAAGATAAACGTTGACAAAAAAACGGTGAAGCGGACAATCGAAAACGTCGCTTATCCGCTCGCCGCACTCGGCATAGTGCTTGCCGTATGGGCAATATGCGCAAAGGTCAAAGGCAATCCGTTGGTGTTGCCGATGCCGTCTAAGGTTCTTGCCCGTTTTTTCTCGCTCGGCGGAGAAAAAGGATTTTGGGCAAGCGTAGGCTCGTCGCTTTTGCGCACGCTGATTTGCTTTGCGATTTCTTTTGCGACGGCAATGATTTTTGCCGTACTCGGCGGACTTGTTAAGCCGCTGCACAAAGTTGTATCGCCGATAGTTTCGCTATTGCGTTCCGCTCCCACCGTCGCGGTGATTTTGATTTTGTATGCGTTTATGTCAAGCAACGCAATGTCGGTTGCGGTCGGGTTTTTGATTGCCTTTCCCATTCTTTACTCGTCGATATACTCGGCAATCGTGGGCGTTGACAAGGAACTTTTGGAAATGGCAAAGGTGTACAAAGTGAAGCCCGTTGACGTTGCTTTCGGCATATACTTGCCCTCTATCGCGCCCTGTCTTTTCGACACGAGCAAGTCCACGTTGTCACTCACTCTCAAAGTGGTTGTGGCGGCGGAGATTTTGGCGTGCGTATCGAAAAGTATCGGCGGAAAAATACAGACGGCAAACTCCACGTTCGAGATCGAATACCTGCTTGCGTGGACGCTTGTCGCAATCGTGTTCGGCTTTGCGCTGGAAGGTGCGGTCGCGCTCTTGAAAAAGGTTTGGGAGGCGGTGAGATGAAAGACATAATCATAAGGAATTTTTCTTGCGCCTACGAGCAAAAAACGATATTTCAGAACTTTGACGTCACTTTCGAACAAGGCAAAATCAACGTTGTTTTGGGCGGCAGCGGCGTTGGAAAAACCACGCTTTTGAACGCTATGGCTTCGCTCAAATCGTATGAGGGAAGCATAGAAGGTTGCGAGGGCGGCGTAAGTTATATTTTTCAAAAAGACAGGTTAATACCCTCGATTTCGGTGTATAAAAACCTTGATTTGATATTAAAGGCGGCCGTGAAGGACAAACACGAACGTAAAGAAATGATTGAATCCACCGCCGAAGCGCTCGAAATATCCGACGTGCTTAAAAGCCTTCCGAGCGAGATAAGCGGCGGACAGGCGCAAAGGGCGAGTATGGCAAGAGCGTTCCTTTATCCGAGTGACGTGCTTTTGCTCGACGAGCCGTTCAAAGCGCTCGATACGTCGCTCAAAGCAAGGCTCATAAAAAAGTTTGTCGCACTGCAACGGCAGTCGAAAAAGACGGTCGTTTTCGTCACCCACGCAATAGACGAGTGCTTGCTTTGCGCAGACAATTATTTCGTGTTTGCCAAAAACCCCGTGAAGATAGTGCTGAGAGGGAATATTCCCTTCGACAAAGACCTGCGTAAATTGACGGACAAATCCCTTGACGTCGTGAGAAACGAACTCCTCGAATCTTTGGCATAGTCTTTGAAAATCCCGAGATTTTCGGCAAAATGCTTTGTGCGAAATAGTCGTGGCAATCGCTTGACATTTTATCGGGCAACTTATATAATAAAGAAACTTTATATCATATTCGCGTAACTTACTGGCGCGTGTGGGTGTAAAAAAACGAGTTAGGAGAAACAAAATGAAAGAAGGAATCCATCCCGACTACCACGATGTGACCGTCGTGTGTGCGTGCGGAAACACATTCCAGACGGGTACAACCAAAAACGTTAACGAACTTCGTGTTGAAATTTGCTCCAAGTGCCATCCGTACTTCACGGGCAAACAGAAACTTGTTGACACCGGTGGACGCGTCGACAAATTCAAGAAGAGATACAATCTCGACTAACGGAAAGGAAATGCAGGTACGACGTCAATGTGTGCCTGCATTACTTTTTTTGTGCGCTATTTGGCGAATAACTGCGTCAGATATGTTTTTTTCGCAAGTCACGTACACCTCAGTATGCTCGTTGCTCAAAAAATCACATCTTCCTTGTTCTTCATCCAAATATCGCACAAAAAGCAATATTGAGTGCATATCTTTGTCAGGCACGCCTTGCCTCAAAACCGTGTACGCCTATGTACACTGGGTTTCGATTCAAACCGCACCTTCCTCGATATACATCTCAATATCGCACAAAAAGCGCTATTTGGCGAATAACTGCGTCAGATATGTTTTTTTCGCAAGTCACGTACAC
>CAVKTQ010000117.1:0-3408 GCA_963659105.1 Firmicutes bacterium CAG:238 | reverse complement strand
CTCTTGCGGGATCGTCGACGTCGGGAATTTCGACGCGGATGGTGGTGCTATTGTCGCTCGACGTGCCTTTTGTGACCGTCGCTTCGGTATATCCTTTTGAAACGAGCAGGCTTTGAAGAGAACTTATCGTGCCGCTGACGCGGTCGTCGAAATTCTCTTCTCCGTCGTTTGTAACCTTAAAGACAGCGGACACACCGCCCGACATATCTAAACCGAGTTTGATTGTCTTTGCATAGCCCGTGTAATCGTAAACCGTGCCTGCGATCGGGAACGAAACCACGGCAAACACAGCCATAAGAATGATGAATACACTCACTATACACAAGACGACAATTGACTTCTTCTTGTTCACAGGACTAGTCCTCCATATAGTAAAACATAGATATTATAACTATAACATCTTGTCAAGTCAAGAAAATATGATGCGATTGTGCCGTTTTAAGTTGCGAAATTTGCTTGCAAACGCATATATTTTTGCCAAAACTCATAGTTTGTGATATGGAAAAAGCCAAAAACATAAAAACCAACGTCACGGACGTATTGAAAGCCGTGCTGTTTGCAACCTTGATATCTCTCGCATTGGTGCTGATTTTCGCAATCGTAATCCGCTTTGCGAACGTGGAAAACAAAGTGATAATGCCCGTCAACGTCGCGATCAAAATTTTGTCGTTGCTCGTTGGCGTACTGCTTGCTTTCAAGAATCCGCAAAACGGACTTGTCAAAGGCGCGATAAGCGGACTTACGTATATGCTTTTCACGTTTTTGATCTTCTCTGCCCTGAGCGGATTCAAGGACGTTACGTTCAGTTGGATAGATTTGATAACCTTGCCCGTAGCGGGTGCGATAAGCGGCATAATCACTGTAAACCTGAAATCACGCAAAGCGTAGCGCATTTTGCGACTTGTCGCAAAATACGCAATGAAATTGCGTTCATCTTTACATAAAGTGTATGATGTGCAACTTGAATTGAAACTTCCCCCTTCCTCACGTGTTTCCCCTACCGTCGTTCCCCCTCTGCATAAATTTGAGGGAACCCACGGCGTCCGCTCCGCGTGGGGCAACACTCGGTGCTCGCATAGATAGGGGCATTTCTCTCATTATGTCACCGTCCTTTGTGTGCCAGCTACGCACCCAAACGGCACAGTCGGACGGTACAAAACGTCGTGCTTCGACGCTCGCTTTTCTCGCCGCCTTGCGGCTCGCGTTCCGTCTGCGAATGAGTGGAGCGTTTTAGAATCTTCCTCAACTGCACCTACGGTGCAATTTCACTTGCGACTTGCGCAAATTTCATGCACGCTATGCGTGCATTTCACTGCGCCTTAGGCGCAATATCACTGCACATTTTTGCAATACTTTTGCAAAAATGTGCAACAAAAAAGCACGCTCTCGCGTGCCTTTTTGACCATTTTTCGCTTATTTGTTTTCTTCGTCGTTTTCTACGACTTCGCCGCCGACTGCTTTGTCGCAATCTTCCTTTTCGGCGCAAGCGTCGCAGTTGTTGTCGCAGACTGTTTCTTCAACCTTTTCTTCCTTTTCTTCGGCTTTCGCTTCTTCGGTTGCAGGTGCGTCGGACGCGGTTTCCGTTGCGGGTGCGGCAACTTTTTCAAGGACGTAACCGACTGCTTTCTTGTCTATGACAATCAAAGTGGGGTTGGACTCGGTGCCTACGTTGACGATGAGCGTGTTGTCTGCGTTGACTTGGGTAATCTTGCCGACGATGCCGCCGACTGTCATAAGTTTTGTGCCTACGCAAAGACTGTTCATCATATTTTGTTGTTCTTTTTGACGTTTCTTTTGAGGAACGATGGTGAGAACGATCATAAGCACAAGCACGACGCCGATAACGACGTACATAATCCAACCGTTGTTATTGGATGCTGTCGAATCTGCTGCGAGAATCAAAGAATTTAACATAGTTGCTCCTTTATTCACCTATTCGGTTATTTCTGTTTTGATATTTTCAATGTTACACGATGTCGGACTGTTTGGCAACAAAAATCGTACACTTTGTGGCATTATTAAAGCCATTTTAATGTTTTTGTGCCGTTTAGCCCTGATATTGCGCCATAAACTCTTTTCTGAACTCGTCGTATCTGTCTTCCGTAATGGCTTGACGGATGTCGGCGGCGAGCCTTTCGAGGAAGCGGATATTGTGGATGGACAAAAGTCGTCCGCCCATAATCTCGTCGCTCTTTATGAGGTGGCGGATATACGCCCTCGTATAGTTTTTGCAAGCGTAGCAGTCGCAGTCGGGGTCAATCGGAGTAAAATCCTCCGCATACGGCGCGTTGCGGATTGTCATAAAACCTTCCTTCACCATTGCCGTGCCGTTGCGAGCGATGCGAGTGGGAAGCACGCAGTCGAACATATCCACGCCTCTTGCAACGCCCTCGACGATATAGTCCGCCGTGCCTACGCCCATAAGATAATGCGGTTGGTCCTTTGGCAAAATAGGTTGCAAAACGTCGAGCATTTCGTACATTTTTTCCGCGCTTTCGCCAACGCTCAAACCGCCTATCGCAATGCCGCATTTTGCATACGGAACGGTGCGCTCGGCACTCTCTTTTCTCAAATCCGCAAAGATGTTTCCTTGCACTATCGGAAACAGCGTTTGGTGCGGTTTAAGTTGAACTTTCGAGCATCTATCCAACCATTTTAGCGTTCTTTCCATAGCGTCGCGCGCCTTGTCGTGCGTTATGTCGGGCGGCGTACACTCGTCAAAAGCCATGACTATATCGCTGCCCAAAGCCTTCTGCACTTCCATAGATTTTTCGGGCGAGAAAAAGTGTTTGCTGCCGTCGATAAAACTGTTGAATTCCGCGCCGTCGTCCGTGATTTTACGCAAGGAAGAAAGCGAGAAAACCTGAAATCCGCCGCTGTCCGTCAAGATTGCGCCGTCCCAGTTCATAAACTTGTGCAAACCGCCAGCTTTTTCGATGAGTTCGTGACCCGGGCGCAAATACAAATGATATGTGTTCGACAACAGAATTTGCGCGCCCGTTGCATGCACTTCTTCGGGCGAAAGTCCCTTTACTGTGGCTTTCGTGCCGACGGGCATAAAACAAGGCGTATCGATAACGCCGTGTTCGGTGTAGAGTTTCCCGACCCTTGCGCCGGTCTTTTTGTCTTCGTGTATAACTTCGAATCTCATAGTTCAGTCCTTGTTATGAGTTGTATTTCATTATGAGTTGTATTTCTCTATCATTGTTTTTGTTTTTTAATTGAAGCTTCCCCCTTCCTCACGTGTTTCCCCTACCGCCGTTCCCCCTCTGCACAAGTTTGAGGGAACCCACGGCGTCCGCTTCGCGTGGGGCAACACTCGGTGCTCGCATAAAAAAGTATCGTCCTCTTATTATGCCACTCGTTCACGGGCGAAAAAAATCCACACTCGCCCGTTCACTTGTACTA
>CAVKTQ010000116.1:0-3418 GCA_963659105.1 Firmicutes bacterium CAG:238 | reverse complement strand
GAACTCGGCAAGGCGTGCGACATTATTTTTACGAATTGCGGAAACGTATGCGGAATCGTCGTGCCCGGCAAAAAGAGCCTTTTGAAAAGCATTACGAGCGCGGAAACCATATTTGTACCTTGGAATCGGATTATGAAAATCGGCGCGGACGCGGTTTTGGTGGAACTCGTGGGCAACTACGCAATGGCAATGGCGGAAGACGCCGCCCAAACCAACGAACAAAACAAGGATATATCTTATTGATTTATAGATATAGAATAATTATATCGTTATCCTATAATTTGAATTCGATTCATATCGAAAATACGGCAACACGCCGTATTTTCGATAGTATTTGCTTTTACGGTTCGATTTGGCAATCGGACAAAGGCTGAATGTTCAAATCGAATCATCAAACATATTGAATTCGCAAACCTATTTTGTTATCAACACTATTCCGTCTTAAAATCGTTACACGCTCATACACGATTTTATGCGCTTTATCGCGGATTTTTCAAGGCGAGATACCTGCGCTTGCGAGATGCCCACGATTTTGCTTATCTCGATTTGAGTTTTGCCGTCGAAATAGCGCAATCGCACCACTTCCATTTCACGTTCGGGAACGTTTTTCAACGCTTCGTGCAAAGCGATTTTTTCCGTCCAGTTTTCGCTCGTTTCCTTCTTGTCGGCAAGTTGGTCGATGAGTTCCTGCCCTTCCTCTGCGTCGTTGTAGACGGGTTCGTAAAAGGATACGGGTTCGCTCACCGCGTCGAGCGCGCAAGCAACTTCGCAAAGCGGTACGCCGATTTCTGCGGCGATTTCCGTCATCGTCGGGTCGTTTGCGTTGAGTTTGGACAAATCCTCTCTCGCTTTCAACGCCTTGTACGCCGTATCGCGCATACTTCTCGACACTTTAATCGTGGTACGATCGCGTATTGCGCGCCTCATCTCTCCTATTATCATAGGCACGGCATAGGTGGAAAATCTGACTTCGAGATTTACGTCGAAATTGTCGAGAGCCTTCAAAAGTCCGACCATACCGACCTGAAACAAATCGTCCGCACTTTCGGAAGATTTTGAAAATCTGCCCACGCAGGACAAAACGAGTCGCATATTCGCACGCAAAAACAAATCTCGTGCTTCACCGTCGCCGCGCTTGATTTTCAAAAGCAATTCGTCGCATTCTTTTGCGCTTACCTTTGGTAGCGTTGCGGTGTCGATTCCGCATATCTGAACTTTGCCCATACAAGCCTCCTTTGAGTATGTACCTGTACGGGCAAATTAAATTCAGTGCGTTAGATATACGGTTTTTCGATATTCTTAACAGAATATGGACGGATTTCAACCGATTTTAGCCGATTCCAACGGATATCAGCCGAGTTTTTGCATATCTCGCTTCAAGTTGTCCACGATTTTCTTTTCGAGCCGAGATATGTAGGACTGCGATATTCCCATCATATCCGCAATTTCCTTTTGGGTCATTTCGTCCTTGCCGTAAAGTCCGAAACGAAGTTCGAGAATCTGCTTTTCGCGCTCGGGCAACTTGTCGAAAGTGTCCTTCAATATCTTCTTTTCGTCACACGCCTCGACTTTGTCGTATACGGCGTCGGGGTCAGTGCCGATTATGTCGCAAAGAAGTAGCATATTCCCTTCCCAGTCCACGTTCAGCGGCTCGTCGAGCGACACTTCGGCGCGTTGCTTGCCCGTCTTTCTTAGATGCATAAGGATTTCGTTTTCTATGCACCGAGAAGCGAACGTGGCAAGTTTGATGTTTTTGTCGGGATTGTAACTTCCCACCGCCTTGATAAGTCCTATCGTGCCTATGGACACGAGATCGTCCATATCTACGCCCGTGTTATCGAATCGCTTTGCGATGTACACGACAAGGCGCAAATTATGCTCTATGAGCGACAATCTCGCTTCTTCGTCGCCTGCAAGATACTTCTTTACGGTTTCCGCCTCTTCGTCGGGCGTGAGCGGCGACGGCAACGAATTGCCTTGCGATATGTAGTTGACAAACGATTTCTCTTTCAGTCCGAGTTTTTCGAGCAACTTTTGAAACAACGCTTTGATTTTGCCTTTCATATATTTTCTCCGTTATTTACGTTTTTATGAGCAGAAACTATATTTTTTTTATAACACTCTTTTCCGCCCTGTCGAATTTTGCAAAATACCCTATTAGAACATCGAATTTTGCAATATTACGTCATAGTCGCCGAAGTTCTGCTCACAGAGCGCGCCGAGTGCGTTTTGCGCTTTTTCGCCGACTTTCACCTTGTCGAAGCGCACGATCGGCATACACTTGTCGCCGTTTACGGTGTGCGCGTTGACAAAGCCTTCTATGGCGTGCTTGCCTATTTTTTCGCAAGCGGATTTTGACAGTATAACTACGGGCAAGCCGCTCAAATCGTCGGTGAGCAGATTTCCGCTGTCGCACAAGCCTTTGAGTTTGAAACAAACGCCGTCAACGTCGATTTCGACGTCTTTTACGACTTTGCCGCTCGCACTTCTCTTTTTGGCGATTGCAAGCCCTACGGCGATACAGACGAACGCCGCCGCTGCGACTATACCGAGAATCGCATACGACTTTATATCGACGTTAAACGCATACGACAAACCGTACACGATACCGCCGACGAAGTACGTTACGAGGCAGAAACACGCAAGCGTTTTGAGATAGTCGCATATCTTCTCTTTTGCCTTGTCGCCGTCGCATTTTGAAAGCAATACGCACATAATCGGCGCAAGCAAAACTTTGACGAGAATTTGTCCCCATTTGGGCGCAATCGCAAACGCAGTCGCCACCGCCGCGCCGATTACAGACGTAAAAGCGAGGCGGATTTTGCCAACTCTCTTCCGCCTTATCGCAAGCGTTGCGAGAGATATACACAAATCCACTGCGAGATTGTTGAAAACGACAAGTTCGATGTATACGTTCACAAAAACAAGATAGCGTAAATCAAATGAAAATTCTTTCTTTCCGTGTCGGTGAAAAAGCAAAAATCCTCGCTAAAATTTGCGAGGATTTTGTGGATAACTCTAAATTAATTTTTCAGATTATAAGCGGTTAGATAGATTGCCGATTCTATGCAAATCAACGCTTTTTGCTTCAATCAGTCTCTGTCCCTTTTCAATCTTCTGAGAAATGCCGGCACTTGTTTTTTGGTGACGTCGATTCTCGAAGATTGAACCTCGTTTTCTTGCACTGCGGGTTGCGGTTGCGGCGTCGGCGCGACTTGGGGTTGAACTACGGGTTGAACGGGTTCTGCAGGCGCAACGGGTCTTTGCATTTGTCCGAAAGTGGGTCTGTTTGCAAAGATGTTTTGGTTGAACACGGGTTGCTCTACTTCCGCTTGTTGCTCCTCTTCCTTTTCGTCGTCTTCGACGTTGGACGCCGCTTGCGAAAGCGCGGTTGCAAAGGATTTGGGCGGTTGAGGCG
>CAVKTQ010000115.1:0-3453 GCA_963659105.1 Firmicutes bacterium CAG:238 | reverse complement strand
ACATTATGCTTGCCGTTGCAATGGCATACAAACTCGGTGTTGAAATGCCTTTTATTTTGAACGCAATCGAGAATCTCGAACCCGTCGCTCATCGTCAACAACTCATCAAAGGCAACGGCGTGAACGTCATCGACGACAGTTTCAACTCGAATCCGGACGGCGCGAAATTTGCGCTTATGACCCTTGCGATGTTTGGCACGAGAAAGGTTGTCGTGACGCCCGGACTTGTGGAACTTGGAAGCAGGGAAGCCGAAGAAAATCGTTTGCTCGGCAAACGAATCGCAGACGTTGCCGACGTCGTTTTGCTCATCGGTAACGAACGTACCGAACCCGTTTTGCGCGCGCTGAAAGAGAGTGAATTCGGCGGCGAAATCAAGAGATACGACTCGCTTGCCGCTTGCGAAAAGGACTTTGTAAACACATTAAAACTCGGCGACACGCTGTTGATTCTTAACGATTTGCCCGATATATACGAGGACCTAAAATAGGGCGTTTTGTGCAAAAGTATTATTAAAAAACGTCAAAATGATAAGTGTTTATTCTAAAAATAGTGTTTTAATAGAATACTTTTGCGATTATAATATACAAAATGTATTGTTGTATCCAAATGTCGATTTTCGGTAAATCGGATTGTCGCCGCAAAAAATTGCGGCGTTTTCACTTTCGTTTGGAGTGCGTCATATTATGGAAGGACAAAATTTTGCGAGGTGAAAAAGTATGAAAAAGAAAGTTGCGCTCGTGTTCGGCGCAAGGTCGCTTGAAAGAGATATTTCCGTCATAACCGCAATGCAAACTCTAAACAATATCGACAAATCGAGATATGACGTCGAGCCGATATTTGCATACGAAGGGGATTTTTACATTGGCAAACTCGACTCCGTAAAATTCTTTGCGCCCTTCGACCCTCTTTCGCACAAAAAAGCGTTTTTGCTAAAGGGCGAGTTTTACACTCTCAAAAAAAACAAACTGCAAAAGGCGTTCAAGCCTGACGTCGCGCTTTTTTGCTGTCACGGAGGAGAAGGAGAAAACGGCACTCTGCAAGCGTTGTTCGAGTTCAATTCCGTTGCCGTGACCTGCTCGGACGCTCTCGCTTCCGCTTGCTGTATGGACAAGGCGATGTCAAAGAGGCTGTTTGAAAGTCTGCTACTTAACGTTCTACCGTACGAGGTCGTATCGAAGGAAGAATTTGAAAACGACAAGGACAAGACGATTTCGCGCATAGAGGAACTTATAGATTATCCCGTCATCGTCAAGCCTGCGTGCCAAGGGAGCAGCATCGGCATAGAAGTTGCAAAATGCAGGGAAGAACTCGATTTTGCTTTGCAAGTTGCTTCTAAATTCGACAAAAAAATCCTTGTGGAGCATAAACTCGACGATTTTGTCGAGGTCAACTGCGCCGCATATTCAAGCGGCGGTCAAATCGTGATTTCCGACACCGAACAGCCGTGCAGTGCAAGCGATTTCCTCACGTTTTCGGACAAGTATTCGGGCGGGAAAATGAGTGCGTGCGAGCATATCGTGCCTGCAAAAATAGGGTCTTTGGAACTTATCGTGAAAGCAAACACGAAGCGACTTTACGAAGAACTCGGACTTTCGGGCGTAGTGAGGGCGGATTATCTCGTTGACATGAAGCGCAACAAGGTGTACGTCAACGAGATAAACACAATCCCCGGCTCTATGGCGTTTTATCTGTTCAAAGGCGTTGGGGTGAGTTTTCAAAACCTGATTACCGACATAATCGAGGACGCGATTTTGCGAAAATCCGAAGCGATAAAACCGAACGTTTTCAAATCCGACGTGCTTAAAAATTTCACGGGCGGCTCAAAACTTGTCAAATAGGCGGTTTTGTATGATTTATCGGTGAGTTTTCCGCTTGCGGCGAGAGCGTTTTTATGCTAAAATATTTGCATAAAAATTCATTTTGAGGTGCGATATGGACAAAATCAAGATGACTACGCCGCTTGTGGAAATCGACGGCGACGAGATGACTCGCATTCTTTGGCAATGGGTGAAAGATATTCTTATCTGCCCGTACGTCGATTTGAAGACGGAATACTATGATTTATCCATACAAAACCGCGACGCAACCGACGACAAAGTGACGGTTGAAGCCGCAAAAGCGTGCTTGAAGTACGGCGTGGGCGTGAAGTGCGCAACAATTACGCCAAACGCTCAACGAGTGGAAGAATTCGGCTTGAAGCGTATGTACCCGAGTCCCAACGCAACCATCCGCGCAATGATGGACGGAACGGTGTTCCGCGCGCCCGTGCTTGTCAAGGGCATTACGCCGCTCGTGCCTGCGTGGACGAAGCCTATCGTCATTGCAAGACACGCATACGGCGACGTATACAAGGCGGTCGAGATAAGGGCGCACGGCGGAAAAGCCACTCTTTGCTGCGACGGGGAAGAAAAGACCGTGTTCGATTTCTGCGGCGAGGACGGCATTTTGCAAGCGCAACACAACACCGACAAGAGCATAAGAAGTTTTGCAAAAAGTTGTTTTTCGTATGCGCTTTCGCAAAAGCAAGACCTTTGGTTCAGCACAAAAGACACGATTTCCAAAGTGTACGACCATAGATTCAAAGATATTTTCCAAGAGATTTACGAAAATGAGTACAAAGAGGCGTTCGAGGCTTGCGGAATCGAGTATTTCTACACGCTCATCGACGACGCTGTGGCAAGAGTTATGCGCTCGCACGGCGGCTATATCTGGGCGTTGAAGAACTATGACGGCGACGTCATGAGCGATATGGTGGCGACGGCGTTCGGTTCGCTTGCGATGATGACTTCGGTGCTGGTTTCGCCGAGCGGCGCATTCGAGTACGAAGCGGCGCACGGCACCGTCACGAGGCATTTCAGAAAGTATCAGGCAGGGGAAGAAACGTCCACGAACTCGGTTGCGACGCTCTTTGCTTGGACTGGCGCACTCAAAAAGAGAGGGGAACTCGACGGAAATGCCGAACTCGTTGCGTTTGCAAATCGTCTTGAAAAGGCGACTATTGACACAATCGAGAGCGGCGAGATGACAAAGGACCTTGTGGGAATTTTCCACCTCGACGGCGTAGAAGCAAAGCCGCTCAATTCAAAAGAATTTTTGCAAGCAATCGCTTCGAGATTGTGATTTTTAGACGTCAAAGTCGCACTTTCGGCGATGAGTTGCGCTTTGACTTGAAAGAACCGAAAATCAAAAAATATGCCGATAGAATAGCGAAAAGCACCCGAAAGGGTGCTTTTCGATTGCTTGAAATTCGATTTTTTTTGCAAAAAGCGTGAGTATTTGAATTTTAACCGATTGCGATTCAATTTTTTGAATTGTTTTTAACCGATTGCGTTTTAATCGCACGATTTGTCGTTGCACGCCGATTGCGTTTTGATATGTTTGAACTATTTTGGCGTTCGGCTCATTTCAAACGTTCGGTTTATTTTTGCTCGCCGTCGGTTGAAGCGGTAGGC
>CAVKTQ010000114.1:0-3509 GCA_963659105.1 Firmicutes bacterium CAG:238 | reverse complement strand
TGATGTCCAAGAGCGCGACTTTTGCGCCGCATTGCGCGAGCGCGCGCGCAAATTCCGAACATATAACGCCGCCTGCGCCCGTGATTGCAACGATTTTGTCACTCAAATCCACTTTGAAAGGAACACTCATTTTTTCTTCTCCTTCATATCCTTTTCTATTGCCTCGAACAGACCGCCGAGATAGCACGCGCCCATCGCTCTGTCGAAAAGACCGTAACCGGGTTTTGCGTCCTCGCCCCACACGTTTCTGCCGTGGTCGGGACGGACGTAACCGTCAAAGCCGCCCTCAACGAGAGATTTGACAATCGCATACACGTCGACGTTGCCGCAATCGGTGCGGTGTCCGTTTTCGTAAAAATTGATTTCGCCGTCGTACTTGAGTTGGCGAAGGTGCGCAAAATATATGCGATCCGCATACTTTTTCGCCATTTTCGGAAGGTCGTTGAATCTGCCTGCTCCGAGGCTCCCCGTGCAGAAGGTTATGCCGTTGTGCATATTCGGCACGGCGGCGAACAATCTGTCGTAGTCTTCCTCTTTGCATATGATTCTCGGCAGTCCGAACATATCCCACGGCGGATCGTCGGGGTGAATCGCCATATTGACGTCCGCCTCGTCGCACGCAGGCATTATCGCATTTAGGAAGTATACGAGATTGTCAAACAACTTTTGATGAGTCATACCCTCGTATTCTTTCAAAAGTGCGTTGAGTTCGTCTTGCGAATAACTCTCGTCCCACCCGGGAAGATGCAGATTTTTCGGGTCGAGCGAAAGCAGTTTTTCGTGGTCGTACGCAAGGGACGTAGAGCCGTCTTTATGTTTGAAATAAAGGTCGGTGCGCAGCCAGTCGAACACGGGCATAAAGTTGTAGCATATGCACTTCACGCCCACTTTTCCGCAGTTGACTATATTTTGTTTGTACGCCTCGATATATTTGTCGCGCGTGGGTTTTCCGAGTTTTATATCCTCGTGTACGGGCACGGATTCGATAACTTCCATACAAAGTCCGTGTTCGTTTGAAAGTTTTTTCAGACGTTCGAGTTTTTCGACGTCCCAAACCTCGCCTACGGGCGTGTCGTACACGGCGGTAACCACGCCGCTCATACCCTGTATCTGCTTGATATAGTCAAGGGGTATCGAGTCTTTTTCGCCGTACCAGCGGAAAGTCATTTTCATAAAGCAAGCACCTCTTTAACGTTGTTGTAGGCAATGTCTTTTGCAAGCGCGACTGCGCCGCTACCGTCGTATTCGCCCTTCTGCACCTTGTCGGCGATAAAGGAGGAAAGTATGCGGCGATAGAAATCGAAACGAACGTAGGAACTGAACGAACGGCTGTCGGTGAGCATACCGAGATTTGTGCCGAGCACGGCGTATTCGGACACCGTTTCGAGTTGGCGTTTTATGCCCTCTACCGTGTCGTTGAACCACCAAGCCGCGCCCACTCTCACGTTTCTGAACGCGCCCGAAATTGCGCACACGGCTCTAAGGCAAGCGTCGTTGAGCGGATAAAGCACGATCTCGGGAAGCGAGCCGAGTTTCGTATTCATTTTGTCCAAAAGTTTTGCGAGTTTGTCGGTTGCGATATAATCTCTGAAAACGTCGAAGCCGCTGTCTCTGCCTATCGAGGAAAGAGCGGTCGAATTGATGTTTCTGAACGTGCCGAAGTGAAGTTGCAAAACGATGTTCTTCTCATAGCACTTTTCAATCAGCCATTCGAGATTTTCGGTGTTTTCGAAATTGTCGAAGCCGTGGTCTGCGATTTTGCAACCTTTTGAAATGAAATAATCAAGCCTTTGCGACAATTCTTCCTTGCTCACGTTCTCTGCAAAACATCTGTCGGGACGGAAGGTCGGGCGCACTTTTACGCCGTTTATATCGCCGTGATTTTCAAGCGCGGAAAACGGATCGTCCGTCGTCGCGATGTATTCGACTTTGAATTTTTCAAGAAGTTTGGACACGCTCAAATCTTTCAAAACGGCGTTCGCTCTTTCGTAAATCTCGCCTGCCGTGTCCTTGTTGAGCGGCGTATCGATGCCGAAAATATCGACAAGTTCCATATGCGACCAGTAGTAAAGCGGATTGCCGATGAGTTTGGGCATAATCTCTGCGTACTTGAAAAACTTTTCCTTAAAAGATTTGCCGCCCGTGATATATTCCTCGTCCACGCCGCAAAGTCGCATGGCGCGCCACTTGTAGTGATCGCCTGCAAGCCACAATTCGCCGATGTCGGAAAAACGCTTGTCCTCTCTTATCTCTTTGTCGCTCAAATGGCAATGATAATCGATGATCGGCAAGTCTTTGATTTGATCGTAAATACGCTCCGCCTCTTTTGAGGAAAGCAAAAGGTTTTTATCGAAAAATCCCATAATACCACCTTCTATATGAATTATTTTACCACCCAATTTTTGCATAGTAAACACCAATTTTTGCTATAAGACTTGCAAATCTTGCTGTTTTGGGCTATTATCGTCGTATGAGCGGCAATTACGAAAACCAATTGATGAGCAAACCGACGTACGAGGTGCATTACAAAGTGGACAAGGATTTCAAAACCGTCCAGATGCACTCGCACGATTTTTTCGAGGTTTACTGCTTTTTGAGAGGCTCGGCAAGTTACATAATCGAGGACTGCAAATACACCTTGCTTTCGGGGGATATTTTGCTCATTCCGCAAGGAAAACTGCACCAACTCGACATAAAGGATTCCGCCGAAACCTACGAAAGATACGTTTTGTGGATAAACTCGAAATACATAAAAAAGATATCAAGCGAGCAAACCGACCTCTGCACCTGCTTCGAGTGCGCCCTCAAAAGCAAATCGTTCATAATCCGAAACGGCGCGGTTTCTCAAAAAGTACGCCGACTCCTTGAAAGCATAACGCTGTCAAAAGAGGACAATTTCGGCGCGGACATCGAAAACGAGGAACGCATAAAAACTCTGCTCGTCACCCTCGCGCAATTCTTTTTGCAAAACGACCAAAAGAACTTTTCCTACGGCACATCCAACGCTTGCGTAAGCCGAGCAATCGACTATATATCCGAAAATATCGACAAGGATTTGTCGCTCGACTTTATTGCCGACGCGCTTTTTGTCAACAAGTACTATCTCGCGCACGTTTTCAAGGAAACCACCAACACTTCCCCTCACCGCTATATCCTCAAAAAGCGGCTCGTACTCGCAAAGCAACTTCTCGAAAAGGGTCAACCGGCAACCGAAGTGTATTCAAAATGCGGATTTTCCGATTATACGCACTTTTTCCGCGCGTTCAAAAACGAGTACGGCATAACGCCCAAGCAGTTCGTAAAAAGTTTGAGATAAAGCGGCAAAACGCCGCGTCGATATTGTACCTACGGCACAGAGATATTGCACTGCGTGCAGGGATATTGTTGCTGCGCAACAGTGATATTTTCGGCTACCGCCAAAAGCGATATTGCACGCTTCGTGTGCAGTTATATTCTTCCATTCTTGCTATCGTATATTTCAAGCACAATTCTTATCGCTTTTGCGGCTT
>CAVKTQ010000113.1:0-3513 GCA_963659105.1 Firmicutes bacterium CAG:238 | reverse complement strand
TTCACGAGTGGCAAATTCCTTTACGAAATTTTCCAAACGGGTAAGATTTCCGCTCGCGCTTTCACCTATATCCATTTTGTACTGTCCTGCGCCCGAAAGCGTAATGCTCCGTTCGTTGGAAAGCAGTTCGATAGGATTCAACGAGATTTTGAAACCACAATACTCGGCTACCACCGTTCCCGTTTTGTTTTGGAACAATGCGTCCATAAGAGCAAGTCCGCCGTTCTTCTTTCCGTCCTCTACGTTGTCCGAATACACTGTTCCGCCGACGTTGATTTCAAAGTGTTCGGGGTTGTACTTTTCCCTTACGAGTTCGACGTCTTTTCTTACTCTTTCGAGATAAAGTTCCTGTCGCTGAATCTGTTCGGGGAATTCCTTTCGTACTTTGTCTTGCAAAGCAAACAGTTCTTTCTTGTAACGGCTCTCCAAATCACGAAGTCGAGCCATTTCCATATCGAGTTCCATCTTCCGCTTGATTTTCGGGTTGGCTGACGTAATCGCTTTGATTTCCGCATAAGAAAGCGTTGCTTCGTCAATGTCGTCGGCTTCACGCACCGTCATATCCCCTTTTTCTACCTGTGAAATAAACCTCTGTTTGTTTTCGAGTATTTGATAAGAATAACTATCAAACGTTCTTTCGGTCGCATAGGTATAAATACGAATACTTTTGTTCATATTGCCTTGCCGAATGCCGCGCCCGTTTCTTTGAATCAAGTCGCGCGGACGATACGGCGCGTCCAAATGATGTAACGCAACAAGTCGTTTCTGAACGTTCGTTCCCGCTCCACACTTCTCGGTTGATCCGATTAAAACTCTTATCGTTCCCGCCGTAACTTTATCGAACAAGTCTTGTTTCGCTTTGTCCGTGTTGGCGTCGTGGATAAAAGCAATCTCATTTTCGGGAATACCTCGTTCGATGAGTTTATGTTTCAGGTCGTTATATGCGTCGAAGTCTTTTCCGTACACATATTCCGAATAAGGCTTTTTCGGCGTAGACAAATCGCAGAACACAAGTTGCGTTCCCTTAATATCTGTCGAGTTCTTCCATTCCTCGTAAACGTTGTCGGCGCAATAATTCAGTTTGCTTCCGCTTTCGTCTGAAAGTAACGGATCTATGCACCTCGGATCGAGCGCGAGTTTCTTTCCGTCGCCCGTAACTTTGAGCATATTGTCTATATGCGGATCAACGCCGCCTGCGTAAATCGCGTCTGCCCTTTTTGCTATCTCTTCGGTTAAGTCGATTACCGTATTAGACGGCTTTAAGGTGATTACCTTTCGCTCCGCTTCCGGCACGTTGAGTTTTACATCCGTCTTTACGTCCGCGAACGAGTGATACAGCGTTAAAAGTTCGGGCAGATTCGTAAACTTTGCAAATCTCGTTCTCGCCCTGTATCCTTTACCGGACGGTGCAAGTTCGAGTGCCGTTACCGTTTCTCCGAAGTCTGCCGCCCACGCGTCGAAGTAGTCGATACCGAGTTTTTCAAGCGTTCGTTTTTGCAAGTACGTTTGCATTGTGTACATTTCCGTCATCGAGTTGCTGATAGGCGTACCCGTCGCAAACACAACGCCTTTATCACCACCGTGCAGTTCGTTGATGTACTCAATCTTTAACTGCAAGTCGCTCGCTCTCGCGCTCGCCGCGTTTGAAATGCCCGCTACGTTATTCATCTTCGTGTAAAGGAACAAGTTTTTGTATGCGTCCGCTTCGTCTACGAAAAGGTAGTCAACGCCGAGTTTTTCAAAGATAAGCACGTTGTCTTTCTTCGACTCGTCAAGTAGTTTTTTGAGTTGTGCTTCCCGTCCTTTCTTAATACGTTCCAAGTTTTTGACAGAACCGGACGGCGAATTACTATCTTCCCACTGCATTTCGATACTGCGTTCGATAGCGGCTATTTCTTCCTGAATCTTCGCTATCTGTCGTTCGGGCGAAATATTGATTTTCGCAAAACTCGACTGCGCTATGATAACGGAATCCCAATCACCCATCGCAACTTTCGATACAAACTGCTCGCGATGGTCTTTGTCCAAATCGTCTTTGGTTGCAATCAAGAGTTTCGCCGTCGGATAGAGTTCTCGAAACGAGTTAGCCCATTGCTGTACCAAGTGGTTCGGCACGGCTATCATCGGCTTTTTTGCCAACCCGTATTGACGGAGTTTCATCGCCGCCGCGCATATCGTAAACGTTTTGCCGCTACCCACGATATGGTGAAGTAACGTATTCCCACTCGTAATAATTCGGTGTACCGCGTCTTTTTGGTGCGGGCGAAGTTCTATCGCAGGGTTCATTTCGGGAAAACGTAAATAACTTCCGTCGTACTTCGGCAAGCGAATCTGATTGAACAGTCTGTTGTAGATTGTTTCGAGTTCATCTCGCCTTTGCGGATCTTTGAATATCCAATCCTTGAACGCTTCGACGATTTTATTCTGCTTTTCCCTTGCCGCTACCGTTTCGGAATTATTCAGCACTCGTTTTTCTCTGCCGTCCGCGTCCAAAACCGTATCGAAAATCTGCGTAGAACGCTGATTCAGACAGTCCTCGAACAGACGGTATGCGTTCGCTCTGCTTGTTCCGTAAACGCTCGTAACGTTCATTCCGCCGTAGTTTCGTGCATACTGCGTGCGGTCGATACGCCAACTGCCGTCGTGCTTGTTGTAGTAAAGTTCCACACCGTCGCGGTAGTAATACGGCATTCCGATAAGTTCACAGAAGAACTCTTTATACAGTTCTTTGTCTATCCAACTCGTTCCGACTCTGACCGCAATATCCGAAGCCTTGACGGGCGTAGGTTGCACTTCCCGTAAAGCCGAAATATTCTTGTCGTAGTCGATTAAGTCGGGGTTGCTTTGCTTCATTCTTTCGGCAGTTTGCAGTTTATCTACTACTCTGCCCGAAAGATATTCTTCTGCCGTTTCAAAGCCCGAATACTTATCTTCCGGATTTACCGCTACGGGGTTACGAAATACTGCGTTACCGAGTTCGTTCAGCACGGTTTCGTAGTCTTTCTTTGTGAGTTCCTCGATATACGAAATATCCACGCACCCGCGCTCGTTTTTACTTATCTGCAATGCCTCGAAACAATCGTCGGTGCTTGTTACCGCCGTGTACGGTCTTATGGTTCGTTTCGTGAACACGTCGGCTTTCGTTACCGTTTCTTCATCTTCCGATACGTTCTCGCAAGCAAACAGTAACGCGCTATCGCCGTCGGGTTTGAAAAGTCGCAAGTTGTTTTTGCTGTTGATATACCCGAAACGCTTGACGAACATATCGTATCTTGCGCCGAGTTGCCATTGCTCACGGGTTAAAACGTCGTCCGAACAGCCCTCGACTTGCAAGTCCAAAACCTTACGCAGTTGCTTTCGGATAGCAATCATTTCGACGATTCTCTGATAAGCGTCTTTCGGGAACGTCGGCACGGGTTGTTCCACCATACTATCGCCAACGCGCATATACAGCTTGCCGTTTACCGCTTTCAGGTTCATCGGCTTTACATCGTAATCAACCTCGACTTCTTC
>CAVKTQ010000112.1:0-3538 GCA_963659105.1 Firmicutes bacterium CAG:238 | reverse complement strand
CCGCTTTGTTTTGCGATCCCCAACTGATTCCGTGATTAAGTGTGGAACTCAACCCTTCGGTGCCATCGCTCCAAGTTCCTAAACCCATAGTTCCTGCAGCAGAAGCCGTATATTTAACGTCACCTGACACGAAATCTGAATCAATTGCATCACTAGCATATTTGCAGTCCTTTTTCATACCAATATCAACGGCGTTGCTTGCCACAACTTCAACGTTGAACCCCTCAATGGATGTTACTGAAGATGTCGTGAACCAAGCGTATGTAGCAGTGGTGAGAGATGCAATCAAGACAACAACCATTACGACTGTTGAAATAATCAAACCTTTCTTTTTCATCGTTTTTCTCCTTATCGGAATAAAGCCCCTTTCTAAAAAACTTTATCCCTATTTATTTTTATTTTTGTTTCTTAATTTTGTTTGTCCTCCATCCTCTTGTCATTCAGAGGAGCGGAGCGACGTAGGAATCTAGCGGAGCGTTATGCGGCTTGCGCCTTGATTGCCACGGTCACGTTGTTCCCTCGCAATGACGAGGTGTGTCTTTGGCACAGTGATATAGCACTTCGTGCAGCGATATTGTCCTTGCGGACAGTGATATTGCACTTTGTGCAGTGATATTGCGGCTCCGCCGCAGTTGCGGAAGATTTTGATTCTCTGTTTATCACTCATCCGCTTGTTTTGTCCGTTCGGGTGTGGGTGTTCCCACCCAATCGTCATTGCGAGGTAGCAACGAATGTTGCGACGTGGCAATCAAGGCGGCAGCCGCATTTTCGCTACGCTGGATTCTCACGGTCACCTCGTTCCCTCAGAATGACATATGGAGGATTTGAATCTTTCCGTTCGGGTGTGGGTGTTCCCACCCAATCGTCATTGCGAGGTAGCAACGAATGTTGCGACGTGGCAATCAAGGCGGCAGCCGCATTTTCGCTACGCTGGATTCTCACGGTCACCTCGTTCCCTCAGAATGACATATGGAGGATTTGCACAATGTCGCTTGTATCGCAAAATTGCGAATTTACGCAGCGAATGCCCTACTCTGTCACTCTTCCATTATATGCGCGCACGAGGGCGTGCATACACACGCAAGATTTCTTTATACACGAATTATAAATCCCAAATGCATAAATGTCAATACTCAATTTCATATTTTCTTAATATTTTGTCATTTTGTGCCACAAAAACCGCTATTTTATCCGCATCAAATGTATGATGTCAATACAAATGTTTGAATATGTTGTTTTTCTTGCGATTTGTTATTTTGTATATTTATACACGAATATGCAATCTTTTTGAATAATACGGATAATTTATGCGTGATAACGCGTTTCTAATACATAAAATGTATATTAAGAACAATCGTGTGCGTGTGTATACGCGCTCGTGCGGTGCGCACAGCGCACACGCGCCACGCACGTCGAATTTTGCAACAAATTTTTTAGTATAAGTAGACGAATCATAGACAAACGACACTTGTAAACGATATTGCGACTTCGTCGCAGTTATATTATTGCTATCGCAATAGCGATATTTGCGCTATGCACAGCGATATTGCGGCGTTGCCGCAGCTGTGGAAAATTAAAATGTTAATTGTTATTTTTTGCTGTCGTACAAGAAGAAATGAGCATTTTTCTAATGGCACCGCAGTTGTTTTTCAATACTCTATATTTGCTTTCTTCCAAATAATCCGTTTCAAAAAGTAAATCAAGCCAGTATTCGCTTTCGTAAGATTCTTTCAACGCTATTTCAAGCTTAGATATGAAATCCATTTTGCTTTGCGCATATTTTGATTCAAATATATTTGCTCCAATGCTTGTACCTGACCGTAAAAGTTGGTTTGACATAACATATTCGTGCCGATTTTCTCTAATATCTCGTGTTAAAAAAACAATATCTTTTGCAAATAATTTTGCTTTGGTAATCAATTTTCCGTCGTCCATTTCAAAATTCCCCGCTTTTTCTGCATCTTTGATGCAATATCGCTGTTGCCATAGGCAACAATATCACGTGCGCTTGCGCACATATAACTGCCACAGGCAATATCATTGTCTTAATTTCTACGTTTTATGAAGCGTAGAAATTAAGACCAATCTTGCAGTACCCCCCCAACCTATCGTCGATACATTCAAAGTCGCTGCCCTCGAGCCATATGCTGACGTAGCAGTACATTATGTCGCCTTTTGCCATGTCGACTTCACGTTGGAAAACGTACTCGTCGGAATAAAACGGAGTGGTCGCAAAGAAGCCGTTTGCACGCTCCTCGGCACGTTGGTCGATGTCTTTGAGCGTACTTTCAAAATCCTTGACGTAATAGTACGGGTCGCCTTTGTTCACTTGCGAAGTGAATACGCCCGGATAGGACACATACTCGATATACCCTTCCTCTGCCGTGCGGAATGTGCCGTCGCCTTTTGCGTTGATGTTGGAGCCTGCAAGACGTTCGTTCTTGGACAACGCCGCATACACTTCCACATCGGTGCGCTTGTCGGTTTCGACATCCTCGTTCTTGAAGCTCTCGCCCCACGTCACGCGTATCGCGTCCTGCAATGCGTGCTTGTCAAATTCAAGCGTCATCTCATAGTTGATGTGCGCTTGCTCGTTGCCCGTGTTTTTGAGCATAAACGTGAAGCGAATGAACTGCTCGCCGTTTTGCGCGCCGAGTTCAACCTTGTCCGCCTCCAAACGCTCCACAACTTCCGCAATCGAATCGGCATACTCCGTCGGGAATCCGTAGCGGTGATCGTAACTGATGTTCCACATCTCTTCGGGACCTTCGGCGTTGAGATACGGCGTCCAATAACTGTTGTCCATCGACAAGGATATGGATTTTTCCTTGTTGCGATTGTTTGCGGTGATACGGATATTGTTCTCTTGAATGAACAAAAGCATAACGTAGACAATCGACGTCACGATGAGCGAGAAAACGAGCATAATGAGCATTGCGCGCTTGACTTTGCGACGGATTTCCTCTTGCTTTACCTTTTTTGACGCAACGATAGAATCTTCCCACTCTTTTTTCAAGCGGGCTTGTTCCTTTTTGTTTGCCGCAGCGGATTTTTTGCCGCCTTTGGCAGATTTGGCAGATTTTTGCGGCTTATCTTGCGAAGATTCCGTCGCCTGCGGCGCAGATTGCGACGCGGATTCGGATTTTTCTTCGACAGCCGTATTTTCTGTCAGTTCGTTGTTTTTGTCTTGTTCGCTCATCGTTTTGTTAGGTTATGTATTTTATTCTTTCGTTTATTTTCTTTTTCGGAAGATTTGAATCTTCCGTCCGTCATTCCGAGCGCAAGCGCGGGAATCCAGCCGTAGGCGCATTTCGCTTCGCTTGATTGTCACGGCACAACATTCGTTGTCCCTCACAATGACATATGGAATATTTGAATCTTCCACTTGCGTGCAGAGCACGCGTTCACCAAGCAAGCACTCGCGCGGAATTGCGGTTTGAGTTCTTACCAGTCTTATTTTGAGAGTAAAGAGGGCTTGCGCGGTAGTAGCGCAATAAATCGAGCGAGGCTCTCGGCGATACGCAAACTTGCGTGTTGC
>CAVKTQ010000111.1:0-3749 GCA_963659105.1 Firmicutes bacterium CAG:238 | reverse complement strand
TACGCACACATGCGCATTGACGTTGCCTTAGCGATGATTTTTGCTCTTGTCATTCAGAGGAGCGAAGCGACGTGGGAATCAAGCGTAGCGAAATGCGCCTGCGGTCGTATTTCCGTGCATGCGCTCTTATGAAACGGAAACTTGTCGGAAACAAAATAACACAATTCGTATTTTTGAAAAAAAATTGTCGAAATCGGTTGCGCGACAGAAATGTTTGTGCTAACATACTGTCAAATGTGAATCGGAGGGCGAACATGGCTCAAAGCGTCGTCAAACTCAAAAAAGCGATTTCCACTGCAGCAGGTTCTGTTGCAAAGGTTGCTTTTTCTTCCATTGACGAGTGCCTCTTTCCCTCGATTGATTCCGAAATTGCCTAACGAAGATGTCCTTAGCGGACATCTTTTTTTTGTCCTCGTGACCGTGAGGCAGTCAATTTGTAACAAAGAAAATATATATAGGAGAAAGACAAAATGAACAAACAACTCGTCTATGACATCAATGACAAGCCCGCGTTTGGCAAGAACCTCGTGTTCGCTTTCCAACAAGTGCTTGCAATCATGGCTGCAACAATAGCCGTGCCGACCATCATCGGACTTCCGACGCAAATCCCCGCCGCAATTTTGGGAGCAGGTCTCGGCACGATAGTGTACCTTCTCTTCACAAAATTCAAAAGCCCGGTCATCGTATCGAGTTCGTTTGCGTTTTTGAGTTCGCTCTCAACCGCGCTTTGCTTCGGTTATTGCGGAATCATTCTCGGCGGCATTTTGGCAGGCTTGGTGTATGTGGTGATTGCGCTCATCATCAAAGCAGTCGGCAGCAAATGGGTTTCAAAACTTATGCCTCCCGTCATCATCGGACCGACCGTCGCGCTCATCGGTCTTTCTTTGGCAAGCAGTGCAATGGGTGACATCACCAAGGCAAGCGGCGCAACGGTCAACGCAAGTTACAACCTCGTCGCACTCTTCTGCGGCATCGTGACGCTCATCACAATCTGCATCTGCTCCACTCAAAAGAAGTTCAAAACAGGCAGACTCATTCCGTTCATTCTCGGCATCGGCGCAGGCTATGCTGTTGCCGCGTTCTTCTCGATTTTCGGTTATGCTTGCAACGTTGAATATCTCAAGATAGTCAACTGGCAACCCCTCGTTGAAAACTTTGCCGCACTCGGCGATTCGACCGCAAGCGTCGGCGCAAAATTCCAATCCTTCCTCAACTATCCTGACTTTGCACTCATCGAGGCTATCAAGGAACTCGTCACCGGCAACGTCAGCAAAGCAGTGCAAACCGCAACGGGCGGCGTTGCGACAACAATCACATGGGCAGGCGTCGGCGAAGTCGTCCTCGCATTCGTACCCGTCGCGCTCGTCGTCTTTGCAGAGCATATCGCAGACCACAAGAACCTCGGCTCCATCATCGGTCGCGACCTCGTTGAAGGCGAACCCGGTCTTTGCAGAACCCTCCTCGGCGACGGCGTCGGCTCAATCGTCGGCACGGTGTTCGGTATCTGCCCCAACACGACATACGGTGAATCCGTCGGTTGCGTCGCAATCACAAAGAACGCGTCCGTATCCACAATCTTCCTTGCGGCTTGCATGTGCATAGTGCTTTCCTTCGTAAGTCCTCTCATGGCATTGCTCCGCACAATCCCCGCTTGCGTAATGGGCGGCGTGTGCCTCACGCTCTACGGCTTCATCGCAGTCAGCGGTCTCAAGATGTTCAAAGACATCAACCTCGGCGACAACAAAAACCTCTTCACGGTTTCCACAATCCTCATCGCAGGTATCGGCGGACTCTCCATCAAGATTCCGTATGCGCTTGCAGGTGACGGCACCGTAACGAAAGCAATCACAATCACATCCATCGCAACCGCACTCATCCTCGGCATCATGGTTCACGCAATCATCGAAGCAATCGAGAAGAAGCAAGGCGGCGACGGCAACGAAGATGAGACCGCAGAAGAACCTCAAAGCCTCATCACCGGCGCAGTCGCACCCAACGCAAGCTTCGAGGTCGGCGTGGACGTCGTCAAAGCGGTTGCCGAAAAGGAAAGAGAAGAAGAGGTTGTCGAGGAACTTCGCGAAGAAGAAAAAGCAGAAGAATCCTCCGACGCTTCCGAGCAAGAATAAGCATAAACAATAATAATCCCGAAAGGTTATACCACAAAAAGAGGTAAAATATGAAAGAATACGACAACGTACACATTCTTGACCATCCGCTCATCCGCCACAAGGTGGCAATCATAAGAGACAAAAACACCACGACCAAACAATTCAGAGAGGTCATCGGCGAGATAGCCACGCTCATGGCGTTCGAAGCGTTCAAAGACGTACCCACTCAAAAGATTATCGTCGAAACTCCGCTTGAAACCGTCGAGCAAACCGTCGTCAAAGAAAACTCGATTGCAATCGTGCCTATCCTTCGCGCAGGGCTCGGTATGGTTGACGGAATCCTCACGCTTTTCCCTGCGGCGAAAGTCGGACACATCGGTATGTACCGCAATGAAGAAACCCTCGAACCGCAAGAGTATTACTGCAAATTGCCCCAAGGCATCGAGGACAAAGTGGTTATGCTCGTAGACCCGATGCTCGCAACCGGCGGCAGCGCATGCGACGCAATCGCTCTCCTCAAAAAACGCGGCTGCAAGCACATCAAATTCCTTGCCATCATCGGCGCTCCCGAAGGCATCGAAAAAGTGCATTCCGCACATCCCGACGTTGAAGTTTATGTCTCCACTCTCGATCGCCAACTCAACGAGAACGGCTACATTTTGCCGGGGTTGGGGGATGCGGGTGATCGTATCTTCGGCACAAAATAAGAGGCTCAAATAGCGAATAACTGCGGCAGAGTCCGCCTTCCAAACAGTCACGTACGCAGAGTACGCTCCTGTCTGTCAGGCGGACTCTTTCTTGTTCTTCATCTATTTGAGCCTCTTATTTGAAATAAAGCCGCGCTATTGAGCGAATAACCGCGTCAATCCTTTTGCTCATCCGTCACGTACGACTTGGTACGTTAGGCGGATTCGCAAAAGGGCGTTTCCTTGTTCTTCATCTGTTTTACGCTTTATTTTGGAAGATAAAATATTGCAAAACAACATCGCCTCGCGTACGCAGAGTACGCTCCTGTCTGTCAGGCGGACTCTTTCTTGTGCTTCCTTCTTTTTGCAAAAAAAAACGGAGAAAAGCGACATCGATTGAAATAAATCGATGACATATTTTATTGACTTTTGGGATAGCAAATGTTATTCTTATTACGAAAAAAGTTAGCAAACAATATTTTTCCGAAAAAGGAGCGGCGTTAATGGAAGAGATTGTCATCAGAAGAGATAGGTATTTGAATCAACTCATAAGCAAGAGAAAAAACGGCTTGATTAAAATTGTCACCGGGCTTAGAAGGTGCGGCAAAAGTTATTTGCTCTTCAATTTGTTTTATGATTGTTTGCGTGAACATGGTGTTGACGATAATCATATCGTCAAACTTGCGCTGGACGACGACAGAAACGAAAAATATAGAGATCCCGACAAATTGTCCGAGTTTCTGCATTCAAAAATCGCAGACGACAACACCTATTATATCTTGCTTGACGAGGTTCAATTTGCCATTTCGGACGATGAAATGAAGAAAAAGACACCTGTCAGACTGTATGGCATTTTGAACGGACTTGCAAGATTGAAAAATGCGGATATTTACATCACGGGCAGCAATTCAAAATTTCTGTCCTCCGATATCTCGACGGAGTTTCGAGGGAGAGG
>CAVKTQ010000110.1:0-3749 GCA_963659105.1 Firmicutes bacterium CAG:238 | reverse complement strand
ACACCGTTCCCTCCCCAATAATCTCGGACAAGGAACTTTTGAGTATGAAAGAGGATTGCGTGTATATAGACCTCGCTTCGCAATCGGCAATAAATCTCGATTACGCAAGATATCTTTCAATCGACGCCGACAGATACCCCGCTTTGCCTGCAAAAACCTGTCCGTACAGCGCGGCAAAAGCAATGCTCGAATACATCGAGGAGGTCAAAAAATGAAAAAAATCGGTCTTTGCATAACAGGCTCTTTCTGCACGTTTTCAAACCTGCTTAAAGCCGTAGACGAATTGGTATCCGTCGGATACGACATAATTCCCGTGTTCAGTTACAACGTATCGAGCCTTGACACACGTTTTTACAAACAAGCTGATTTTGAAAAACTGATAGTCGAAAAAACGGGCAAAACGCCCGTAAAAACCATTGTGGAAGCGGAAGCAATCACCAAATCGGGCATAGAACTTATGCTCGTTGCGCCTTGCACGGGCAATACCCTCGCCAAAATCGTGAACGGCATAACGGACACCCCCACCACGATGGCGGTGAAAGCGACCCTTCGCACCAACAAACCCGTCGTTTTGTCGATATCCTCAAACGACGCGCTCGGCGCAAACGCTCAAAACGTCGGCATTGCCCTGAACGCCAAAAATATCTATCTCGTTCCCTTCGGTCAAGACGCGCCGACAAACAAGCCACATTCTCTCATCGCAGACACTGCGCTCATTCTGCCGACGATTGAAAAGGCGCTCGTCCACGAGCAAATTCAGCCGATAATACTGTAAAAATACGAATGCGCCCGTAAAACGCACCGCTCGAACTCCACCGCAAACGTAAATCTTTACCGAATAATCTTTGCGGAAACATTCAAAAACGCAAAAAAAACGGCATTTTATGCCCAAAAATCAAATAAAAAAGCACTCTGCGAGTGCTTTTTCATTTGATTGATAACTCAATTATTGAGCGTCTTTAACACCTTGCTCTGTGCCATAGTAGCAAACCTTGCCAACTCTCTTGACAACAAGTTTGACACCCAAAGCAGAACCGGTAGCAACATTCTTTTCATAATCTTTTGCATCGTCGGTGTTTGCAAATTTTGTGACGGTAACATAGTCTGCATTGAGACCGTTCTTCTTTGCAATGACTTTCCATTCGATGGTTGCGCCGTCATCGTCCTTACCTGCTTCGTAAGAAGTGCAAGTATAATCTTTCTTCTCAAGTTTCTTTTGGATGCTTTCTGCGTTGCAAGCAACGAGGCAGATGCCGAGGATTGCAACAAGTGCAACAACTGCTACGACAGCCATAACTTTTTTGTTCATAGTTTTTTGTCCTCCATAGGATTGAATTGTGATTACATTATATTAAAGAAAGATTAAATTGTCAAACACAAATTTTATATCGATACAACTGTTTTTTTTGTCGTACACTTTATTTGTTTTTGCGCACTTCAAGACCTTTGCCGACGGTGCCGCTCTTTCTTTATTCGCAATCGGGATTCGGCTTTTCCAAAACGTATTCGGGCGTGCCTTTTTCAAGCCGTTCTTCGACTTTCCATTCTTTGAGCTGCTTTATATAAAGCGCAAGTCCGATTATCGTCGTCACCGTTTCGGACACTGGAAACGCAATCCAAGTGTAGTCGAGTCCAATAAACGAAAACGCATAAAACAGCGGCATAAGCCCCAGCACCTGACGTATCAACGACAGCGCAATGCTCGGCACCGACTTGCCTATCGCTTGAAAGAACATCGGCAACATCAGCGAAAATACGGCTGGAAAAAAACTCGAACCGATGATTCGAAACGCCGTTTGCCCGATTTCAAGCACCTTTTCGTCCTTCGAAAACAGTCCGATAAAGAATTTCGGGAACGCCTCGAAACAAATTATGCCCACGATCATTCCGATTGCGGTGATGATCATCGCGTCGTTTGAAACCTTTTTCGCACGCGTGAAGTTATGCTGTGCGTAGTTGTAACTTATCACCGGCACCATACACGTCTGAAGTCCGAACATCGGGATGAAGAAGAACGTCTGCAATTTGTAGTACAATCCGAGCACAGTAACCGCCTCGTCGCAGAATTTCGTCAGAATTGCGTTGAGAACGACGATGTACACGACGTACATCATTTGCATAACGATGGACGGCAGAGCGAGATTGTAGATGTTTTTTGTAATTTCGACGGCGTTTCTGAATTTCGGCGGCTTGTGAATGCCCTTTACGCATACGATTATCGCCGACACGAACTGACCGATAACGGTCGCTATCGCCGCGCCGAGTACGCCCATAGGTTTCAATGCCCCTACGCCGAATATAAACAGCCAGTCGAGGAGTATGTTTGTTCCTGCGCCTGCAAGTTGCGCCAACATCGGAACAACCATATTTCCGTGCGATTGATGCACTTTCGACCATACGCCTTCCAAAAACGTGCCGAGCGAGCCGATGCACACCACCATTCCGTATTGATAGGCGTATTCGATTGCTTCGGGGGCGTTTGCCATCGCGCGTATGTAGGGCTTCATTATAAGCGCGCTCACGCCTGCAAAAATCGCCCACATCAAAACTGCAAGCACCATTCCCATGCCTGCCGTCGTCTTTGCCTTTGCGACTTCGCCGCGCGCGTACAGCCTCGACATATATGTGTTTACACCCACGCCCGTGCCGACCGCAAGCGCGGTTATGACAAGTTGAAGAGGATATATCACCGAAAGCGCGGTGAGTCCGTGCCCCGAATACTGCCCGACAAACAGGCTGTCAACTATGTTGTACAGCGACAAAACCAACTGCGACAACATCACCGGCGGCGATATTTTGAGCAAAATTTTCCAAACGCTTTCCGTCCCGAAAAATTCCGCTTCGTTTTCGATTTTTGCTCTTTTATTCGACATAAATTGTTATCCGATTTGCCGTTTTCAAACGACATATGGATTATACGCCAACGCATTTGCAAAAGCAATCAAAACAACAAAAAATAAGCGCATTATTGCTCCTATTCGAATCAAATTTTTCATTTATGTCAACTTGCTTTTTAGATGTGACCTTTTGGACGATATTTAGGGCGCACATCGGCTGCAATATAAAAATGAGTTTTCGCTGTGCTTAATATGTTAGCAGCATTTTGCAAGTGTGTTTGGCTGGACACGACTACATGGTGTTCGGAATGAAATTAGGTATACGTTGTATAAAACAAAAGACATACACGTTTGTGTATGTCTTTTGTTTTGGAAACCGGCATCTACATATCCTCCCGGGCCGTGTCCAGCCAAGTACTTTCTGCACAACTGAGCTTAACTTCTGTGTTCGGTATGAGAACAGGTGGGACCTCAGCGTCATTGACACCGGTAATGGTTTGAAGGTCGTTGCGCTTTCGCGTTTCGTACATTCACAACTGCATAACATTGAGAGTATTTGCTGATTAAATTAGGATTAGGCAAATTGTTGTATTTTTTTGATTGAAGCCCTCGACCTATTAGTATCGGTCAGCTTAATGCATTGCTGCACTTACACACCCGACCTATCAACCTTGTGGTCTACAAGGGGTCTTACTTGATAAACAAAGGGATATCTTATCTTGAGGCTGGTTTCACGCTTAGATGCTTTCAGCGTTTATCCAATCCGTACATCGCTACCCTGCTATGCCACTGGCGTGACAACAGATGCACCATAGGTACGTCCACTCCGGTCCTCTCGTACTAGGAGCAGAGCCTCGCAAATATCCTACGCCCACGATGGATAGGGACCGAACTGTCTCACGACGTTCTGAA
>CAVKTQ010000109.1:0-3856 GCA_963659105.1 Firmicutes bacterium CAG:238 | reverse complement strand
CTTCTACGCTCTGTTGCGGCTCTTGCGCGGATTGAACGGGTTCGTCATCGTCGACAGGCTCTGCGACAAGGTCCTCGCCCTGTTCCTGTTTCAAAATGTAAGCGATTGCCTCGTACTCTTTGGGAAGCGCGTTGTCGTCCTCGGCGGAGGGTTGAGCGGCGGTGTTTTCGTCATCGTCGTCAATGAGTTCGCTTTCAAAAAAGATTTTGTCATCCGGCTCTTGTGCCTGCTCTACGGTCGGAACTTGTTGTTTTTCAAGTTCTTGCTTTTGCAAGCGCAATTCTTCTTCGCGGCGTTCTGCTTCGAGTTTTTTCTTCTTTCCAAACATCTTTACAATCCTCGCAATGTTTTTTATTTTGCGTCGGCTCCCCGACTATATTTTTAATTTTCCTGCTGCAAATCGCGCATGACTTTCGAAAGACAAGACACGACGATTTTGCGGTCCTCTTTGCTGTCCTTAAACTTGTTGTATGTGCTTATAAGCATTGTGGCGATTTGGATTTTCATTGACTTCGGCATATTTTTCGACAGCATATAATCAACGAGATTTGGAAGTTTGACGAGTTTTGCCGGTTTTGCGTTCTCTTCCTCGTCCTCTTCGTCTACAACGTAAACCACCTCGGGTTCTTCGTCCTCTTTCGCCTCTTCGACTTCCTCGGATTCGTCCTCATCGGATTCTTCGACTTCTTCGTCGTCGGCGTCGGCGGATTCCGCCTCGTCCGATTCCGCATTGTCTTCGGCGTCCTCGTCATTCACCTCTTCGGCAGATTCCTCGGCAGATTTCTCGACGTTTTCCTGTTCGTCTTCGGTTTCTTCCTCGGCGGATTCTTGCTCGTCGCTCTCCTCGGTTTCTTCCTCGGCGGAGTTTGGAGTTTCGTCAACCGTTTCGGGCTGTTCGTCTTCCTGCTCCTCTACGCTTTGTTCCGTCTCGCTCTCTTGCGTATCGTCGGCAAGCGTTTCGTCCGCGCTCTCGATTTCGAGTTCGGTTTCATCGGATTCCTCTTGCGCTTTTTCCTCGAGTTCCTCTTCCTGTTCTTGCAAGAGTTCGTCGATATTCTCCTGCTCCTCGACTTGTTCGTCGGAGCCGTCGATTGCGTCCTCGGTCTCTTGAGATTCCTCGTTTGCTGTTTCTTCGAGTTGTTCCTCTTGCTCTTGCAAAAGTTCGTCTATACGGCGTTGCTCCGATTCGACGTCGCCGTCCTGAGCGTTTTCTTCTTGCGCTTCCTCTTGAGCGGAAACGATCTCGTCGATATTCTCTTGTTCGTCCTCGTCGTCGAACTCGTTTTGCTCTTGCAACTTCTGCTCGATAAGCGCTTCGATAGGAGTCTGCTCGTCGTCCTCGTCCACGACTTTTGCCGTGTTGCGAGCGATGATTTCCTCAACGAGGGAATTGAGTTCCTGAAGAGGCGAAGAATCCGTTGCGAAATTGCTGTCTATCTGCAAATTGACTTTTGCGTCCAAATCCTCTTGCATAGCATCGAAGGTCTCGAAGCATCTTTGATTTTGTTTGCGTGCGAGAATGACAAGCACGAGATACATCACGCCGATGAGCGCAAGTGCGGCAAGATGAACCACGCCCATTTCTGCGGCGGGCAAAACGCCGTAGCCCCAAAATGCGAAAAACGCAAGCAACACGAGAGATATGCCGATAAACACGCCCGAACGAACGTCCCTGTTCTTCTTGACGAATTTGTCGTACACCGCGCTGTCGCTGACGATGTCGCTGGGATAGCCGAAACGCACGCCGAGATATTGCACCCATGCGTCACGCAAAGGCTGCGGCGTGTTTTTGGAAAAACAATGCGCCGTAAAATCGCTCACGTTGTCGTCGTCTACGGTGTCCACGTTTGCAAGATACTTTCTGATTTTTCTTGCCGAAACGAAAAGTTTGCGAGCGCGAGAGCCGAGCAAGGTAAACGCAATGACGATTCCCAAACCGAAAATCACCGCCAAAACGACGATGAAAAATAAATTCGTATCGACTGCGGGAAGTTTTTGCGACAAGTCCGCAAGCCATTGAAACGCCTTTTCAAAAAAGTCCACGAGTCCTCCGCGCACGCAACGTGGTGCGCCTGTAAATTTTATATATCTATATGATTATACCTAACGCGCAAAGAAAAATCAAGGATTATTTCAAACAAACGCACAATTTTTTTATACAAAATATCCGCGATGGGTCAAGAGGTTGTTTTCGGATTTCTCTTTGCGAGCGTTTTGCCTTGAAGTTTTTACAATTTTACGGTCTTCCCTGTTGCGAACGAATACAACACTATTTCGTCAACTTTTGCATTAATCGCACTTTCAACTGCCGATTTGTACAGATAAAGTTGTTTTTTATACTTTTCAAGCGTTTTTTCATCTTTGAGCGAGGATGTCTTGAAGTCAACGATAATCTTCCTTTCGTCGTCGATAAACAAGTCTATCACGCCTTGCACGAGCACTCTGTCGTTCGACGTGAAATCGTCGCTTACGTCCCTCGCCTTTTTGTACATCATAAAAGATTGTTCTCTATGGCACTTCCCTTTCTTTTCCGCTTCGAGCGCGACTTTCATAATGTCGCTTTCAAGGCACCTTGCGATGTCTTGCGGATTGACGCTCTCTCTTTCCTCTTTTGTGAGGATATTGCGTTTTACAAGTTCGTCCGTCTGCTTTGCGACATTCTCCGCTCCCCTTGTCGAATAGTCGATATACTGCATAACTTTGTGATACGCCGTGCCTCGTTTTGCCGCCTCTTCGAACACCTCTACGGCGTCGTCGTCCTTGCTGTCGAGAGCGGAAACGCTGTACTTCATCGCAAGCGACGTCGCTTGCTTGTACGGATATTCGAACGCTTGCGCTTCCAATGCGGCGTTTACGATATTCTCGTCGGGGATGAGTCGGAAAGAGTCGGGTTGCGCGTTCTGCAGGTCGTCCTCGTCCGCATAGTGACGGAAGGGTACGCACTTGACCGTACCGTCAAAAACCGCGGAGGATACGAAATCCAAATCGCACCCCGCGCCGCCGAGTTTTGCCGTAACGCCGAAGCCAGCGCTCTTTGATTCGCTCACGGTGGCGGTGACGTACATCAACTGTTTCGCGCGCGTGAGAGCGACGTAAAACAGCCTTATTTCCTCTTTGAGTTGGTTGTCCTTTATGCACTTTGCAACCGCGATTTTGGACAGCGTTACGGAATTTTTGGTCTTTTGTTCGAAGTCGAAAGCGTTCATACCAACAAGACCCTTGTTGTTGCCCTTGTCGCCGCCGAGACCTTTGCCTGTGAGAATGAGGTCGCCCGAACCTGCCTCGTAGTTGAATCCGAACGCCGTATCCGCAACGAAAACGACGGGATTTTCAAGCCCCTTGTAGCCGTGGAAAGTGGAAATAACCACTCTGTCGCCCCCCGTCGCGCCTCTCTCGCCGCCGTCGCCCTCGCAGTAGTTTAGCAAGAATTTGCCGAGCGAGTCCTCCTCGTCGGGGCTTTCGACAAACGCTTTTAGGCCGTATGCGTCGCCATCGCCCGAGCGCATGAGATAAGCGTCGTAGCAATAGTCGCCGACGATTGTGCGCATAAGTTCTTTTACGCTCCGATAACTCGCTTTGAGCCTGTACGCCTCGATAGTGTCGAGAGTTGCTTTCGCCTTTGCTTTGAGCGAGCGATACGCGTCGTTTTCCGTCGCGCGTTCGTCGTCGTTTGCAATCGCCAAAAACTTGTCGTAAAGGCAGTCGCCCTCCACCGACGCGACGTACGCCAACTCGCTCTCGTCGTAGCCGCCGAAAAAGGACAGCAGATACCCTGCAAACGGTATATCCTGTCGGGGATTGTCCAAAACACGCAAGAACGCAATCAACTCCCTTTCGGGAAGTGACGCGGATTTGC
>CAVKTQ010000108.1:0-3933 GCA_963659105.1 Firmicutes bacterium CAG:238 | reverse complement strand
CTCTTATATATCGCCGCTCTGCCAAAGGTATGCGAGCAAAAGGATGCAATACGTTTTTTCGCCGGACTTCAAGTTCGGCACTTGGCGTAAGTTGTGGATTGCGCTTGCCGAAGCAGAAAAAGAGTTGGGCATCGACATCTCCGACGAGCAAATCGAGGAAATGAAGGCGCACCAAACCGACATCGACTACGATATGGCGGCGAAAAAGGAAAGCGAGGTGCGACACGACGTTATGGCGCACGTCCTCACTTTCGGCGAGGCTTGTCCAAAAGCAAAGCCCATCATTCACCTCGGCGCGACGAGTTGCTACGTCGGCGACAACACCGACATAATCCAAATGCGCGAGGGATTGCTCGTTTTGCGCGAGGGGTTGCTTGCTTGCATAAAATCTCTTCGCGATTTCGCAATGGAAAACAAGGGGCTTGCGACGCTTGCCTATACGCATTTTCAGGCGGCGCAACCCACGACCGTCGGAAAGCGCGCGACGCTTTACATTCAAGACCTCGTAAACGACCTTGACAATCTCGACTTTCAACTCTCTCGTTTGCGCTTGCTCGGTTGCAAGGGTACGACGGGTACGGCGGCAAGTTTTCTCGAACTGTTCGAGGGCGACGACGAAAAGGTGAAGGCTCTCGACAAAGCCATAGCGCAAAAAACCGGCTTTGAAGGAACGTATGCCGTGAGCGGTCAGACCTATTCGAGAAAGGTGGATTACAACGTGCTTTCCGTGCTTTGCTCGATTGCGCAAAGCGCGACGAAATTTTCAAACGATATTCGCCTTTTGTCACATCTCAAAGAAGTTGAGGAACCCTTCGAATCAAAACAAATCGGGTCTTCCGCAATGGCGTACAAGCGCAACCCGATGAGGAGCGAACGTATGACTTCGCTTGCAAGATACGTCATCTGCGACAGTCTGAATCCCGCAATCACCGCTTCGGCGCAATGGTTTGAAAGAACCCTCGACGACAGTGCGAACAGACGTATCGCAATCCCCGAAGCATTTTTGGCTGTTGACGCAATACTGGCACTTTACAACAACATAATAAGCGGTTTAACCCTCTATCCGCGCATTATCGCAAAACATTTGAACGACGAATTGCCGTTTATGGCAACCGAAAACATCCTTATGTATTGCGTGTCGAAAAAGGGCGGCGACAGACAAGTTCTGCACGAGGCGATAAGGCAACACTCGGTTGCGGCGGCGCAGGCGATAAAGCGCGACGGCAAAGAAAACGACCTTTTGGAACGTATACTCGCCGACAAAACTTTCAACCTTACCAAAGAGGAACTCGATTCCGTCCTCGACGTCAAAGCGTTTACGGGCAGAGCGGAAAAACAGGTCGAGGAATACGTCTTGCAAGAGATAGATCCGCTTCTTGAAAAGAACAAAAACCGTATAGGCAGTTCGATTGCAATCAACGTCTGACGGAAGATTAAACGAAATAAATTTTTTTTGAGGTATACATATGCTTACATCAATTGTTGGTATCAACTGGGGCGACGAAGGCAAGGGCAGAATGGTCGATTTGCTTTCCGAGCAACAAGACGTCGTCGTTCGCTATCAAGGCGGAAACAACGCAGGTCACACCGTCATCAACGACAAGGGCAAATTTGTGCTTAACCTTTTGCCGTCGGCTATACTTCGCGAGGACAAAGTGAACGTTATGGGCAACGGTATGGTGGTTGACATCGAACACCTTTGCAAAGAAATCGCAAAACTCAGAGAGGGCGGAATCGTCATCACTCCCGACAATCTCAAAATCAGCGACAAAGCGGTGGTCTGTTGCCCGTACAACGTGCAACAAGACTGTCTCGAAGAGGACAGGCTCGGCGACAAGAAGTTCGGTTCCACTCGCAGAGGCATCGCGCCAATCTATGCAGATAAGTATATGAAAAAAGCCATCCGCATGGGCGACATTCTTCATCCCGAATATTTGCGCTCTCGCCTCGAAACAATCGTCGAGTGGAAAAACCTCACGATCGAGGGTTCGTATCACGCAAAAGGTTACACTGTCCAGGAATTGCTCGACTGGTTCGACAAGTACGGCACTCCGCTCAAAGATTACATCTGCGACACGGGCTATTATCTCGACAAGGCTCTCAAAAACGGCAAAAACGTTATGCTCGAAGCGCAACTCGGCGCATTGCGCGACATCGACTTCGGCATCTATCCCTACACGACAAGTTCGTCCACAATCACCGCGTACGGTCCTGTCGGCGCCGGCATCCCCAACCACAAGGTCGAAAAGGCAATCGGCGTTATGAAAGCATATTCCACTTGCGTGGGAGAGGGTCCTTTCACTGCCGAAATGTTCGGCGAGGAAGGCGAAAGATTGCGCAAGGCAGGCGGCGAATACGGCGCGGCAACAGGTCGTCCTCGCAGAGTCGGCGGATTTGACGTCGTGGCTTCCAAGTACGGATGTATGGTTCAAGCCGCAACAGAAATCGCACTCACCAAACTCGACATTCTCGACACGATGGACAAAATTCCTGTCTGCGTCAGTTACGACGTCAACGGCAAGATTGTCGACGAGTTCCCGTCCGGCGAAGCCCTCAACGTCGCAACCCCCAACGTCGTCTACCTCGACGGTTGGAATTGCCCCACCACCTCTTGCCGTCGCTACGAGGACCTTCCCCTCAACGCGCGCAAGTATATCGAGTTTATCGAAAAAGCGGTTGATTGCAAGATTAGGTATATATCTGTCGGCGCAGAGCGCGACGCAATCATTGTAAAATAATGCACCATTGAGCAAAATAATGCGCCATTGAGCGATTAACTTTGGACGCGATTGACGCAAGCGTAGCAATCGCTATTCCGTCACTGCGTTCCTTACAGGCACGGCTTGCCTCAAAATCGTGTACGCCTATGTACACTGGGTTTTGATTCAAGCCGTGCCTTTCGCGTTACTCATCTCAATGGCGCATTATTTTATTAATGATTTGTAATATTTTTAATCCACTTAATTTCAATCCCTATTGAATAAGGAATCCAACGTTACGTCGAAAAAGTCGGCGAGGGCGATCAATGTGTCAAAATCGGGGTTGACTGCATTCGTTTCGTATCTCGTGTAGTTTACACGAGATATGTGCAATGCGTCCGCAACTTGCTGTTGCGTTAAACGTGCGCTCTTGCGCAATAGTTTCAAATTTTCACCGATTTGATGTTTCATACTTGACATTGTACAGATTGTGTACTATGATAAGTAAAAATGTACATATTCTGTACAAGATATACATTGAAAGTAAAATAATCGGGATAACGAATGAAAGTTAATCTCTGCCTACGCGGAGCGAACGAGGCAGATTGCCTCGCAAACGCCGAAGTCCAAACACATGAGAAGGGGGGCTATATATATTAAAGCATACAACAATTGCTTCGGTTGAGGGTATGCTTAAATTAGACGTCAATCTCTGCCGACAAGCGCATCGAGGGTCAAATCGAGGGTGGAGGCAACCGCAATCAGGCTCGGAACACTCGGAAAACTCGTGCCTTTTCGCCACGAGGCGATTTTGCTGCGAGATATGCCCGTTTGTCTGACGAGGCGATACTCGGTGATTTTCTTTTCGCATAGGAGTTTTTCGAACCGTTCGTTGAAAGGCGATAGCGGCGAGTGCGGTGCGTACTGCACGTCGAGTTCTTTGAGTCCGAAAAGATAGTCGAGCGAACAAGCGAATACGTCCGCAAGCGCGATTGCGTTTTCAAAATTCGGCAAGGACGTTCTCCTCAGCCATTTATACACGGCAGAGGGGTTGAGATGCAGTTTGAGAGAAAGACAACCGACGTCGGTTTTGTTTTCTTGCATAAGGTCGCAAAGTCGCTCTGCAAAACGATCTGTCAACTTTTCGTCATTTTCCGACATTTTACGACAAACTCCTACATTTTTCTACAAAAATAGTATGCCCCCTTTTGTCCTCAAAGACTTGAATTTGTAC
>CAVKTQ010000107.1:0-3975 GCA_963659105.1 Firmicutes bacterium CAG:238 | reverse complement strand
CCCGAATTTATATCCGTTTCATTTTCATACGGCAGAAGATTTTCCAAACACTGTCCGGAAAATTCCGAAGATAGATTTTATAAGGAAAGGAAAAAGCCGAGAGCCGTTAAACTTCCGTAGTTCGCCGCGCTCCCGACTTTTATTATATTGTTTGTTTTATCGTTAAAATCGAAATTATTCCATATTCAAAGTCATCAGTTCCTGAATACTCGTAATGCCCTTTTCGACCAGACTTTTGCAGGACGACCACAGCGTAACCATTCCGTTTTCTTTGGCAAGCTCGCGCAATACTTCGAGGTTTCGCTCTCTCATGACGGCGTTCCGCATATTTTCGTTCATATACATAATCTCATGAACGGCGATTCTGCCTTTATAGCCCGTATTGTCGCAGAATTGGCAACCGTGCGGGCGGAAAATGTTAATCGGCTCGGTGATGCCGAGTATTTCCATTTCTTTGGCGTTGGTTTTCGCCCTCTTTTTACATTCGGGGCAAAGCCTTTTTACGAGTCGCTGCGCTATAACGCCCACAAGCGCGTCTGACACGAGATAGTCCGCAACGCCCATATCTTCCAGACGAGTGATCGCGCCCGTCGCGTCGTTGGTATGCAGTGTAGAAAACACCAGATGCCCGGTTATGGCGGCTCTTACGGCAATTTCCGCCGTTTCCTCGTCGCGCATTTCCCCGATCATTATAATATCGGGATCCTGACGGAGAATGGCGCGGAGCGCAGTGGAAAACGTCATATTGGCTTTTGTGTTCACCTGCGTCTGATTGATCCCCGCCATCATATATTCCACGGGATCTTCTACCGTAACGATATTCACCGCCGGCGACTTGATTTCTTTTAAGAACGAATACAGCGTAGTAGATTTACCGCAACCCGTAGGTCCCGTAAGAAGAATGATTCCGTGCGGTTTTGCGAGCATTTTGTCTATGACTACGTTTTCGTCCGACGTAAAACCGAGATCTTCTCTCGTAAAGCGGAACGACGTTTTATCCAGCACGCGGATAACGAATTTTTCGCCGAACACGGTGGGCAGCGACGACACGCGGAAATCGAATTCCTTTCCGCCTATGATCATATTGATACGTCCGTCCTGCGGGATTCTGCGTTCCGCTATATCCAGTCCCGACATAATCTTGATTCTCGCGCAGATTGCGGAATACGAATTGATGGGAAATTCCGCCCTTTCCTGCAAATCGCCGTCGATACGGTACCGCACTTTCACGACCTTTTCAAACGGCTCTATATGAATATCGCTCGCGCGATACGGCACGGCTTCCTTTATAATGGAATCGACAAGCCGCACGGACGGATTGTTTACGACGTCGTTTTCGACGACTTCGCCGTCGGTATTGTCCTTTTTCGCCGAAAACAGCGCGGCGTCGCCCTCGTCGTTCAAGTCGTCGAGAGCCGCGGAAGTAGAAACCACCGCCGCGACGGAATCCACGTACCTGTCTATCTGCACGGGCGGAACAAGCACGTAATCGGTAGGCGCGGTAATCTGCGTGGCTATTGCGGACAACGCCGAACAATCGAGCGGTTTGCCCGTTGCCACGAGCAGTTTTCCGTCCTCGTTCATATGCACGGGAATTATCTTGTACCGCTTCATGAACTCGAACGTAAACAGATCGAAAAGCGACTTGTCTATATCCAGCATATCTATTTCCACATACGGCATGCAGAAATATTCGCCGAGAACGGGAAGTTCTCTCGCCTCGCCGGTATACTCTTTCGCAAGCATATATTCCCTTACGGGTACTTTAAGCCGCGTTGCGTCTTCGAGAATTTTGGTCGCTTCTTTTTTCTTTACGATCTTTTTGTATATATAAAACTGTAACAGTTCGTAATCTATGTTCATTTCGCACCTCCGTCAGGTAAGCCCGTTCATAATAGAAATCATCGGCGAATACACCGCAAGGAACAGCGTTCCCACAACCACGCCCATGATAAGCAGCATAATCGGCTGAATTTTGGTCGTTATGGAATTGAGCGACGCTTCCACCTGCCCGTCGAAAAACACGCACGACCTTCCGAGCACGTCTTCGAGTGAAGCCGTTTTTTCGCCTATCGACAGCATTTGCAGAAGCATTTGCGGAAACAGATTCTGTTTCTGAAACGCATTGGTGAGCGAAACGCCGTGCCGAACGTCTTCGGCCGCTTCGTTGAACTTCTCTTCCATATAGGTGTTGCCTAAAATAATGGAAATGGTATCGAGCGCGGAAGCTAAATCCATACCGCTTGATAAAAGCAGACTGAACGAACGCGCAAAACGTGCGGTGATAAGGTTGATGTGTATTTTGCCTATCACGGGGCATTTTATCTTGAATACGTCGAAAAACCGCTTCCCCTTTTTCGTCCGCGAGAACAGAACAAGTCCGCCGACGACAATTATGACAGCGATAAGAATATACTGCCAATAACCCAACAAAAAGTCCGAAATGTCGTATACCGCTTTGGTCAAGCCGTCTATCGGCACGTTCAGAGAGGACAACGTTTCGCGGAAAGTCGGCACGACGAACGTCAGCATCAGTATAACGATGCCGATCGTCATAAACAAAAGCATAGTCGGGTAGGCAAGCGCGCTTTTTACCTTTCGTTTTATCGCCGCGTCGGATTCGTAGTAATCGGCGAGGGAAACGAACACCGAATCGAGTTTTCCGCTCGATTCGCCTATATGCACCATACTGCGGAAGAAATCGGGGAATACTTTTTTGTGCTTATCGAGCGACGCGGAAAGCATTGCGCCGCCTTTCACGTCCTCGCTTATTACCTGCAAAATAGATTTGAAATACGCCGAATACGGCTGCATTTTAAGGCTGTCTACACAATCGAGCAGGGGTATGCCCGTGGATATCATGATGGAAAACTGCCGGCAGAACATCGTCAGTTCCGAAAGTTTGACTTTTCCCGTGCCGAGCGTGAAAAACGCCGACGGAGTGCCGCCTTTATATTCCTTTGCCGAAACGAGATACAGATTCTGCTTTGTGAGTTGCACGGCAAGATCTTTTTCGTTTTCGGCTATAAACAAGCCTTTGTATTTCTTTTTTTGCAGGTTCACCGCAACATATTTGTACGTCGGCATAAAATCACCTCGCTTTTGCTTAAATTCCCGTCACGGACAGATACCACCGTATGATTTTCTCGCCGAACAGCATCGCTATGGTAAACCCGACCGTCAGAAAGGGCGCGAACGGAAATTCTCTTTGCTCGCCGCTCTTCTTTTTCGACGCTATCCCGAGGACGATAACCGCGGGGATCGTCGCGACAAGAAGCGACAACACGAGTTTTTCCCAACCGAGCAGCAGTCCGGTGGCGCCCGCAAGTTTCACGTCGCCGCCACCCAGCCCCTCTTTTTTCGCTATCTTTTCAAACGCCCACGCAACGAGGAAAAACACGCCGAAGCCCGCCGCGCCGCCTATCGGGTGCGAATACCACACCGTGCTTTTATCGAAAAATATACTTGCTATGCCGAGCGCCGCCAGCATTATCTGAAAGCGGTCGAAAATAATCTTGTGTTCGAGGTCTATAAAGAACACGCAGATAAAAACGGATATCGCAAGCATATAAATGCAGGCAAGCGGAATGCTCGTCGTCCAGAACAGCAGTGCGCATGCAAGCCACAACAGCATATTCGCAAGTTCCACCGCGGTGTAGCGGAACGGGATATGCGTTTTGCAGTTCCGGCACTTGCCGCCGAGGATGCAGTACGAAAGTACGGGGATATTGTCGTACCATTTCAGCTCGTATTTGCAGACGGGGCAATGCGATTTGGGTTTTGCAAGGCTCATTCCCTCTGGCAGACGGTAGATGACTACGTTTAAGAAGCTCCCCACGCACAGACCGACGATTGCCGTAAGAACGTATGCCGTGATTTCGTAAAACTTTTCCATACGCGCCTTAGAATTTCCCCGTTTTGCTTATCGCGTGCGGGAACAATCCGCCGTACAACTCCAAGTTTGCGGTTACGGCG
>CAVKTQ010000106.1:0-4164 GCA_963659105.1 Firmicutes bacterium CAG:238 | reverse complement strand
GAGTGCTGGTTGACAGAATGGTTTTTCAAATGGACGGAGAAGAATTGGATACAAACGCAAAAAGACAATTGCAAAACGTCATGAATCAAAAAATCAGATTAACGGGGAAGGAATACACCGTTTCTGACGCAATAGGGATTTATTGCAAGAGTGTGTTTTCCGCACTCTGTACAAAAGACTTATCGAAAATATGTTTTTATGAGTTATAGATTTATGAGAATACTTGTATTTTTCGATTTGCCGGTCGAAACCTCGAAAGATAGGGCAGAGTATCGGGCATTTCACAATTTCTTGATTAAAAACGGTTTTGCTATGTTGCAGGAATCCGTGTATAGCAAAATCGTGCTTAACAATACTGTCGGCGAGGCGGTAAAGGAAAACGTCAGAAAACATTGCGCAACGCACGGACTCGTGCAAATGCTGACGGTAACCGAAAAACAGTTTGAAAGGATGGAACTTATTGTCGGTGAGGTAAAAAGCAATGTCATCGACAACGACAACAGGTTGGTGGTTTTATGAAAATTTGCCATTACGATTTCTCAAAACCGTTTGATATCGGCGACGGCGTGGGTGCGCTTGTCGTCGAGAATGCAAACAAATTCGTTCAGTATTGCAAAGATTTCGTTGCGCAACAAAAAGGCGAGGACGGGTGTTTTATCATCGATGACGGCGACAAAGCGTTTTCTTTTAAGAAAAACGGTTGCATTGTGTTTGATTTTTTTGGATTATCGCTCTGCGATAAGAAAATTATCTCGGGGTTGTACGACCAAATGAAGTCTGTCATAGACGACGAGCATTTGCAAAATTATTACGAACTTCTCGGGCGTATGAGCGAGTTCTGCGACTCGCTTTCGATCGATTCGCCTGTCGAAATCGAGTATAATGCCGATTTGTCCGTTTATGATTTTCTCAAAACCATGAAAGTCAAGCCCGTCGAACATCAAAAATCTTTTGCGGAGAATATCGCCGATTGCCTTGACGCTCAGGCACGGTTTGCAGGAACAAAATTGTTTGTGCTTGTCAATTTAAGAGCATTTTTGGACAACGACGAATATGTGCTGCTCGTATCACATTTCAATTATGCATCTTATTCGGTTTTGTTGCTGGAAAGAAGACAATTCGATAGGGCAAACAACGAGCCGATGCTAATCATCGACAACGATTTATGCGAGATTGTTGCGCAATAGCCGAAATTGTGATACTATAAAAACAACACCTTTACCATTTAAGATTTCTGCGTCGGTGCGCAAAAATGCTCGAATTTGAGGTTTGAGTATGGTGTTATTTTAAATGGTAGTCAAACTTCTTATCCCAATCACTTTCCATATACAAGGTTTGAGTATGGTGTTATTTTAAATGGTAGTCAAACAGCATATCAGTATTAATAGTACCAACCGGGGTTTGAGTATGGTGTTATTTTAAATGGTAGTCAAACCTATCAGCCGTGCTATGAATCGAGAGCGGGTTTGAGTATGGTGTTATTTTAAATGGTAGTCAAACCGCACTTCCTCGCCGTAAGTATTCACGACAGTTTGAGTATGGTGTTATTTTAAATGGTAGTCAAACTTCAAAACAGGCAAATGGAAAAAACTTTTGTTTGAGTATGGTGTTATTTTAAATGGTAGTCAAACTCCGAACAAAACTCAATGGAAGCGTTCCCGGTTTGAGTATGGTGTTATTTTAAATGGTAGTCAAACTTATAGATAAATAAAATAGAAGGTGTGTTAGTTTGAGTATGGTGTTATTTTAAATGGTAGTCAAACGTTCGTAATCATAATCTCCACAGCATATTAGTTTGAGTATGGTGTTATTTTAAATGGTAGTCAAACACGATATAAATCGTCAGAGCCGTCACGCCTGTTTGAGTATGGTGTTATTTTAAATGGTAGTCAAACTATCGGTATAATCAACGGGCTTATCGACGGGTTTGAGTATGGTGTTATTTTAAATGGTAGTCAAACATTTGCACTAAAAGAAGAAAACGCAACATAGTTTGAGTATGGTGTTATTTTAAACTTGGACGTGGACAAATTCAAATCCCGTGTAATATGAAGATTTGAAAGATATTGACAAAAAATAACGACAAACGGCCGTCCGATTGGGCGGTCGTTCGTCGTGAATAAGGGGCATTATATGATGTGAGATGATGTGCTGACGGCACGCTATTGAAAAAAATCGCATCAAATTCGCTAAAGACGATTCAATAAAAACATTAAAAATCATAACAAAATGTTTTTGCTTGGATTTTATCGTTTTACAGGTTTTAGATATGAATATTTAAGCTTGCACAAACGGCTCAGAAAATAAAATGCGACATAAAAATGCATATTTTTACAACTTTGAGGCGCGTTTGCTCTTGACAGATGCGGATATCTCTTCTATAATTAACATGACACAAAAGTGCATATGGGTGAATTTTTGCGTCGTATTTTCAAAATGGTGGAGTAAACTATGATTGAGAGAAACTTATATTTGGAGAAACTCGTCAGAAAGGAACGTAACGGACTTATTAAAGTTATTACGGGAATAAGAAGATGCGGAAAATCGTTTTTGTTGTTTGATATTTACTACAAATATCTGATTTCAAAAGGCGTAAAGGAAGACCATATTATATGTTTGGCTCTGGATGAGGCTCAAAATATCAAATACAGAAATCCGCTGTATTTGGATGATTATATCAAAAATCAATTGCATGACGACGGGCAGTATTATATTTTTCTCGATGAAATACAAAAAGTAAAGGCTATTAAGAATCCGTATATAGACGATGCCGAAGAAAAGATTACTTTTGTGGATGTTTTGCTCGGGCTTATGAAGAAAAACAACGTGGATATATATGTGACGGGCAGCAATTCCAAAATGTTGTCATCGGATATATTGACGGAATTTCGTGGAAGAAGCGACGAGATAAGAGTAAATCCGTTGTCTTATTCCGAATTTTACCATGCTTATAAAGGTGACAAGCACAAGGCGTTTGGCGAATATATGACGTATGGCGGTATGCCGTACATAATGTCGCTCGATTCTCACGAAGATAAGGGCACATACCTGAAAGGGTTGTTTGACAAAGTTTATCTTGCCGACGTTTTGGAAAGAAGGAAACTGATCAACGATAAAGAAATTCTGGAGAATCTGCTCGATATGATTTCTTCGTCAATCGGTTCGCTTACAAATCCGACAAAACTTGCAAATACGTTTGCGAGTGTAAAACACGTTGCCATAAGTTCCAAAACACTAGGCAGATATCTGGACTATTTTTGTGACGCTTTTTTGATAAGCAAAGCGCAAAGATATGATATAAAAGGGAAAAGTTATATCGAATCACCATTGAAATACTATTTTTCGGATGTGGGATTGAGAAATGCAAGGCTGAATTTCCGTCAGCAAGAAGCAACCCACATAATGGAGAATATAATTTACAACGAACTCCGTTTGCGCGGGTTCGGTGTTGATGTCGGCGTCGTCGAGCACTCGATAAAAACCCCCGAAGGCAAATCACAAAGAGTGCAGCAAGAAGTGGATTTTGTTGCCAACAAGGGCAGCAACAGATATTATATCCAATCGGCATTTGCAATTCCGGATGAATGCAAGAGAGAACAAGAAACAAAAGTTTTTTCAAGAATAGACGATTCATTCAAGAAAATTGTGATTGTACGAGATGATATAATCCCGTGGCATGATGAAAACGGCATTTTGTATGTGGGCATTGAACAATTTTTGTTGGATAGAGCGGCAATGGAATTGTGAGCCCGTGTCTGCGGAAGAATTTTTGTAAAACGTGCGATAACAGCCTAATCTTGTTAATTTCTTTGTCGATTGCCGCTACGTTAATTTTTGCGGCAGGCGTGATATGTATCGTTTTTAGAAAAAATCTTTAAGCGCAAGAAATAGTAAGCGCATAAAATGGTCGTTTTTAAGAGGAGTGGGGATGAAACCGCTGCTCCTCTTTTTGTAGCCTTTAGCGACAATAAAACCACCGCTTGAAGTGGTGGAACAAAAAATCTTTAGATAAAAGAATCCTCCTATGTTAAACTAAAGCAGGTTCGCCAACCGCAAAAGTAAAACAAAGGAGGATTTTGTCATGAATGACACAAGTAGTTTATCACATACCAAATGGAATTGCAAATATCATATAACAACAAGCATACGCCTAAGTGCCACAAG
>CAVKTQ010000105.1:0-4171 GCA_963659105.1 Firmicutes bacterium CAG:238 | reverse complement strand
GTCCAAATCACGGTCCCGCCCCGATCCCCGAAGAAGGTAAATGGGTGCAAGCAAGAGAAATCAAGGACATCAGCGGTCTCACTCACGGTATCGGTTGGTGCGCTCCTCAACAAGGCGCGTGCAAACTCACCCTCAACGTCAAAGACGGCGTTATCCAAGAGGCTCTTGTCGAAACTATCGGTTGCTCGGGTATGACCCACTCCGCGGCTATGGCGGCTGAAATCCTCACCGGCAAAACCATTCTCGAAGCGCTCAACACCGACCTCGTGTGCGACGCCATCAACACTGCTATGCGTGAACTTTTCTTGCAAATCGTATACGGCAGAACGCAATCCGCATTCTCTGAAGGCGGTCTTGTCATCGGCGCAGGTCTCGAAGACCTCGGCAAAGGTCATCGCAGCCAAATCGGCACGATGTACTCCACCGTTTCCAAAGGACCTCGTTATCTCGAAATGGCCGAAGGTTACGTCACCAAAGTCGCTCTCGACGCAAACAACGAAATCATCGGTTATCAATTCTGCAAACTCGGCGTGTTTATGGATATGATCAAGAAAGGCGTCGACGCAAACGAAGCGCTTGCAAAATGCACCGGCACGTACGGCAGATACAAAGCAGAAGACGGCGCTGTTAAGTGGATTGATCCGCGTCAAGAATAATCGGAGGACGAAACAATGAGTGTAACATTTGAAGGTTATGAAAGAAGAATAGACAAAATCAACGGCGTGCTTGCAAACTACGGCATCAAAGACCTCGAAGAAGCAAGAGCCATCTGCCTCGAAAAGGGCGTTGACTGCAACGCTATCGTCAAAGGCATCCAACCCATCTGCTTTGAAAACGCCGTTTGGGCATACACCGTCGGTTGCGCAATCGCAATCAAGAAGAACTGCGTAAACGCCGCAGACGCTGCGGAAGCAATCGGCGAAGGACTTCAATCCTTCTGCATCCCCGGTTCGGTCGCAGAACAACGCAAAGTCGGTCTCGGACACGGCAATCTCGCCGCAATGCTTCTTAGAGAAAGCACAAAGTGCTTCGCTTTCCTCGCAGGTCACGAATCCTTCGCGGCTGCAGAAGGCGCAATCGGCATTGCAAGGACCGCAAACAAGGTGAGAAAAACTCCTCTAAAAGTCATCCTCAACGGACTCGGCAAAGACGCGGCGTTTATCATTTCTCGTATCAACGGCTTCACTTACGTCCAAACCAAGATGGACTACTTCACCGGCGAAGTCAAAGTTGTCAAGGAAACCGCATATTCCAACGGCGAACGCGCCGCAGTCAGAGTTTACGGCGCAGACGACGTCACCGAAGGCGTTGCGATTATGCGTCTTGAAGACGTTGACGTCTCCATCACCGGCAACTCCACAAACCCCACTCGTTTCCAACACCCGGTCGCAGGCACTTATAAGAAATGGTGCGTTGACAACGGCAAGAAATACTTCTCCGTTGCGTCCGGTGGCGGCACGGGTCGTACACTTCACCCCGACAATATGGCGGCAGGTCCCGCGTCCTACGGCATGACCGACACGATGGGCAGAATGCACTCCGACGCACAATTTGCAGGTTCGTCATCCGTTCCCGCACACGTCGAAATGATGGGTCTCATCGGTATGGGCAACAATCCTATGGTTGGTGCAAGCGTTGCTTGCGCAGTCGCTGTGCAAGAAGGTTTGACGAAATAAGAAAAACCCACTAAACAGTAGCATTTTGAAGAATATAGCACCTATCGCAATTTCTTGATAGGTGCTATTTTTATATCTAAAAGTGTTCCGTTTGGGAAAGAAATGTAAACAATGTTTACCGTTTGTTTACCGAATTTTCAAAAGGTAAACAAAACCGCTACTAAACAGAGTGCTTTTCACTACGTTTCATTTGCCATCATTTTTTAACATTGCTTCGGAAAAGTTCAAATTTTTCTTGCTGATACAATAAGCTATGAGCAGGAAATTTCGTCGCCTTTTCGAAAGCAGTTGCAATCGCAGGTGTGACGCTTATCTTCCCTTGTTTTTCCGAAGCATATTTGTCCTGTTTTTCGTTTAGATAGTAATAAAAGGTACTACGAGCAAGTCAAGCAAAACGGAGCAATTCTTTGAGCGGATATTTGAGCCTTAGTTCAGCAATTATCTTTGTTTTTTCCCGTTCTCTCGGTCTATACGTTCCTGAACTAAGGCTTGCAATTTTTTTAAGTATTCGTTCTCCATGCGAAGTCTTTGATTCTCGGCGATGAGATCTTCTTCAACTTGTTTATCCAGTTTAGGTGGGCGGCCACGTTTTTTGCCCGTAGCCGACAATCTTCCGCGATTATCTTTCATAAGTCCTTCATATCCTTCTTCGAGATATTTGCGTTCCCATTGAGTAATTACAGAACGAACGATTCCGTATTTACGAGCAGTCTCGTTGTATCCGAGATGATGTTCACGCATATCCAGTATAACGGATAATTTGAACTCTGGCGAGAAGTTTCTGAATTTTTGCCTTTTTCTTGCCATAAAAATGCAGCTCCAAAAGTTTTACATTTTTGTCCAACTTTTGGGGTGCACTTCATTTGAGTGCCTTTTTTATATGGTGCGATGTTTACAAATTCATTTGGGCGTGGGCAACGCCCACCCTCAATTATTAATTATTCATTATTAATTATTAATTGCTTCAATCAATACCCCAATTCCTCATTGACGATTACAATTTCGTAGGGGCAATTCGTGGGTTTACGCCAAAGCACCGTCAAGGCTTTGCAGATGCGTTCGGGACTCGAACAATCGTAGCATTTGTTGCCGCCGTTTGCGGCGCAAGGCGTGTTTTTGTGAAGTCTGACGGCGTTTTTCGGAGCGGCGACGTTTCTTGCTCGCCACAACGCGCTTTCGAAATCGGGCGCAATTTTGTTTTTGCCTATGATTATATACACCTTTTGATGTCCGTACAACTCGCCTGCCACTCTGTTGCAGTTGCCGTCGATGTTGATTATTTCGCCCGTTTCGGCAACGCCGTTCGCGCTTGTGAGGAATACGTCCGCCGTAAGCGATTCTTTCATAACTTCGACAGGCGTTTTGCCGTCGGGATTGTCAAAACGATAAAGCACATTGTTGTGCGTTTCAAGCAGTTTCAAAACGTTCATTTGATCGAGGGTTACGCTTCCGCCGAAGCCCACGCTCATGCCGTCGATTCGGCTGTTTAGATACTCGCTTGCTTCCTTTGCGGTTTCAAACATCGAAACCTGAAATCCGTGCGCTTCGAGATTGCTCTTCAAAACCGAAAAATCCATATATCGTTCTATCCTTGTATTTTTGTATTTTTGTGTTTTTGCCATATTGAGGATATGAAAAGCGCAACGGTGCGTCCGTTGCGCTCTTTGCTTCGTTATTGAACTCTTACGATGTCCGTTTGCGCAAAGTTTTTGATTTCTCTCATATGGCTGTTTGCTTCTTCAAACGTATTTTGCGGCGATCCCTTGTGGACGTACGTCTTACGTTTAAGCACGAAGAAGAATTTGCCGTCTGCCGCCTCGATCGTGTAAGTGCCGATGATGGCGTGAGATTTGAAACGATTGATTGCGCGCTCGCAGTATGCTTGCGAGGTGTAGTTGGAACTTTCGTAGATATTGTTTCCGCTTGCGTCGTAGAGCGTGTAGAACCACTCTTGCGTGCCGTCCTCTTTGTCAACGTGTTCGATGACGTATTTGCCGTAGATGACCGCTTCGTCGAAGCCTGCGACGGGCTTTGGAGATTGACGCTTATTCTTGGGCGTTTTGAGTGCGGCAAACGGAGGAGCGACTTTCTTGATGACGACTTTCTTGTCCTTGTTTGCGTTGAGCGCTTCGAGTTCCGCCTCTTTTGCGGCGAGTTTCTTTGCAAGCGCGGCAGAAGGCGTACCTTCGTAGTAGCAAGCGTCTTCGGGATCGTAATAATATCCCTCGTATGTTCCGTCGTACTTCGACCAGTCGTCGGGTTTCTTCTTGACGACTTTTGCAGCGGCGGGTTTTGCAACGCCTTGTTTCTTTGGCTCTTCGACAGGAGCCTCTTTCTTGACCTCTTCTTGAACGACGGGCTGAGGAATCGGTTCCTTCTTAGGCTCTTCCTTGACGGGCTCTTGCACCGGTTCGGGTTTCGGTTCTTCCTTGACAGGCTCTTCTTTGACCGGCTCGACGACAGGCTCTTGAACGGGTTCTTCCTTGACCTCTTCC
>CAVKTQ010000104.1:0-4221 GCA_963659105.1 Firmicutes bacterium CAG:238 | reverse complement strand
GCATAAAAGTCCGCCAAACAGATGCATAACGCGAAAGCACCCCTTGAATGACAACCCTAATTTACTAAGCGTAAATGAGTTGACAGACAAGAGGTGCTGCCAAAGTTAGGCGCGGTTTGGCGCGCTTTTATGCCATCTCGTTCAAGCGGGAAAGGAAGTCGGAATAGACCTCGCTATTATTCACTTCGTTCAAAATCTCGTGGCGTGCGTCGGGATAAAGTTTGATTGTCAAATCCTTGACGCCGAGATTCTTGTATTGGTCGTAAAGTTTTTGGACGAGTTTGCCGTTGCCGCCGACGGGGTCTTTGTCGCCCGAGAAAATGGCGATGGGTTTGTTCTTGTCGATTTTGGCAAGGTTTTCGGCTTTGTAACTCTCCTTGAGTCCGTTGAGGAAGAACTTGAAGAACGCAATGGACATAACGTAGCCGCATTGCTCGTCGAAGATGTACTTTTTGACATTCTCTTTGTCGCGAGAAAGCCACGCGAACTCGGATTCCTTTTTGAAAGGCTTGTTGTATGCGCCAAACGACAACTTGTCAAGAAGGTGCGCCGTCTTTTCGCCGCCGAGAAGTTTGTACTGCACGTTGGAAATCGCCGCACCGCTATTGAGCATTGCGCCCTTCATCATAGCAGAGCCGCTGAGGATAACGCCCGAATAGTCCTTGCACTCCTCGATATAGCGTTGTCCGACCATGCTGCCGTAACTGTGTCCGAGATAGAACACGGGAAGGTTGTATCTTTCTTTGAGCATTTTGGTGATTGCGCACTCGTCTTGCACGGTGTCGAAATAGATGTTGCCCTTGTGGTAGCCCTTCACGCCCTTTGTAGATTGCTTTGTGCTTGTCATACCGTGAGCGCGGTGGTCGTCGGCAAAAACGATATATCCGTTTTGATTGAGGTAGTTTGCAAAGTCGTCGTATCTGCGAGCGTGTTCCGCCATACCGTGAGCGATTTGGACTACGCCCTTGGGGTTGCGCACGTTGTCCCAAAGATAGCACTGCAATACAGTTCCGTCAAAACTCTGAAATTTTTCGGTTTTCATAAATTCTCCTCTCATCGCAAAAGCGACCGATTGTTTTTCATATGGATATATTGTAGCATACGATTTTCCTCTTTTCAAGACGTAAATGTACGCAACTTTGTGCGAATTTGTTTCATAATATGGTTATATGGCTTCAAAAATGAAGGATAAAACGGCAATTTCGCATCAAAAGAGGATGATACTTTTCACCGGAGGCGGCACGGGAGGACACGTCTACCCCAACCTTGCGCTCGTTCCCGAATTTGAAAAAAGGGGATTTGAAATCGCATACGCAGGCGGCGACGGCAACACCATCGAAAGGCAACTCGCTCGCGGCGCGGGCATAAAATACTATGCCGTTCCCACGATAAAACTCGTGCGCTCGCTCTCTGTCGAGGCAATCAAAAACAACTTGAAAATTCCCGTCGAATTGCGCCGTGCGGTCAAAAAAGCAACGGAATTGCTCGACAAAGTCAAACCCGATTGCGTTTTTTCAAAAGGCGGTTTCGTGTCCCTGCCGATAGTGCTTGCCGCAAGCAAGGCGCATATCCCGATATTCGCTCACGAGAGCGACTACTCTCTCGGGCTTGCCAACAAAATCGCAAAACTAAAAGGCGCGATTATTTTCAAAGCCAACCCCAAAGCAAAGTTCGACGGCATTTTCGTTGGTATGCCGCTTAGAGAAAACCTTTTGCGAAAGGACAAAACCGAGGCGCAAAAAACGCTTGACATAAACAACCCTTTCAAAAAGCCCGTGCTTCTCGTGTTCGGCGGCTCATCTGGCGCAAGCGCGATAAACGAAGCGATCAAAAAGAATATAAAATTGCTCGCTTCCAAATATTACGTTCTGCACGTCACCGGCAAAAACAAGGACGAAAAAATAAGCGCGAGCGACTACCGTGCGTTCGAATACGCCGACGACATCTCCCTCTTTTACACCGCTTGCGACGTCATACTTTCAAGGGCGGGTGCGACGAGCGTTTTTGAAATTTCGTCGATAGGCAAACGCGCAGTGTTCGTCCCCCTGCCCAAAGGCGCGTCGAGAGGCGACCAGATATACAATGCCGACCTTGCAAAAGAGTACGGAGGCATCGTGCTTAAACAAGATTCGAGTTTTTGCGACAATTTTGTCGGGGCAATAGAAACGGCAATGCAAAATCCGCCTATGAAACCCATAAATCACGACTCGAACGGAAAAATTGCGGACGAAGTATGTGATAAATTGAGGCGAGGTGAAAAATGCAAAAACAAAAAACCATCGCCAAATGGCTTGCGGTAATCCTATTGATGACAGTGGCAGTCGCTTGCTATATCGCTCTTTCCGCAATCGTGGGCAAGGATCCCGACGGCAACGCAAACGTCGCAGGCGCAAACGACGACAAAAACCAAGAAAACGCAGACGATCCGACGACAAAGCCGATTTATTCCGTGTTGCCGAGAAAGAGCGAAAATGTAAACGGCGCAACCGTCGCGCACGTCGGCGGCGAGGGCGAAGAAAAAATCCTCGACGTCTTTTATTTCGCAAAGAAAACCGCCCTCGTATTCCACTCGAACTCCGAGCAGTACGACGTGAAAGAAAAGGGAATTTACATAGCGATTTTCGGCGGCGAAACGCTCGAAAAAACGCTCAAAATCGCAGACGAAAACGACAAATATCTTTCAAGTTGTCAAACGAAAAACGGCGTTGCGATTTTCACTTGCGACGGCGCAAAAACAAACGTCAAAATATACGATAGCGACTTTGACGTATCATGCGAAAATACCCTCGACGCATTCGACGAAATCAAGGCTAATTATTACGGCGAAAACATCGAGGCTTTTTGCGTGAAAAACGGCAAGATAAAGCGGCTTACCATAGATGATTCATTGCAAATCGAAAGCGACAATTTCGTGCTTCAAACGACAGCGGCAAACGTTGTTCAAGCCATAAAATACGGCGATTCGACCTTGCTGTTTTTGCAAGACCGACAAACAGCCGTCGGCGTGACATATAGTTCAAATTCGGGTTTTACAAAGCGTTTTTCATACGATAAACACCGCATTTTGCAAGTTATGCCCGTGATTCAATCGAACGTTCAGTGCTTTGCGATTCTTTTCGAAACGCAAAACGGCTTGCAAGTTTCCCTTCTGTCTCAAACACTAAACGAGAATGCGGAATACAACCTAAACGGCGAGAATTTCGGCGCGCTTTATCGATGCGAAAACGGTTTGAAAATCCTCTTGAAAAACCGCATAATCAGGCTCTGTTCGCACCTCGAATTTATATCCGAAACGCCCCTTTCGGATATAATCGTTTCAAGTGAAAACAATTTTGTATCGAGCGAAAAAACGCTCGAAAACGCAAACGATTTGACCTCGCAAAACGGCGCAATATCGCTTGAAAAAGCAACCAATTTTTCTTGCGTGTCGCAAGAGGAAAATATGCTTGTCGCTAGCTTTGAATACTTTGATTGTCTGCTTATACTCGACAATGACGGCATCGCCGCCGCGGCAACTTTCAAATACGCCGAAAACGTGTTTGCGACAACGTCGATAATCGACGGACAAAACAAGTTGTCAATCTTCTTCGACGCCGATTCCGCCTCATCCTCGACATATATGTGCTTCGGAAAAACCGACGCGTTTTTCCTGTCGGTATTGACAAGCGGCAAATGAGGTTGTATAATTTGAGTATGACAAAGGAAATTCAATCTCAAACGCCTCAATCTCAACCCTATTCGGATATGGCAGCGCGAAAAATCGTGCTGATTTTGGGGTTCGTGATGACGACGCTCGGATTTGCTGCGATGCTTTACGCCTCGCTCGCATTCTTCTTCCCTGCAGCGAATTTCATCAAATCCGTGCTTGCATTCGACCTTGTGAAAGGCTTGTACATCGCAAGTTTGGCATTGTCGTTCGTCGGCGTGGTGTTCTCCGTTGCAGGCGCAAACACAAACAAAGGTCTTGCAAGATTGTCTTTCTTCTTCGGCACTTTCGGATTTATTTTTTCCGCGGCGTTCTTGGTCGTATTGCTGTTTTTCGGAACGCTGATGCCGTTCTGATAAAGAATAATGAATATAAAATCAACTCGACAAAAAGTCGGGTTGTTTTTTTATGAAAAAGTAGACGCTTATAAACTCTGAATTGAAGCTTCCCCCTTCCTCATGTGTTTGGACTTCGGCGTTTGCGAAGCAATCCGCCTCGTTCGCTTTGGCTACAAC
>CAVKTQ010000103.1:0-4306 GCA_963659105.1 Firmicutes bacterium CAG:238 | reverse complement strand
GTGTAAAGAACTACCGCGTGCTTGTGAGCAGGGCAAACGACACTATTGTGTTCCTTCACAAAATCGTCAGCGGCGGAGCGTCGCAAAGTTTCGGTATAGAGGTTGCGTCGCTCGCAGGCGTTAGAAAATCTGTTATCGACCACGCAAAGAGCATAATGCACTCGCTCGAAGAAGACTCTAAAAACAGAGATACCAACGAAATGCTTTTGAGCTCGGCAAAAAAGAACGTGACGGCGCAGGTGAGTTTGTTCGATACGCAATCGAGCAAGATAGAGCAGCAAATCAAAGATCTCGACGTTGACAATCTCACACCGCTTCAAGCATTGACAGTGCTTTGCGACCTAAAAAAGCAACTTGACGATTAAAACTATTACAAAAAAACGCAAAAATTGGAATTGTTAGGTAGTATATGAGCAAAATTAACGTACTTGAACCAAACGTATTCAATATGATATCGGCAGGCGAGGTTGTCGAACGCCCCTCGTCCGTAGTGAAAGAACTTGTCGAAAACTCGATAGACGCCGGCGCAAGTGAAGTTTCCGTTTACGTCGAAGACGGCGGAATCCGCAAAATTCAAGTCAGCGACAACGGAATCGGTATAGAAAAAGACGATGTGCGCAAAGCATTCTTGCCGCACGCAACAAGCAAACTCAAAAATATAGTTGACCTTGACAGCCTTTCCACTCTCGGTTTCAGAGGAGAAGCGCTTGCAAGCATATCGTCAGTAAGCGAAGTCACGCTTTCGTCAAAGAGTAAAAACCAGGATATCGCTTCAAAAATTATGCTTTCGGGCGGAAAAGTCACGTTCGAGGGCGAGGATTCGAGAGCGGAAGGGACGGCCATTAGCGTTGAAAACCTGTTTTTCAATACGCCCGCTCGTCTAAAATTCCTCAAAAAGGGCGCAAGTGAACTCAATTACATAAAAGATGTCGTTAGAATGCTGATTTTGGCAAATCCGTCCGTAAGAATAGAACTTTCAAACGAGGACGGAACATTGCTTTGCAATGAGGGCGGTTCGCTTGCCGACGCGATTTTCTCGGTTTACGGCGCAAAAACCGCAGACAATCTTTTAGAAATTTGCGACAACACGGTCGGAGCGATAAAAGTTTCGGGATTTACGTCCAAAATCGACTATACAAAGGCAAACAGGACTTATCAAACAATCATCGTAAACGGCAGAGCGGTCGAGGATCAAACAATTCAAACCGCCGTCGAGAAGGCATATTCCGAGTATCTTATGAAACGCTCGTATCCGGTGTTCGTTTTGGACATTTTGATGCCGTTCGACGACGTTGACGTCAACGTTCATCCGTCAAAAACCGAGGTTAGATTCCGAGATAAACACGCGATTTTCAGCGCGGTTTATCACGCAGTGCAAAACACGATAAACGACAGTCTTAAAAACGTTGCTTTTGGTTTCGACGTAGAGCAAAAATCGGCAGAAAATGAGCAAAATGTCACCAAACAGAGCGATTTTTCAAATGATTTCAAAGCAGAACCGATGCGCAAATCGCAAGTGAATTATTCGCAAACAAGCCTCGACACGTCAAAACTTTTTAGCGGAAAAACCATGCCGAAAAACTATTTCGGATTCGATATTGCAAGCAAAAGTCGCGATAATGCGTTGAATGATTCGCCCATATCTATTTCAAATGATTTTACGCATAGTTCAAACCGTAAAGATGATGTTGAATCGGTTGCGCCTAACAGAAACAACGTATCGGGAACCGAAGAAGAAAACGCCGACAATGTCGAAAGCGATTATGCCGTATTCGACGGAAAGATTGTCGGGCAGATTTTCGACACCTATATCATTTGTCAGCGAGGAGATTTGGTATATATAATCGACCAACACGCCGCGCACGAGAGAATTTTGTATGACAAAATCGTCGAAAAATTCAACGTCGAGCACGCGCAACCGTTGCTGATTCCGTTCAAATTGGAAATGACGGGCGAGGAAAGCGAGTATTTTGAAAGAATCTTGCCGAATCTTAATAATCTCGGATTTGAAATAGGCAAAAGCGGCAGCGCATATTTGATTAACGCAGTTCCCGAACCCGTTGCGCAGGTCAATTTCTCAAAGTTTTTCTCGGATTTGTTTGCAAATATGCAAAGCGAAAACGAGTTGACGCTTCAAAATCTCTTGAAAGACAAACTCTGTAGGCAAGCGTGTAAAGCCGCAATAAAAGGCGGTCAGTCGCTTTCGAGAGCGCAAATCGAACGAGTCATCAAAAACTACGTTGACGAAAACGGCAATCTTCCGACAAAATGTCCGCACGGCCGTCCCGCAGTCGTCGCATTCAGCGCAAAGGACATCGAAAAATTGTTCAAACGCATCGTTTGAAAGGCGAGCGACAACAAGCAATCCGCCTTATATAAGGAAATATATATAAATAAATATATAAAGTTAATCCATATATATGGCAAAATCATCAAAGTAAATAAAGAGTCGCGTCAAACATCCGTTTGAAAGCGAAACGAAAAAAATATTATGAGCAAAATTTATCCGCCGATTTACATCGCAGGTCCGACGGCTTCGGGAAAATCCGCGCTTGCCGTGAGACTTGCAAAAATATACGACAGCGTGATTATATCCGCAGACAGCATGCAGATTTATCGCACGCTTGACATCGGCACGGCAAAAGAAGATCCGAGCGTTCGCGCAAAAATTGCGCACAAACTCATCGATGTCGTCAATCCGAGCGACGAGTTTTCGGTTGCCGAATTTGCACGTATGGCAAAAATCGAAATCGAGAAGGCGCAAAGCGAAGGGAAATTGCCGATTGTCGTCGGCGGTACGGGATTGTATTTTGAAGCGTTACTTTATCCGATGAGTTTTGCAAACACGAACAAAAACGAGCAACTGCGCGCTTCCTTGCAAGTCGAACTTCAACAAATCGGCGCGCACGCTATGCATAAAAAACTCGCAAATCTCGATCCCGAAACCGCAAATCGGCTTCACGAAAACGATACAAAACGCGTCATTCGTGCGCTCGAAATCGTTTTAAGCACGGGAAAACCGCTTTCTCAAACGCAAGACGAGCGCGAAAAACCCGACGCGATTATGGTTGCGCTCAACACCGATCGGCAGGTTTTGTACGATAGAATCAACGCTCGCGTAGACAAAATGTTCGAGCAAGGGCTCGTGCAAGAGGTTTTGTCCGTCGGCGATTTTTCATATCAATCGATGCAAGCAATCGGCTACAAAGAGTTTGCAGATTGCGATTATACGGTCGAAAACTGCAAATTCGTCGTCGAGCAATCAGAACTTGACCGAATCAAAGACAAAATCAAGCAACATTCCCGCAACTACGCCAAGCGGCAACTGACTTGGTTCAGAAAATACGACTTCGTAAAATGGTTCGATGTCGCCGACACAGACGCCGCAATCGACTATATATCCGAAAAAATCCGCGAAAAAACCGTTGAATCGCAATAAAAGCCTAGGCAAATCCCACGCTAAAACGCGATATGAACTCATTCTGAACCGCAAATATAACCAAAAACAACCAAGATAAAATACACAAAATCTCAAAAACCAATCGGGAAACAACGTAAAAAGGCATAAAATATGGACAAAATATCGGCAAAAAATCTCATAATCGAATGCGAAAACGAACTTAAAGAACAATATGCTCGTCTTGACGACATCGCGCTTTACAACCAAAAGAAAGTCCTTGACGCTTACAAAAATCAATCCGTTCAGGCGCGTCATATGTTCGGAACGAGCGGTTACGGCTACGACGACATCGGCAGAGATACGCTTTGCAGGCTTTATGCGGACATTTTCAATGCCGAAAGCGCTATTGTTTCGCCGAATATCGTGTCCGGAACACACGCATTGACCCTTATGCTTTTCGGCGTTTTACGTCCCGGCGACAAACTTTTGGCGGTTTCGGGTATGCCTTACGACACGTTGACAGACGTTATTTTGGCGAATAACAAAGGTTCTTTGAAGGATTTCAGAATCAAATTCGACAAAATCGACTTGAAAACCAACCCCGATTTAACGCCGGAATTCGATTATGAAGCCATCGAGAATGCGCTAAAATCCGAAAGAATCAAGGCTGTTTTTGCCGCAAGAAGTCGCGGATACAGCCTTCGTCAAGCAATCAGCGTCGAAAACGTGGAAAAACTTGTCAAATTCGTCAAGAAAATCAGCCCCGAAACGCTCGTTTTGATTGACAACTGCTACGGCGAATTTGTCGAAAAAATCGAGCCGACCGATGTCGGCGCAGATTTAATCGCAGGCTCGCTCATCAAAAATATCGGTGGCGGAATCGCGCCCACAGGCGGCTATATCGCC
>CAVKTQ010000102.1:0-4399 GCA_963659105.1 Firmicutes bacterium CAG:238 | reverse complement strand
GTGTACAGTGTAGCCTGCTTTGAGTGATTTGGAGGGATCAAGGAACCACGTGCGTCGGCGTTGCGCAACAACGGCGGGCGATCGCCTTGTGAAATCCTCTTTGCAAAAAAAGATAAGGGCGGGCGGAATCTGTCAAGGAAATCTTCTAGACTGTTCTTGAGAGGCGACTCGGGGATTATAGTGTGCTCTAAGTGGCGATTCGGTTTCTCGTTGAGATGACTCATACGATAGGAAACTTCTCGGACGGCGACGACGAGTTTTGAGTCAGGGAAAACCTACCGAACCTATGGCGCAAGGTTTACCCGAGACGTTGCCACCATTAATTGAATTTTTTGAGGTGCATATGCAGGCTCATAGCGATAACAAATCTTTTGGCAGTGCGACGTCCCACAACGTTTCGGACGGCGCAGATAATTTGCCAAAACAAGAAAACACTCGGTTAGATACTCAAAATCAAAGCATTGACAATAAAGTCGACGCGGTTTTCGATTCAAATTCAAGCAAAAATATCGACAAATGTGCTTCCGCAAGCCAAAAACACGATTCGACCTATGTTAAGCACAGTGATAAATCCGACAAAAAGAATGCGCAAAAGGACGATAAAAAGAAGAAAACGTCAAAGAAAAAACGTAATCTTTGGTGGATAAAGGCAACGATAATTTCTCTTGTTTTGTCCGCATTTTTCTCCTATTTGAGCGAAATCGTTTCGAATGCCGAGCAACTTGTTGTCGTCATAATTCTGCTTGCGTTCCTAATTTTGTCGGGCATTTTGTTCGACGCAATCGGCGTTGCGGTGACATCTTGCGACACGACGCCAATAATCTCTATGGCTTCGAGAAAAGTGTACGGAGCAAAAACCGCGCTTTGGCTCACAAAAAACAGCGACACCGTTTCCAGCGTTTGCAACGATATCGTCGGCGATATATTCAGCATCATTTCGGGCGCTTGCTCGGCGGCGTTGGTTGTCAAAATCACCGTTTCTTTCACCGAAACGTGGCAAATCGTGCTTTCTATCGTCGTTTCGGCAATAGTTTCGGCAATGACCATCGGCGGCAAGGCGTTTATGAAGAAAATCGCAATCGACAATTCGCGTGATTTCGTCATGTTTGTAGCGCGCGTTCTCGCATTCTTCAATAAGGACGAGAGAAAGATAAGAAAAAAGGCAAAAATCGCAAAACAACAAGAGAAAAAGCACGCAAAAGAGCAAAACGTCAAAGCGGACAAGGATTGAATTTTATGAGAATCGACAAGTATATTCAGGAAAAATTCAATCTGAAATCTCGCACATACGCCGAGAATTTGATAAAAACGGGCAGGGTGAGCGTAAACGGCAAAATCGTTTCAAAATCCTCGACTGACGTGTCGGATAGCGACGACGTGAAAATCGCAAACGACGAGAATTACGCTTCGCAAGGTGCGTATAAACTGGAAAAAGCGTTTTGCGACTTCAACCTTAACGTCGAGGGGAAACATTGCGCCGATATAGGTTGCTCGAACGGCGGATTTACCGATTGTCTTCTTCGTCACGGCGCAAAGCGGGTGCTTGCCGTCGACGTTGCCGACTGCGCGCTCGAAAAGAGACTTTTGGAATCGGGTAAAGTCGAATTTTTGAGGGCGAACGCAAGAGAATTGCCGCATAATCTTGAAAAAGTCGATTTTCTTTGCAGCGACGTGAGTTTTATATCCTTGACATACGTTTTGAAATCCATGTTTGATTTGCTCAAAACGGGCGGCGAGGCGGTTGTGCTTATCAAACCTCAGTTTGAACTCGACAAATCTGCTCTCAACAAAAGCGGCATTGTAACCGACGAAAAATTGCGCAAAAGAGCGGTGGAAAACGTCAAAAAATACGCCGAAAACGTCGGATTTACGATACTCGATTTGTCCACATCTCCCATGCGCTACGAGAACAAAAACATCGAATATTTGCTCTATATGAAAAAATAATGACGCCCGTTTAAGACGTCATTTTTTGTGTAGATGCCGAAATTGTCGATATTCGATTTTCCCGACTTCGGTTGCTTGATGGTGTTAGATTCCATCTTTTCGGTTACTTGTTGCCGTCCGATTCATTCTTTTCGGTTGCGGCGCTTTCGGATTTCGTTTCGGATGTCGCTTTTGTTTCGCTCTGCTTGTCTTGGGCGGATTCCGCTTTGTTTTTGGATTTATCGGATTTTGATTTTTTGCCTTTGTTGTCCGCATTTTCGGTTTCGGGTTGATTCTTTGCCTTGCGTTTGAGTTCGTCGGGATTTATATTTTTCGGAACACGGTTTTTTGCACAGACGACAAGCACCAAAATCAGCAACGCAAAAATCGTGCCGGAGAGCCCTGCGACAAGTTTCGTTGCAAATTCCGAGATGGATAAAATCAAGTCTAACATACCTCAATTATACAAAAGCGAGCGAATATGTCAATCGATAGAGGCAAAGTTGCAAATCTCCGAAAAAATCCGCTTTGCATAAACTTTACGAAAATATGCAATTATTCAATAAAACTTTGTTTTATACTTGAATAAAAACTTCCGATGTTGTATAATGCCTCTTGATTATGAAAACGAAAATCGCAATTTTCACAAAAGCCGAATATTCGAAGGAGATGAACGACATCGTCGCCGCGCTTAGAGCCGACGACAAATTCGACGTGCTTGAAATCGACGACGGGAAAAGCATCCCGACCGATTGCGTCAACCTGATTGTTTTCGGCGGTGACGGAACCGTCCTCGAAGCGGTGAAAAACGTCAGAGAAGACGTCGTCGTAACGGGCGTAAATATCGGGAATCTTGGATTTTTGACTCAATTTGAAAAGGATTCGTCTGCAAGCGAAATCGCAAGCGGCATTATTGAGGGAAAAACCGAACAAAGAGCAATTCTCGACGTGCGATTCGACGATTTTTGCGGCAAGGCACTCAACGAAATCGTGCTTAAAAGCGCGACGTCGCGCCCGATTTACATCGGCGTTTACGTTGACGGAAAGTTTGTGGATTCCTATCACAGCGACGGCGCAATCGTGTCTTCGCCCACCGGATCCACCGCATATTCGCTTTCGGCAGGGGGCCCCGTGCTTGCGCCCGACGTGGACGCGCTCGTGATTATTCCTATTTGCGCGCACTCGTTGCATTCTCGTCCGCTTGTCGTGAATTCACGCTCCAAAATCGAATTGCGACTTGCAAAAGGTGAAAAAGCACTCGTATGCGCCGACGGAGAGAACGTTGCCGAAATCGAGGGCGAAAAGAGCGTTTTCGTTGAAAAATCCGCTCGAAACGTAAAGTTTTTGGCGACAAAAGACAACAATTTTTTCAAGAAATTGCTTCAAAAAATGAACGGATGGGGTCTTGTCGATCCCAGAGGATAAGGTGAATTTTATGGCGAGAGCAAACAGACAACTCAAAATTTTGGATATCATTTCAAAGCACGACGTCGATACGCAAGAAGAACTTGTCGATTACCTTCGCAGCGACGGCTTTTCGGTGACCCAAGCCACTGTGTCGCGCGACATCAAAGAAATGGGCATCATCAAAACTCTTTCGAGCGACGGCAGACACTATAAATACACCGCGCAGCAGACAAAAGAGGCAAGCGCCGCCGACAAATTTTTGAGCATGTTCAAAAACACCGTCGTGTCTATAAGGAGTACGGGCAATCTCATCGTTCTAAAAACGGAAACGGGAAGCGCGGGTCCTGCGGCGGAACTTATCGATAAACTCTCCTACGACGAAGTGCTCGGCGTTATTGCCGGCGACAATACGATTTTTGTGGCGGTAGACTCTCTCGAACACGTTGAAACAATCCGCAGACGGCTTGAAGATTTGCTCGAAGCGAACAGACTTTATTAATCGAGAATATTGCTTTTTGACATATTGTCGAAGGCGGTGAATTATGCTTTGCCAACTCTCAATCGAAAATATCGCGCTCATCGATAAACTCGAACTCGAACTCAAAAACGGTTTGAATATCCTTAGCGGCGAAACGGGCGCAGGCAAGTCGATTATCATCGACTCGCTCAATTTCGTGTTGGGCGAGCGCGCGGACAAATCCCTCATCCGCTTCGGTACTGACAAGGCGAGCGTAGAGGCGGTGTTCGAGGACTATCTCACGCCGTCTGTAAAGGATTGCCTCTACGATTTGGGAATCGAAGCCGAAGACGTGCTTATTTTGCGCAGAAAAATGAGTGCAGACGGCAAAAACGAGTGCAGAATAAACGGCAGAATATCCACGTTGTCCTCGCTTAAGAGTTTGACGGAACTTCTTGTGGATATTCACGGTCAACACGAGCATCAATCGCTGCTCAAAAGCGCGAATCATATAGAACTTCTCGACAAACTCGGCGAAAAGAAAATCGCCGCGCTAAAGAGCGAAGTCGAAAAGAATGTTGACAATTATATATCCCTCAAAAAAGAATT
>CAVKTQ010000101.1:3885-4415 GCA_963659105.1 Firmicutes bacterium CAG:238 | reverse complement strand
ACAGTGCCGACGCAGTTTTTGTAGATCGCGGCGAACAACAAAATCCCGAAGAAGCCGAAAAAGAGAATGCCGAGAATGCGCAAAACAACGATTTCAAGTTTGATGTAGAGCAAGGCGATGCCAAGGTCGAAACACCCAATCCGAGCAAAAAAGAAAGAGCGACAAACGCATCGTCTCAAAGTGAAAGCGACGCGTTTATGAAAGTTATCACAAATACGATAAAGGAATTCTTTGCATTCAAGCAATTCAAGAGAATCCCCGACGGGCTTGCCGTGGTTATCGGAATTTTCCTTTCGCCGTTTTTGCTTGCGGTCATATTTATGATTCCTGCATTCTACATTTTGCAGTTCTGTTATAAAATGGTTGCCGCACCTGCGGATTTCTTACTTCAAAACATTCGCGGCGAAAGCGATAATGCGATTGTGAAAGCCGTTGTATATTTTGTAGGTTATCCGTTCGTGTTTTTGATGAAAATCGCACTTTCCGCATTCAGCGTTGAATTTTTCGTTATGTATTTTTTCTTTATGCTG
>CAVKTQ010000101.1:0-3840 GCA_963659105.1 Firmicutes bacterium CAG:238 | reverse complement strand
GGATTTACGGTTGCGGCGGAATCAAATTCCAGCCTTTCATTTTTGAAGCGTCAACCGATTGCAGCGCACATCTCGAAGGCAAAGCGTCCAAAAAAACCGTGGCAATCATTCTCACCGTTTGCATACTTATCGGAGCGTTTTGGGTCGGTTTAATACTCGGTCTCGGACTTGAGAAAGTGACTTCCGGCAGCGGCGGAAGCAGTAACAGCGGCTATAATGGCGGCGGAAATAGCGGCTATAGCAGTTCTTTAAGCGATAGTTTCTATATGTCGTCGTATGGCAGCGGTCAGAGTTCTTGGACGTTCGCGCCCTCGTCAAGCGGGTATTATACCATCAAAATTTCCGACAACGATAACCGTGCAAGCATTTACGTTTACGTTGATGGTTCAATCAAATTGAATACGTCTTCTTACAGTGACTCAACTTCCGTATATATGTCTTCGGGAACGTCGTACTCGATAAGAGTGTATTTTAGCAACAATTCAAGCAGCGACAGAGTGTATATCGATATTTCAAAATAATTGTAAGCGAATCAAAGCATAACAAAAAGCGTGCCGTTGAGGCACGCTTTTTGGTTGCGTTGAAAGGCTTATTCAACCGTTCCGTCTTTTGCGTCGTCTTTCTTGTCGCAAGAATCGGATGACGAGCAGCAAGAGCAGCCGGAGGAGCAGTTTGCACTGCTGTCGGCGAGATCGTCAATCCAGTAGATTTTGTCTTTGACGACGAGGGATACTATGTCGATGACAAAGAGTACCCAGCCGCCGAAAATCATAAGCAGGATGGCAAGCACGACGCCGAGTACGCTGTCCTTTTGCGCGCTCTTTGCAAGACGATAGAGATTTGCGGGAACGTCCCACAAGATGCAGAGCAAAATTTTGACGACTTTGTCAAGACCTTGATACCAGTCGATATACTTTTTTGCAAATTCTTTCATTTTGGATTCCTCCGTGTTTTTTACGCCGAATGTTGTATCACTTATTTTACGCGATGTCAAGTATATGCAACTCAAAGTTGTTTTTGCGTATATTTACAAAAGATTTTTTAAGGCAAAACGCCGTCGCCACGAAAAAACGATCGAAGTTGTCGCGGACATTTTTTGAGGGCAAAGGATATTTGAAAGACGGAAAAGTTGTTGTTGAGAAAAATCCCTTGCGGTGATATAATTTTTGTAACAAAACACGGCGGTGGAAAATATGGCAAACAAGGCGTACAAATCCGACATCGAAATTGCGCAAAGCGCAAAAATGCTTCCTATATGCGACGTGGCGAAAAAGTGCGGTATCGACCGCGACCTTTTGGAAAACTACGGCAAATATAAGGCGAAAATCGACTATGCTCCCATTCTGAAAAAGGGCGGAAAAAAGGGCAAACTCGTGCTTGTCACGGCAATCACCCCGACCCCTGCCGGCGAGGGGAAAACCACCACTACCATAGGACTTGCAGACGGACTTAGGCGTATAGGCAAAAAGGCGATAGTCGCGCTTCGCGAGCCGTCGCTCGGTCCGGTGTTTGGAATCAAGGGCGGCGCGGCAGGCGGCGGATATGCGCAAGTTGTGCCTATGGAAGACATCAATCTGCATTTTACGGGCGACTTCCACGCAATCGGCGCGGCAAACAACTTGCTTGCGGCAATGCTCGACAACCATATTCAACAAGGCAACGCGCTCTCGATAGACCCACGCAAAATCACCTGGAAAAGGTGCGTCGATATGAACGACAGGCAACTGCGTTTTGTTGTTGACGGACTCGGCGGGAAGACGAACGGAACGCCGAGAGAGGACGGCTTCGACATCACGGTTGCAAGCGAGGTTATGGCGGTGTTGTGCCTTGCCGATTCGCTTGCGGATTTGAAAGAAAGACTTTCAAAAATCATCGTCGCGTATACCTACGACGACAAGCCCGTTACTTGTGCGGATTTGAAGGCGCAAGGCGCAATGGCGGCGCTTTTGAAAGACGCGTTGAAACCAAACCTCGTGCAGACGCTCGAAGGCACGCCCGCACTCGTTCACGGCGGCCCGTTTGCCAACATCGCGCACGGTTGCAACAGCGTGATTGCAACCAAAACGGCACTTTATCTGTCCGATTACACCGTTACAGAGGCTGGTTTCGGCGCAGACCTCGGTGCAGAGAAGTTTTTTGACATCAAGTGCAGAAAGGCAAATCTCGTTCCCGACGCCGTTGTTGTGGTGGCAACCGTGCGCGCGCTCAAGATGCACGGCGGCATGCAAAAACAAGACCTCGCAAACGAAAATATCGAGGCTCTCGAAAAGGGTATACCCAACCTTTTGCGCCACGTTTCAAACGTCAAAAACGTGTTCAAACTTCCTTGCGTTGTGGCGATAAATCGTTTCCCGACGGATACGGACAAAGAGATTGAATTCATCACTCGCAAGTGCGAGGAACTCGGTGTAAACGTGCGTTTGTCCACGGTTTGGGCGGACGGCTCGAAGGGCGGCGAAGCGCTTGCAAAAGAGGTGGTGCGCCTTTGCCAAAAGGAAAAGGGCGAGTTTGAATTTGCCTACGCCGACGAGGATTCCATAACCGAGAAAATAGAAAAAGTCGTGCGCAAAGTCTACGGCGGCGACGGCGTTTCGATTACGCCCGCCGCGCAAAAGCAAATCGCAAATCTCGAAAAGTCGGGATTTTCGAATCTGCCCGTGTGCATTGCAAAAACGCAATATAGTTTTTCAGACGACGCGACGTTGCTCGGCGCGCCGAGCGGATTTACGGTGACGGTCAAGAACGTAAAAGTCAGCGCGGGCGCAGGCTTTATCGTGGTGCTTACGGGCGAGATTATGACGATGCCGGGGCTTCCCAAATCGCCTGCCGCCGAGCGTATCGACGTGACCGACGACGGCAAAATAATCGGTTTGTTCTGATTTGGTACACGAGAAGATTTTCAATCTATAAAGTAATAGCAAAATAGAATCAAAAGAGTATATCCCTAATATGCTTTTGTATGAGAGTTATTCTTACGGGGGCATCGGGACGTATGGGCAAGCAGATGCTTGCCCTTTTTCAATCCGAGGGGGATATAGAGGTTATCGCCGTTGACAAAAACGACGGCGGCGAGTCGGATTGCGTCGTCGCAAGATATTCAAACGTTTGCGACGTGAAAGAAAGCGCGGACGCAATCGTCGATTTTTCGTTGCATACGGCAACGTGCGAAGTGGTCGAATTTGCGGTGAAACGCAATATTCCGCTTGTGGTCGCAACGACGGGGCATACGGCATACGAGCGCGAATATATCGAAAAAGCGAGCGCGCAAATCCCCGTGTTCGTGTCAAGCAATATGTCGATTGCTATCGCGTATCTTAAACGATTTTCGGCAAAACTTGCGCAGATTTTTCCCGACGCAGACATCGAAATCATAGAAGCGCACCACGCAAAAAAGATAGACTCGCCAAGCGGCACGGCACTTTCCGTTGCAAAGCGTATCGTCAGAGAACGAGGGTTCGGCAAAGTCGTCGTTGGCAGAGGAATAGGCAGAGAAAAAGGGGAAGTGAACGTACATTCTCTGCGTATAGGCGCGTCGCTCGGCGAACACGAAGTGATAATCGACACTGCGGGCGAGCGCATAGTTTTGCGGCACGAGGTTTTTAGCCGAAGCGTATACGCCGAAGGCGCGTTGCGGGCGTTGCGGTTTGTTCTTGCGCAAAGCAAAGGATTGTACGGAATAGAGGATATTTTGCCGTAGGCAGAGTGCCTGCGGCAAGGAGATATTGCGCTTATAAAAAATAAAACTTCCCCCTTCCTCACGTGTTTCCCCCACCGCCGTTCCCCCTCTGCATAAATTTGAGGGAACCCACGGCGTCCGCTTCGCGTGGGGCAACACTCGGC
>CAVKTQ010000100.1:0-4424 GCA_963659105.1 Firmicutes bacterium CAG:238 | reverse complement strand
TGATAGCACAAATTCTCTGCGCGGTTAGTGATTGCGAGAACAAGTGCGGTTTTTGCCAATCGCCAAAAAGATTTACGTTTCTATTTAGGGGATTCCCACGCTACGCTCTGAATGACGACGTGGGCGATTGACTTTGCCGCAACGCCGTTTGAGCAATGGGTCGCCGCCTTGCGGCTCGTGTTCCGTCTACGAAGTCGCACATTCCGTTTATAAGTACGCCTTGAATAAGTGAGCGTCAAATCTTGGCGCACTTCTGGCATTACCGTTTGAAAACGATTGATTTATTTTTCAAACACAAGTGCGCCGTCTTTAAAATCAATAGTGACTTTGTCGCCTGTCGAAATTTCGGAACGAATGAGTTTTTCGCTCAACTTGTCCTCGACAAGTCTTTGAAGCGTGCGGCGAAGCGGTCTTGCGCCGTATTCTGCGTCATAGCCCTCGCTCACAATATACTCTTTCGCACTCTGCGTGATATGCGCCGTTATATCCCTCGCCTCGAGACGTTTTTCAAGCGAGGCGAACATCAAATCCGCAATCTTAAACAAGTTTTCTTTGTCGAGTTTTTTGAATACGACGATTTCGTCGATACGGTTGATAATTTCGGGTTTCATTGCGCCTTTCAGTGCTTGAATATGGCTTTGGCGCACTCTTTCGCCCTCGCTTTCCACGCTTCTCTCGCTTGTAAAACCAAGCGTTCTTTGCGGCGTTGCGGCTTCTTTCGCGCCGATGTTGGACGTCAAAATTATCACCGTGTTTTTGAAACTTACCGTGCGGCCGTGGCTGTCGGTGAGTATGCCGTCTTCGAGGATTTGAAGCAAGATGTTGAATATGTCGGGATGCCCTTTTTCGATTTCATCGAAAAGCACGACGGAATAGGGTTTTCTGCGCACCTTTTCGGTGAGTTGTCCTCCCTCTTCGAATCCAACAAGTCCCGGCGCTGAGCCAATGAGCCTCGACACGCTGTCCTTTTCCATATACTCGCTCATATCCACTCTGATAAGCAAATCTTCGTCGCCGAAAAGCGCGCTTGCGAGCGCCTTTGCAAGTTCGGTTTTACCTACGCCCGTCGGGCCTAAGAAAATAAACGAGCCAATGGGTCGTTTGGGGTCTTTAAGTCCCGCTCTTGCGCGTTTTACCGCCTTTGCGACCGCCGTGCAAGCCTCGTCTTGTCCGATAACCCTCGATTGCAACGTCTTTTCAAGATTTACGAGTTTTTCGCTTTCGCCCTCGGTGATACGCTTTACGGGGATTCCCGTCCAGTTGCCCACCACTTCGGCGATTTCGTCCTCGCCAATGGACAAATCCATGCTTGCGCACCTCTCTTTCCACTCGATTTCGGCTTTTTCTTTCTGTTCTATATAGTCGTCGCGAAGCGCCTTATACTTTGCGCAAAGTTCAAAATTATCTCTGCGTTTTGCCTCGCACAAATCGAGGTCCGCTTGCTTGATTTTGTTTTCCAAATCGCGGATTTCGCTCGGTGTTGTAAAGGAAAAAATCTTCTTTCTCGAAGCCGCTTCGTCGATGAGGTCGATCGCCTTGTCGGGAAGGAATCTGTCCGCAACGTATCTGTCCGACAAAATCGCCGCCGAAGATATCGCTTCGTCGGTTATGGTTACGCCGTGATGAGCCTCGTATTTCGGCTTCAATCCCTGCAAAATTTCTATGGTGTCCGAAACGCTCGGTTCTTCCACCAAAACGGGTTGAAAACGGCGTTCTAACGCACTGTCTTGCTCAAATTGCTTGCGATATTCTTCAAGCGTGGTCGCGCCTATCGTTTGCAGTTCGCCCCTTGCAAGCATAGGCTTTAGGATGTTGGCGATGTCAAGTCCGCCCTCGCTCGAACCGGCTTTTAGTATGATGTGAATTTCGTCGATAAACAGAAGCACGTTGCCCCTTTGTTTTATGCCGTTGAGCGTTGCTTTGAGCCTTTCCTCGAAGTCGCCTCTGTATCTCGTTCCGGCAACGAGCGAAGTAAGGTCGAGCGAGAATACGATTTTGCCCCTAAGCGCGTCGGGAACGTCCCCCGAAACTATGCGCTGTGCAAGTCCGTCTATAACCGCGCTTTTGCCTACGCCAGGTTCGCCGATAAGCACGGGATTGTTTTTAGTTCTGCGACAAAGCACCTGTATCACACGCTCGGTTTCCTTGCCTCTGCCTATAACGGGGTCGAGTTTGCCCTCGCGTGCTTTCGCCGTCAAATCCGTGCCGAATTTCGACAAATCGAAGTCGGAATTTTCGTCGTTTTTGCGTGATTTTTCATAGAAATTATCGGCTTTTCCAAACGTGTTTTCCTTGCTTTCAAAACCGTTGCGCAAAGCGTTTTCGCCGCCGTTTTGTCCTTGACGATTTTCTACTTTCTTTTCGCTTTCGCCGAAGAAATCGGTTATGTAACCGCTCAAAACGTCGTTTACGCTCTCCTCGTTTCCGTTTGCAAGGCACATCGCCGCCCTGCCGCCGCCGCTTGATACGATTGCACTGTATGTGAGCCGTTGCAGATATTCGGGGTCGATGCCCTTTGCTCGCAATATCTCGCTTGCAACCGACGACGTTTCGTCGAGAATCGTGTACAAAATATGTTCGGTTCCCACAACTTGCGAGCCGAGTCTCGTTGCTACGTCCTTTGCGCTTTGCACCGCTCTTGCCGCCCTTGTAGACATCTCGACGTTGGGGCGAGTCGGCATAGGCGAAAACACGCGGATCACGTCGTCCTCGTACACGCCGCATTGATTGAGCAATCTCTGCGCCGCAGAGCCGTCAACGTCCAAAAGTCCGAACAAAATATGTTCGGTGCAAACAAGTCCGCCCGTGCGCACTGCAAGTTCGCTTGCCCTTTGAAGCACAAGTCGCGCGTTATCGGAATAGGTTATCATTTTTCCTCCGCCAGAAGTTCTCTCACTATGCGAGCGCGCATTTTGTCACGCTCTTCCTCGGAACTTCCGTTTGTCAAAATCTGCAAAGACGAGGCGGAACACGCCCATATCATTTCGTCCGTTATCGCAGTGGATTTTATGGGCAAAATGCCCAGTATAACGCCGATTTTCACATCGACGAGCAGTTTCATGAGTTCCTGCGCCGTGAGCGCATACGCGCCTTTAAGCACGGCGTAACTTCTCGATATTCCGTCCAGAAGTTCGGTCTGTCTTTCCTTGACGAGTTTTTCGAGCGCGACTCTTTCGCAATAGCACATCCTCGCAACCGCTTGCTCGACTTGCGAAATTATCTCGTCCTCGCTTACGCCGAGCGTGCGAGAATTTGATATTTGGTACATATCATAAGCCGCCTCGCTCCCCTCGCCGTACACGCCTCGAACTGTCAATCCGAACTCGCTCTTGAACGTTTTGAGTGCGTCCTCGATTGCGCCCGCGCGTTTCAACGCAGGCAAAAACAGCATACACGAAGCCCTCATACCCGTGCCGAGATTGGTCGGACACGCCGTCAAAAATCCGAGTTGAGGATCGTATGCGATGGGCAAGGCGTGCAAAAGCCTTTCGTCGTAAACTCGCAGTCTTTCGTATGCGCGTTTAAGGTTGAATCCTTCCTCGACGCACTGCTCCCTTATGTGGTCTTCCTCGTTTATCATCACGGATATACCGAATTTTTTGTCGCCCTCGACGATTGCCGCGCCGTTTTGAGTGTTGTTTGCAAGTGCAAGGGATATCAAATGCCGCTCTATAAGCGCTTTTTTCTGCTCTTTTTTGAGTTTGTTCATAGGCAAAAGCCTTGCCTCGAACACACCTTGCGCCGCCGCATACGCGCCGTTCATCAAATCTACGACTCGTTGGTCGGTCGTCTTGATATTGCGGGGAAATTCAAGCCCGATGACGTTTCTTGCAAGCCGCACGCGAGAGGAAACGACGTTGTTTTTGACAAGTTCGTATATCGTACAGTCCTTTGCCGATTTCAAAAGTTCGCCGTGCGCACTTGATACGCCGTTTGGACACGACTGCGAATCGCTTGGGCGCGACAGCAAGTCGTTTGAAAGCGACTGCGAATCGTTTGAGCGCGATTGCGAATCGCTTTCGTCAAAACGCTCGAATTTGTCGTTTAGATTATCGTTTCGAACATCGTATGCGCCGCGTCCTTTCAAATCGAGTATTGTCGAAACGGTGTTCTTCGGAGCGTGAGCGTGCAAAAACTCGGCGTTTACGCCTTGCGCCTTGCTTGCCGCTGCAATGGCTATTTTCCGCATTTGAGAATAGCAATTCGCGCAACCGAAAAGGAAGTTTTTTTCAAAATCTTCAACCGTATATCCGCAAAATTTGCATTCTTTATCTCGGCGAGAAAGTCTGAAATTCGCTTCTTCGTGCGGATTTTTGCCGCATTTCAAAGCGTTTTCGTAGCACTCGCGACAATAGCCGTACTCGACGGGATTATTGTCGATAATCACGCTTTCAAAAAGAGTCGCCTCTCTATCGCCGCAGATG
>CAVKTQ010000099.1:0-4606 GCA_963659105.1 Firmicutes bacterium CAG:238 | reverse complement strand
AACGATTGTTTGGTTGATGCGTGCTTTGCACGCTGACGGTGGATTTGAATATTCCGCAACCCAAACGCAGTTTGGATATCATCGTGCGATATGCACGATATCATCACAACGTGATATCACCGCTGCAGGCGATATCGTTAATTCCTACGGTCACTCCGTTCCCTCTGAATGACATATGGAATATTCGCCCGCAATTATTAATTACCAAAATAATCAATCCATTTGACAAATATTTTTTATTAATATATTATTATTGAGCATCTAAATGATGCGTTTTCCTTTCCCGAAAGGGACACAAGACCAAAAGGAGGTATCGAATTATGGATAAGTACGAGGTTCTCTACATCATTCGCGGCGACGTGGACGACGATAAGAAAAATCAAGTTGTCGAAAAATTTGAAAACTTGGTTGCTTCTCTCGGCGGCACCGTTGACGGTTTGGACAAATGGGGCATGAGAAAGTTTGCTTACGAAATCAACAAGCAAACCGAGGGTTATTACGTTCTTATGAACGTCACCTGCACAAAAGATGCTCAATCAGAACTTGACAGATTTATGCGTAACGACGAAAACGTCGTAAGACAAATGATCATCAAGAAGTAATCGACAAGGAGAAAAATTATGAACAAAGTATTTTTGATCGGCAATTTGACAAAGGATCCGGAACTCGCTTCCACAAACAGCGGCATCAAATTTTGCAGATTTACACTTGCTGTGTCTCGTTCCTACTCAAAAGACGGCAAAAGAGAAACCGATTTTCTCCCCGTCGTAGTGTGGAGAGCGCAAGCGGACAACTGTGCGCGCTACCTCAAAAAAGGCAGCAAGGCGGCTATCAGCGGCAGCATCCAAACAAGAAGTTATGACACGCAAGACGGTTCTCGTCGTTACGTCACCGAAATCGCGGCGGACGAGGTGCAATTCCTCTCCACCAGAAGTGACGAAAACGGTTCCGACGACGTCGATTTCGACGATCTCAAACCCATCGACGAAGACCTTCCATTCTAATTTAAGGAGTATTGAAAATGGCAGAAGAAGTTAAAGCACCACGCGCACCCAAGAGAGTGCCCAAAAAGAAAGTTTGCACATTCTGCGTAGATCACGTTGACGACATCGACTACAAGGACGTTGCCAAACTTCGTCGTTTCATCACCGAGAAAGGCAAAATCCTTCCCCGTCGTATGAGCGGTGTTTGCGCAAAACATCAAAGAACGCTTGCTGTTGCAATCAAGAGGGCAAGAGTTATGGCATTGCTTCCCTACAAAGCAGACTAAACGTCACAGATAGGCAAATAGCATCGTCAAAACCCCTTGGCAGTCAACTCATTTACGAAAGTAAATTAGGGTTGCCTGACAAGGGGCTTTTTCTTGCTCTTTATCCTATCTGCGGCGTTTAGACGCTTGTTTACTAAATAAACTTTTAGTCCGCTAATAGGAACAAATCACATCGCACTACAAACGAAGAAGAATAATCCCGATAAGTTCTGACTTGCAATAGATTGAGTTGTCATTTGCACGTCGTTGCCTATGTGATTTTGATTTTGAGTGCTTTTTGTTTCGGATTTGAATTCCATATTTCCGTTCTTATCTATGGACAAAACTATCGTTCCGTTTTTGTCCGTGCGATAAACTTCCATATCTTTCATTCTGTCAAGCGTCGCTTGTCTGGGGTGTTTATGCCCTTTGTGTGTGCCGCAACTTATCATTGCATACTCAAACGTATATGCATTCAAAAACGATTGTTCCGACGATGTTTCGCTTCCGTGATGTCCCACTTTCAATACGTCGCAATCGATGTTTTTTGTGCGCTTGACAATCAACGGTTCGTTTTTCTCGTTGCTATCCCCCGTCAACATTATCTTGCGATTCTTATACGATAAAATTCCTATCGGTGAAACCGCATTCAATTCTTCTGCGTCTGCGAGTTTGTTCTTTTCATAGTCCTTTTTAGTCGGGCAATAAAATTTCAATTCATAGGTTTCTTCAACGTCGGCAATGACAATGTTATTTGTGTTGTCGTCATCGTCCATATTAATATGTATCTCGCAATTCGGTTCGTTTAACGCGGCGGCAAAAAACTCCGCATATGTCGCCGTACTTACGGTGTCGGGGTCTTTGAAAATATTTTTCTTTTCTTGCGAAATCATTTCAAATTCTTTGCGTACCTGCGCGGACAATTTGCTGACGTCCGGCGTTGCCAAGATATACGGCATATATATGTTTTCAACGTCAAACTCGTCGATAATATCGTCCAAAAAACTCAAATGGTCTTCGTCGGTATGCGTAAGCATAAGATATTCTATCGTACCGTCTTCAATATAATTGTTAAGATATTTCAACACGACCTTGTAATCGAAATTGTCGTACGGTTTCTTTGTAGTGCCGCCGTCAATCACCATATCGCTTCCGTCCGGAAGTTGAAGATATAAGCAGTCGCCTTGTCCCACGTTTATCATATGGAAAAGGAGTTCTCCTTCTTCCCGTTCAATCGTTCCCGTAAGATTGCCGCCCACGACCTTGCTCGTATCGCTCGAACCGTCGTTCGTTCCGCCGCCGTTCGTTCCACTATCGATTATGGAAGCAACGATTTGATCCCAAGTGTCGGGGAACGCAAAATACACAACCGCCGTTGCGATTGCTATCACAAGCACGATTGCAACTATTGAAATTACAAACGCTTTCGGATTTGCCTTGTACGCCTTTTTCGCCGCCTTTTCGACGGACGACGAAGTTTGCTTTTTGGATTTCGTGGATTTTGAAGATTTCTTTGCCATACTGCCATTATATAAAAGAAGTCGAAAAATGGCAATCGCCAAACGCTCGCTCGGTCAAAAATTAAGGTTGCGTAAACGTTGGCAAATTGTTATTTATCAAAGCCTTTTGATTGTTTTTCAATATTTTCGTTTTACAAGGCGGGTTTTAGAGTATATAATATCGATACAGTATATTATTATATATAATTATCCTTATACGGATAGAGGCAGACTATGGCAAAAGAAAAGGAACAATTCGTAAAAGAAATCACGGATATGAACGTGAATTTCCCTCAATGGTACACCGACGTTGTGCTTAAAACCGAACTCGTCGACTACGGTCCCGTCAAAGGCACGATGGTCATTCGCCCTTACGGCTACGAGATTTGGGAACATATCCAAGAGGAACTCAATGCGAGATTCAAGGCAACGGGACACAAAAACGCGTACTTCCCGATGTTTATCCCCTACAGTTATCTCGTGAAAGAGGCGGACCACGTTGAAGGATTCGCGCCCGAAGTCGCGCTTGTCACGCACATCGGCAACACGCCGCTCGAAGAGCAACTCGTCGTGCGTCCTACGTCCGAAACCATCATCTGCTCTATGTACGCAAAGTGGGTCAAGAGTTATCGCGATTTGCCCGTACTCATAAATCAATGGGCAAACGTCGTGCGTTGGGAAAAAACCACTCGTCCCTTCCTTCGTACAAGCGAATTCCTCTGGCAAGAGGGTCACACCCTTCACCAAACCGAAGAAGAAGCGAGAGAGGAAACCCTCAAAATGCTCGAAGTGTACCGTGAATTTATGCAAAACGTGCTTGCAATCGACGTTCTCGTCGGTCAAAAATCCGAAAAAGAGAAATTTGCGGGTGCGGTTGACACCTACACTATGGAAGCAATGATGCTCGACGGCAAAGCGTTGCAATCGGGCACTTCCCACTATCTCGGGCAGAACTTCTCGTCCGCTTTTGAAATCAAGTATCTCGACAAAGACGGACAACTCAAAAATCCCTATCAAACCAGTTGGGGCGCATCTACTCGTCTTATCGGCGCGCTCATTATGGCGCACGGCGACCAACGCGGCTTGAAACTTCCGCCGAAAGTCGCACCCTATCAAGTGGTTGTCGTTCCCGTTGCGGCGCACAAGGAAGGCGTTCTCGAAAAGGCGCAGGAAGTCGCTTCCGCACTTCGCAGCGTCGGCGTGAGAGTTATGCTCGACGACAGAGAGCAATCCCCGGGTTGGAAGTTCAACGAATGGGAAATGAAAGGCGTGCCCGTACGTCTCGAAATCGGTCCTCGCGACATCGAAAACGGTCAAGTTATGATTGCGCGCCGCGATACTCACGACAAGTTCGCACTCAAAATCGACAGCCTTACGACCGAAATCCCTGCGCTTTTGGACGATATTCAACAAAACATGTTCAAGCAGTCGCACGAATTTTTGCACTCGCACATCGTCACTTGCCACTCTCTCGACGAGATGAAAGAGGCTCTTGACAATCACAATTTCGTCAAGACTATGTGGTGCGGCGACCGTTGCTGTGAGGACAAGATAAAAGAGCAATTTGCGGCGACCTCGCGTTGTATGCCGTTCGACCAAACGCCCGTCGGCGACGTATGCCCCGTCTGCGGAAAGCCTGCGAGCAAAGTCATTTATTACGCGCGCGCCTATTAAAAACTGCGCCAAATAGCGCCTAATTTTGGCAGCACCTCTCTCGATATTACGAGAGGGGTGCTTTTCTGTCCTCTATAAATTTTAATTGGAACTTCCCCCTTCCTCATGTGTTTCCCCTACCGTCGTTCCCCCTCTGCATAAATTTGAGGGAACCCACGACGTCCGCTCCGCGTGGGGCAACACT
>CAVKTQ010000098.1:0-4697 GCA_963659105.1 Firmicutes bacterium CAG:238 | reverse complement strand
GGATTCCCACGCTACGCTCTGAATGACGACGTGGGCGATTGACTTTGCCGCAACGTAGTTTGAGCAATGGCTCGCGTTCCGTCTGCGAACGGGCAAATACCGCTTATAAGTACGCCTTGAATAAGTTTTCGTTTATTCGCTCGCTTGTGCAATCAAAAAACCGCCGTGCAAAACAACACGACGGCTTTATAACCACATATAAACCGTAAATCTCGTCTTGCACTCCGTCTTTCGTCAAAAGCCTTGCCATCGTTTGGGGCGCACCCTCCACTCCGTCGGCTTCGACGCACATCGTTTTTGATTCGATATTTTTTTATCTAATTTGATATTATTCTATATTTTCACTTATGTCAAGCGTTTTCAGAAAACAAACAGCAATGCCGCGCCGAGTATTCTGCTCTTCAAAAGCACGGGCATATATTCGGCGTTCAGTTTTCCTTCTTCGATGTTTTCCTTTTGGATTTGCCAACCTGCGATTTGTTCCATAGCATTTCTGCTCTCGGAATTTTCGGCAAAGAAGTCGGACACGAACAACTTCAAATCCGCTTGTACGCTATCAACGCACGACGTAATCTTTTGGCTTACGGCATCGATTCTCGCTACGTTCCATTGATACCACTGCTTGACATACGGCATGGTGCTTTCGTCGGGCGTAGTTGGCTTTGAGTATGGATAACTCTCGCCGAGAATGCCATCGATGTTGCAGAGAGCGGCTTTGAGATACAACGCGTCCAAATTATCTTTGGTCGGATTCATCTCGAAGTCATAGTACGCTTGCTTCATCTGTTCGACATAATTGCCAAACAGCAAGGAAACAACCATTAGAGCAATCGTATCCGTGTCCATAATGTCAGGGTGGGCAGGGACATAACTCTCGTCGCCTTCCTTGTTGACGAGGTCTGAAACGTTGAGCAGCAAATCCAGCACGATGACGGGCATCGCCTTTTGATAGCCTTCCTTGCCCTGCTCGCAAACTCTGTCGATAAGTGCATTTATACTATTTTGGTCGAATCTTCCTTCCGCCATTATGCCGTCGATGACTCTCGCCGACAAAACGAGTTTGTTGAACGTTTTTGTGGAGTCGTCGAGGGTATCGTCGTTTTCGAGTTTGGCGCAAGACAAGAAGTCTTCGATAAAGTCTTTGCTCGATATGACCTCACGGCTTGCCTCCGCCACCTCGCACAGCGACGGAATCACGTCGACGACCATATAGGCGTATTTTGCGTAAATCATAATCTGCGCATACACTTGCGAGGAAATGTTTTTGTCGTCGAAATTTTTGATAAAGAGATCGAGCGCGGCGTTGAGTTTTTCGACCTCGCTTTGCGAAAGCGCGTTTTTGAGTTTGGACACGTTGCCCAAAAGCGCGCCGACGAGCGTTGACAACTCGCTTTCGGACACGTTGGACAGCGCGCCGTCCTCTTCGAATATCTTTGAATAAAGTTCGTCCGTCAAGGTGTTGACGGATGTGTCGTATGCAAAGGCGATAAGCTCGCCGAAAGCGTTTTTGGCGTTGTCGAGGGCGGACTGCATTTTGTTCTTTTGCGCTTCGGTTGCGTTGAGAGATTGTTTTGCGAGATTGAGCACGACTCTGTTTTCGGACACGTTCTGAACCGCCGCCGCACTTGCGCCGCTTTGGATCATAACGTCCTTGACGTCGTCGAGCCTGTCGACGATTTGCGATACGGCTTTGCTTCCGCTTTGAATGAGTTTAGACACGAGGTCGTAGGCAAGCGAGGAAACGTCGCCCGACGTAAGACCTATTTGTTTGAGAAGCGGCACCAAAAGTTCGGCGTTTTCCGAAAATTCTTTAAGAAGTTTTTTGCCGTCATCGCTTGCAAGCGTATCTGCGAAAGTCTTGATTTTTGCCGTCTGCAAACTCGAGTCTTTAAGCACCTCGCAAACGAGGCTCGTCCAACCCTTTGTCACGACGTAGTCGCCTGCCGTATCCAGTTTTGCGACTTCCTCGTCCGAAAGATTCGAACTCCACTTGGAGTTCAGCCCGACAAGGAAAGTTTGCTCCGCTCTTTCGACTTGCGCCGCGCGCTCCTTTTTTGCGTCGGTCTGCCCCTTTTTGTTGCACGCAACCAAACTCGCGCAGAGAATCAGCACGAGGACAAGCAACAAAATAAGAACGGACTTTGACTTTTTCATATCTATACCTTTTTGATATTATACCCTTTTTTGAAGCAAAGCGCAAGGGGTATGAGCGTATATCCGACGCTCATCGCGCCGCCCACCGTCGCCACGACCCACGCTTCGTACATAAACTCGAAGTACAGCCCGAACAAACGCAATGCGTGAATGAGGCAGGAAGTGATAAGCACCGAAAACGCAAACGACAGCGCAAACGCCACGAGCGCGACAAACGCGCTTTCAAAAATTTCCGAGCCGAGCAAAGCGTTTTTGGACATACCTGCGTTCAACAGCGCGGTTCTCGATTTCTGCGTTGTCGCTCTGCCTATGAGCGAGGACGCGACCGTCACGGCAAATATGAATATCGTGACCACCGTCGCAAGAGTGCCTATAAGGTCGAACACCGATTGCATGCTTTCCGTTTCCCACTTGAATGCGTCCAGAGTTTTTATGACGTAATAGTTGTTGCCGGCATACTTTTCGCGAAGCAGTCCGACGGATTTGTCAATATCTCCGTCAACCGTTAAAAGCACGGTGTCCACTTGCTTACCGTACAAGTTTTTCACCACGTCTGCGCTGACGACGACATAGTTGCCGCTGAACAGCGTATGCTTGAGTATGCCGCCCACGACAACCTCTTTCGTTGTGCCCTCAACGGTCATTTCGAGAGCGTCGCCCTCGCTTACTCCGTACAGTTCTTTGAGCGCATAATCGACAAAAACGTATGGTTCATCGCTCAAAATACGCTCGTAAACTTCCGATTTTGGCGTTATAAACTCAAAATCCACTATGTCGAGAACGTCTTTCGAGCCAAGCAGATTCATAGTCTTGTCTTTGCCGTCAACTTTCAAATTCGACTTGCCCCAAACCATTTTCGTCGCGCTTTCCACGCCGTCCGTCTGCTTGAATTTTGCCTCGTCCACGTCCGCTTGGATGTTTGTGACAAACACCATATTCGAAAATTCTTCGACGTATGACGTGAAAATATTTGTGGTGAGCGAGTAGGACATAAACAGCATCATTGCAATCGTCATTCCCACCGTGAGCATCGTTACGGAGCGAGTGAAACGCTTGTCGCGCACGATGTTTTTCGCACCTATTTGCACGCTCGGCAAAGACGATTTCGAGGCGAGTTTGCCGCCGATTTTCATCGCTTTCGAGCAAGCGAGCGCAAGAGTCGCCACGCCGAACGCTATGCCGAAAATCGACATAATCGCCCTTGCGGACGGCACGCAAAATTCTATGGTTACGCTAATCGCGGTGAGCAATGCAAACGTTATCGAAAGCGCAATCGAGGCTTTCGACGGCTTGCTTACGTCGAGTTGATTTTCCCTTATACTGCCCTTAAACGAGCGCAAAATGGGGGCGAGCGAACTCAATATCGAGCATACGAGTCCTATGCCGCCTGCAAGGAACAAATAGCCTACCGATATGCCGAACGATACGCTTGCCGAAAGTGTGAGTTTCAAAAGTCCGACAAACACGCCCACCGCAAGGAGGGAGCCGACAATCGTGCCTATGCACGCTTGCAACGCGCTTTCGGTGAGAAAAATCGAGGTTATCTGACGTTTTGTTGCGCCTACGACTTTAAGTTTGGATATGAGGTTGACCTTTTCGCCCTCGCTCATAAGGAACAACAGCACGATTATCGCAATGCCGAGTGCCAAAACCGCGCCGCCCGCAAGCACTACGGGGGCGGTGAGACTTTGCGTTTGTTCCTCGATATACTGCGCGTCTTTCGATGCCGTGACGAGCATATCCTTGTATTCCGTCATTGCGGATATTTCGTTTATCATTTGCTCGACTTTCGATTTGTCTTGCAAAACGACGTGAATTTCGTTGCACAAATCCTCGCTCGAAAAGATGAGAGAGGAGAAATTTTCGGTGAGTCCGAGCATAAGATAGGGCGCGTCGTCGAGAAAGTAGCCGCTCTGCTTTGCGATTGCACCGATATAGCACACCACGCTTTTCGTGCCGAGCGTAAACTCGACCCTATCCCCCACCGAAAATCCGAAATGTTTTGCCGCGTCCTTTGAAACTACGATGTCGTCCGTTCTCTCGCCGCTTTTCAATTTGGATATGTCGCCGTCGATGACCTCGATTGTCGAAAGCGATTCGAGTTGACCTTTTTTGAAACCGCGCACGCCGACGTACTCGTCGCCGTACATAGCGTACAGTTTGAGCGACGGCACGATTTGCTCTACGCCGTCTATGCGTTGAAGCGGCTCGTCCTTCATAATTCTGTCGCTCGTGCTGTTTGTGGAAATCGTTATGTCGCTTATGCCCGACGAAGCGGTTTCGGTTGCGTAAATATAGTCGTACACTGCGCCCTTAAACGACAACATACAAAAAATCATTGCGACGACCACCGCGACCGCTAAGGTCGTGGCGACAAATCGCAACGGTTTAGACGTTATGTTTTTAAGAGCGAGTTTGAACATAATTTTACTAATTTTATTTTCTCTTCACGAGTGTGAGGACATTTACTTTAATTACAGCTTCCCCCTTCCTCACGTGTTTGGACTTCGGCGTTTGCAAGGCAATCCGCCTCGTTCGCTTTG
>CAVKTQ010000097.1:0-4723 GCA_963659105.1 Firmicutes bacterium CAG:238 | reverse complement strand
ACGGCGCAGTCGCTTGTACTGTTCGTCAAGTTCGGCGCTCATAGGCTCGCCGCCTTGCGGCTCGTGTTCCGTCTGCGAATTAAAACAAACCGGATGCACCACCTAACGGTCCTAATAAGTCTTTGGACAGTTTGTCCGCTTGTTGCGTTGCGTCGTTGAGTGCGGCAAGCACCATGTCTTCGAGCATTTCGACGTCGTCGGGGTCAACCGCTTCGGGCTTGATTGTCACGGACACCGGCGTTTTGTCGCCCGTGAGGGTCACTTCCACCATACCGCCTGCCGCGCTGCCCGTAACTTCGGTCTCAGCGATTTCTTGTTGCGCTTCTTGCAATTTTCTTTGCATTGCTTGCGCTTGTTTCATAAGTTGTTGCATATTACCGCCGCCAAATCCGCCGCCGTATCCCATTGTTCGTTCCTCCGAATATTTCGATATTTTTTATTATTGTCGCGCGCTATGCGCCGTTTTTACCTTATTTTTTACGTTTTACGTTATTTGATTTCCAAAAGCGAGCCGAACATCTCTTTGACAAACGGCAACGCCTTGTCCTCGTCGAGATGTCGCTCTGTTTCGATGACGAGTTTGCGCTTAGAATCCACGCTTTGAAAAGCCTTGTTTATCGCGTCGCGGTTCTTTTTGTCGTCAAGCAAGTTGAGCGTCGCCGCGTCCGCGACTTTGACGTGATACTCGTCGTCCGTCATTGCAAACTGCGCGTCCTGAGTGGACAAAGCAAGAAGCGTGTAGCCGTCTTGTCGAAGTTCGGATGCTACTCTGAGCCACACCTGCCTCGCATCCGTCACGACAGGTGCCGACTCAAAATCCGATTTCCTCGCGTTTGCAAGCATTTTTTCGAGCCGAGCCACTCGCATTTGCAGTTCATTTACGTCCCTATCGCCGCCGCTCGCCGCAAGCACGACAGCCGCCTCGAACAGTATGCGATGTTGCGCGCTGTAACGGAATTCGCCTTCGAGCGACGAAAAAATCTTCATTATGCTCATACACTTTTCCGTCGAGTACTTCTTTGCCATTTCGGCAAGAGCCGAGTATATCGCTTCGGGCAAGGCAAGCAACCTCTTTGCGCTTGAACAGTTTTTGATATACAGCACGTTTCTAAACAGCGTTGCGAGGTCTTGCGCGAGAATCGGCACGCTCTTTCCGAGGTCGCAAAGATTTGCCACTTCCTGCAAAGCCTTGTCGGTATCGCCGTCTGCGATTGCGGCGGCAAGCGATTGCAGTTTCTTCGGGTCTGCCGCGCCAAGCACTTCGAGCACGCCGTTGTAGGTCACGTTCGAGTCGCAATAACTCACGCACATATCCGCAATGGACAATGCGTCGCGCACGCTTCCGGCACCTGCCGAAGCAATGAGATCGACCGCCTCGCTTTCGTATTTTACGTTTATGTCGTCAAAGATGTCGCGAATACGCTTTGCGATAACGCCGTTTGGCACAAGTCGAAAATCGAAGCGCAAACACCTCGACAAAATCGTCGCAGGAATTTGATGAATCTCAGTCGTTGCGAGAATGAAAATCGCATGCGACGGCGGCTCCTCAAGCGTTTTGAGCAATGCATTGAAAGCGGCTTTTGAGAGCATATGGACTTCGTCTACGATGTAGACTTTGTACTTGCCCACCGTCGGCGGAAAACCGATTTTGTCCGTCAACTCTCTTATCTGGTCCACAGAGTTGTTGGACGCGGCGTCGATTTCGAGAATATCGAAATTTGAGTTTGACGCAAGTTCCACACAGTTTTCGCACTTTCCGCACGGCGAACCGTCCGCAAGCGGAGATTGGCAATTCACCGCGCGCGCAAAAATTTTGGCGACGGAAGTTTTGCCCGTGCCTCGCGTGCCGGTGAAAATGTACGCGTGTCCGACGTTGTTGTGAGCAATCTGATTCCTCAGCGTACGCACGATGTGATCTTGCCCGATAACCTTGTCGAAAGTGTCGGGACGATATTTGCGATATAATGATGTATATGCCATAAAAGGTATTATAAACTAAATAATTTGATATGGCAAGAATAAAAAACTTTTATAAATCATTCATCAACGCTTGCCTGCAAAGCACGAGTTGAACGAGTTGATATCTTATCGACGAGGTTACAAAAGCGGCGGATTTTGAAAAATCTATATTATCCAAAAGTGCGAGGGTCGTCACCAAACCGAGTTTGATTTGAGTTATATGCTCCTCGTTTGAATTTGCAACGTTTTGATAAAATGCGGACTTAATGTCCTCGATTTGCGTGTATAAAACCTTAATCTCCGTTTTTGCGTCATCTATTTCAATACTGCCCGTATTGAGCGAATCGGCGCACTTAAACATCTTGTCAAACGCAATTTGAAAGTAGCCGAGCGCGCTTTCCACCGTGCTTTTCATATCGTCCTTGCACCACTTGAAACTGCCTTTTGCTATGTCGTATTTTTTGATATACAAACTTTTGTCCGAAAGTTTTGCAAGCACGGCGTTTGCGTCATCCTCGCTGTTGTACACCGCGTACACAATCTCGATTTTGTCGCCGCTCTCGACGTATCCGGCGCCGCCGCGCGACCTTATCATTTCCGCGCTTTGCCTCGCCAAAGCCGCCGTAGAATATCCGCCGCAAGCAATCCCCCACACCGTCTGCGACTCGCTCTCAACCTTGTTGAACGCCCTCAAAAGTCCGCCTTCCGAAAAGGACAGACACAGCGCAAGCGTAATCATAAAACACAGCACTATCGTGCATACGACAATGATATTGTCTTTCGCCATTTTTCGCATAGTAAAAGATATGCGAGCAAAATTCATTTAGCCGTATTTGTCGAATTTTTTGCGCAACGCTAACATTTTGCGCCGAGCAATCGTCATCTCGGCTGTTGCGACTTTATGTGCCGATGAGTGTATTGTATTTATCGAAAATCCCCTATGCAATGCGCCGCGCAAGTATATGTCGCCTACGCCAATTTCCCGTCGGTTAAAGTTTTATCGCCCCGAAAAACTCGGTGGTTTTTGCGCCCTTTATATTTCCTTTCATCGCTGCGTTGTCGAGGTTTTCCTTTGTCATCTCTTTGCCATCCGTTTCCGCAAGAAACGCCCCGAAAAACGCGTCTCCCGCGCCCGTTGTATCAACGCAATTTGCCACGCTTATGCTCGGCACAACGCCTTTTAGGTCGTTGTAATAATATACGCTTCCGCCTTTGCCGAGAGTTACGAGCAGCAACCTATCCTTGACATACAATGCCTTTGCCGCCTCGTCGGTATCTTGTATGCCCGTGTAATCGGCAAGTTCGTCCTTTGAAAACTTGATTATGTCGGCACGCTCGACAAACGGAGCATACGCCTTTTTCGCGACCTCGAAATCAGGATAGATGTCCTTGCGGAAGTTCATATCGAAACTGAGTTTTACGCCTAAATCTTTGGCTTTTTCCGCAACTTTTTCGGCAAACTTTCTGCCCCTTTCCTCAGAAAGCATAAGCGAGCCGAGATGCAAAATGCTCAAATCTTCGTATTTGCCGAAGTCTATTTCGTCAAAATCGATATTGAAATCAGCCGTATCGTGTCGATTGAACGCAAAATCACGCTCGCCGTCGGTAAGCGTAACAAAAGCGATTGTCGTGTTGCGCTCATCGTCAACCTGAATGTCGAGATAGTCCAAATCAGCCTTTTGCGCTTCCGCCGTGACGAAACGCCCGATAACGTCGTTTCCCACGCGCCCGACAAACCCGACTTTTGCACCGCATTGCTTGGCGTTTACGGCAAGATTGAACGGCGCGCCTCCGCAAAACGCCTTGAAAGCGGTTACACCGTCAATCTTTTCGCCAATCATATCGGCAAGTACTTCCCCGACCGCCAAAATCATCTTTTCACCTCTGCCATTTTGCAATAAATATTGACGGAATCAAATCCGCCTACGCCGTTTCAATTTGATTTACATCGAACATCAATACACCTTAAACATTTTAGCATACTTCCTATCAAGATTCAAGTCCTGCTGTACGGTGCTGTTTGTATATCACACTTCAAGTGTGCCAAAACGCTTTTTTTGAGCATAAGAAAAGACCAAGCGAACATTCGGCGTTCAACCCGGTCGATGGCTTAGAGGTAAAAATGCATGAAAATGGGCAAAAACGCCCCTAAAAACGTAAAAATGATGGTCTATAAGAAAAGACTTATAGACCATCACACTTGGTGCATCCTCAGGGACTCGTAGGAAGCCCAAAGGCTTCCGTAATAGAGAGCCGAGTGAGAATACTCACAAAAGGCGAACGTCAGCCTGGTGTGCCAGGGTTCGCCGCGCTTTTGCGTGGTTGCAACTGCGTTGCAAAAGTCCCTAATGCCCATAAAAAAACAACAGACTTCGCTGTTGCTTTTTTTGGTGCATCCTCAGGGACTCGAACCCTGGACCCACTGATTAAGAGTCAGTTGCTCTACCAACTGAGCTAAGGATGCATATCTTGGCGACAATTACGCTTCAAGCGGTCTTTGTCGCACCTTAGATATGTTGAACGATTATTGCTAACCGTTCAATTTCGCTTGCGCGTGGAGCGGGAGACGGTGTGGTCGCATTCGCGACAACCTTCGGTGCGAACCCTTGCGGGTCTGCGATTACATCGCACTTCACTGTGTGAAGCCGAATCCCGTCAATCGAATGTTCGATTTACAAAATTCTTTTTCACTCACACAATCAATGCTTCCGTTGGAGCGGGAGACGGGATTCGGACCCGCGACTTTCACCTTGGCAAGGTGACA
>CAVKTQ010000096.1:0-4762 GCA_963659105.1 Firmicutes bacterium CAG:238 | reverse complement strand
GCGACAATGTTGCACATTGTCGGCAAACTTCGTTTGCAACCTGCATTCTGCAGCTGACGCGATTGACACTTTGTGTAGCAATCGCTATTCCGTCGCTTCGCTCCTTACAAGTCCTGTCATCCGCACCAATTATTTGAAAAACGAACCTCGAAAGGTTCGTTTTCCTTTTTTTTGTTGCTAATGACGGACTTGCGACAATGTTGCACATTGTCGGCAAACTTCGTTTGCAACCTGCATTCTGCAGCTGACGCGATTGACACTTTGTGTAGCAATCGCTATTCCGTCGCTTCGCTCCTTACAAGTCCTGTCATCCGCACCAATTATTTGAAAAACGAACCTCGAAAGGTTCGTTTTCCTTTTTTGCGCAGCAAACGCGGCAGCCTCGCAACATTGCGAGGCTCCCGCGTTTATTGATTTTTGAGAATCATTAGAATTGAGAAATCACTTGTCGGATTTTTCTGCTGATGCTATAACTTGACCGATGAACTGTGTCACACCAACCTTGCTTGCATTGTTGCCGGTAACGTATTTTGTCTCACTCAAAGCCATCGTTGTTTTATTCAAAGCGCCTGTTTTTGAGTTGACATAAGCACCAAAATAGCATGTTATACTTGTTGTTTCTGTTTCGTTGTTTTTATTTGTATAGGTATAACTATAAGTGCAAGTGAATGTTTTGATTTCATCATTCCACGTCCACTCGCTTGCTTCGGCAACAGTGTCAACAAGTTTCATGTTGTTGTAGGTTCCATTGCGATATCCCGTGAGATATTTATCGCCTATTTTCAAAGTATAAACATTCTCTTTGTTGGCAACAGCCTCAACAATGATTTCTGCCGCTTCGGACGCATCGGTGGATGTTACAAGTGCGCCTTGACTGTCCAATTCGCCTGTTGCATACAAAATTCTGCTTCCTGCCGAGGTTGCATCCATAGCAAATTTGTATGTACCTGCTTCCATTGTTGTTGCAAATTCAGGTTTCTCGATATATATGCCGTCTCCTACATATGTTGCGCCTGCACCAAATTGAATTATGGTCTTGCCTGATTTTGTATAACTTGTAGGTTTGCCTGTAACGAGGATGTAATCGCCTACTTCAAGTCCATTACCACCGGTCAATTTGTAGCAATCAATGGATGTAGTTCCATCAGTAATCGTCAAAGAAATGTTATTGTTTGATGTGCTATAAGCATAACTGATGCTTGAGATTTTCCCATAAACAGTCGTTCCGTCAGCACCTATTCCTTCTTGACCTGCTTTATATGCTGTTGCCAAGTCGGTAACGTTGAGTTTGACAAAGGTAGAAACTGCTTCTTTGGTTGAACTATAGACGGTCATTTGCGCTGCAATTGCGATTGAATCGCCGACCTTAATATCCTTTGCATCGGAAAGATTATAGCGATAAACAAGAACTTCGTACATTCCGTCGCTTACATAGAACGACACATTGCTATATTTTTCATTGTAAGCTTCTTTAATGCTTGTGACTGTACCGATGATAATATAGGAATCGTCGGTCTTGGCATTGTCTTCAAGTCCATCTGCCGCATCAAGAGCGAGCTTGATGAATGTATCGGGTGCTTGAACCATCACGACATATTCCTTGCTTCTTGTCACTTCATTGTATGTGAGAGTTGCTTTAACAATGGTTGGGGTGTTCTTTGTGACAACAGCAGGAATCAACATTCCGTCTGCAATTGAAATCACATCTTCACCGGACACAACTTCCCAAGTGATTGTTGCATCTTCAGATACTGTCGGAAGGGCTGTCGGTTTGTTAATCTTCTTTTCGATTGCAAGGTCTTCGAGCATTGACGCTGCGGTGGGAACCAAGGATTCGACAAAGATGAATTGGGTTGCTTTGAACTCGCCGACGGTGTACGTTGCAAGGATTGTGGTTGTTTCGGGGTTGCCCGGGGTGACGGTCATCTTGCCGCCGTCGATGACAACTGCGTTGGTTGCGCCGACAACATCGTATTTGACGGTGACATCGCCGCTTGCCGTGAGCAAGTCAAACTCTTTTTCTTCTTGAATACGGATGGTCTTGCCTTTCTCGGTGTTGATTTTGTATTCGACAAGTTTTGCGTTGACTGCCTTGATTGCTTCTGCAACTTGCTTGCCTGCATAGGTTGTGCCTTCTGCGTCCTCTGTTTTGCCGCTTTCAGTGACAGAACTTGCGTTTGCAAGAAGAATTTGCCATGCGCCTTGATATTGCGACAGAACGCCGGTTGCGTTTACCATCGTTCCGACGGGATATGTTGCCGTAATGTCGCAAAGCGCCTTCCAAGTCGCGTCGTCTGCCGTTGTCTTGTATGCGCCTTCCATATACTTGCTGACGCGCAAAGCAACGTCAACGTCGCCTTTGGTGAGAGTCATCAAAGTGAAGTTCTCGCCGGTCTTCTTGTCCTCATCTGCGCAGACGCTCTTGACTTTCCAGTTTGAGAGCGAAACAAGACGAGATTCGTTGTAAACGGTTGTAGGCAGATTGCCCAAAATCTCTTGATCGATTGCGTAAACGGTGGTGTTCACGTCGATTGTGGGCTTGTCTTCGTCAACGACAAGGCTGCCGCCTGCGTTGGTTTCAATCAAGCCGTTGAAGTTTTGGTTGGTTGTGCCTGTGACGGTGATATGCACGCCGGGTTTCAGTTTCGCGCCGTCGGAAGCGCTTGCAAGTTTAACTCTGTAAAGGTAGTAACCTGCGTTCTTATCGTCATTGACCATATAGAGTGAAACGTTGCCGTAGGATTCGCTATATTCGGTTGCGATTTCCACCACATAGCCGCTCATATCGATAGATACGCCGGTGTTGGAGTACCAATAGTTGACAAGTTCCAAGCCTTTCATCTCTTTGTAGACGGTCATGCGGTAGGATTGAGAAGCGGTTTCGCTGCCATAGGTGAACGTCGCTTTCACTTTGACTTCCGTTTGAGTGCCTTGCGGAGTCACTTCAAGCGTGTTGCCGTCTTCGGAAACCTTGATGTAAAGTTCGTAATTTTCGTCAACGGACCATGCGATTGTCGCTTTCTTGCCTGCATAGGTAAATTCTCTGTCCAAAGCAAAGTTTCCGACGACGGTTGCCTTGTCTTTGGGGAAATTATAGTTGTTCATAAAGTCATAAACGTCAAGCGCTTTGACTCTGACCTTGTAACTCTTGCTTGCGTTTTTGACGGAAACGGTCAAAGTGACTTCAACTTCTCCGGATTCGGGGAAAGACACTTTTGCAAGCCAATCTTCGCCGCGATTTTGCAAACTTATATTCTCTTTGTCGGATTTCCATTCAACACTCTCTCCGCCTATTTTTGCAGGAAGGGTGAAATCTGCGGAAACCGTTGTGCCGTCTATGTCGCAAATATAGTTGTCCAAAACATCGGTTGTCTTGTTGTCGTTGCAGGCAGCCAATGTGACGCAGCACAATACCATAACTATCGCCAGAAGCGCTATGATATTTCTTTTCATCTCCTAATCTCTCCTTTAATGTTTTATTTTGTCGTTATATCCGACAATTTCGGAATAACGATTTTGCCAGATTTATCAACAAGTTGATAACCTTGCACACTGAACTTTTTGTCGGCTGTAAACGTATTGACGTAGTCGTCCGCAACCTTTGTTTCAAAGGTGAACTCCTGCGCCTCGCCAGTGCCGTCGGCTGTGCGTTTTGCGGCGGTGCCGACAATTGTCAACACTCCGTCCTTCACTTGCGCGCTCTTGACAGTCACGTCCGTATACAACGTCTTGCTGTATTGATCGATCATCGACACATCGCTGCTAAATGTCAGGAAATAGTTTTCCTGCACGACGCGCGAGCCGGTGTAACCGGGATAAGTTTTGTTCGGATTCGAGCCGTACATGCTGTTATAGGTGACGCCCGAAATCTGGAAATCTCTGCCGTATTTTTGGACGGTGCCGGTGAGTTCGTACAGTTGACCGAGTTTCATCTTTGACGCCGCATTGGAAGAGTAAGCGGCATACACGTTGATCTTGTCCACGTTGCCGGTTTGCTCGTCGAATTGAGCAGCGACAAACATAAATGTTCCGCTCTTTGAAATCGTCAGGCTTTCAAGATACGCCGTAAAAACGACTTTGGAACCCGCTTCGGTATCGGCGTTGTAATACTTGTCCTGATTTTCCCAAAAATCCTTAATCGTCATCGCAATAGGCTCTGTCGAGAAGAGCGGATCGTCAAGGTCGGAATACAACCTCAATTTGATTGATCTTGCAAACTGATTCGCCTCGTTCATGTAGGAATAGTACGGATAAGCGTCGGTGTTCAAAGCCTTGTTGTCCGTAAAGCCGTTTTCGATGAGTTCGAGATTGAGAAGTTTGAACTCGTTGTAGTCGGCTGTCTTGTACCATACATAAGCCAAATAGCGCGTACCGTAGGAATCCTTGCTCGGGCGTGTGCCGGTTGAGGATTCGAGTACGATTTCGGTTGCTTTCGACAAGGTGTCTTTGACAAACAGCGACGCTGCCTTGCCCCACTTCTGCACTTCGCCTGTCGATTCGGGCGTGTCTATGCAGTAATAGCGCACTATCACGGTGCCGTCGGAGGTGGAAAAGCGCGTGGTGTCGCCGTCGGTGTATGCGTCAACGGTTGCCGTGCCTATGCCGTCGTTGAGGAAGGATTTGCCTTGATACGATTTTGAGAGTTTCAACTTCTTTGTGACAGCGTCGTAATATTGGGTGTTGTCCGCTATCGTTTCCTTGTCGCAGGCTACGACAGCAAGACAGCACGCCGCCACGAGAACTATCAAAAGAAGTATCGATA
>CAVKTQ010000095.1:0-4778 GCA_963659105.1 Firmicutes bacterium CAG:238 | reverse complement strand
TTCGCCTGTGTGGCGGCTTCGCAACGGAATGCCACGCATTCTCGTACAAATCGTCGAGCTCGGCGCTCATAGGCTCGCCGCCTTGCGGCTCGCGTTCCGTCTGCGAATTGACACATACCGTTAATAAGTACGCTTCGAATAAGTGTACGAAAATTGAATAATCCATATGTCATTCTGAGGGAACGGAGTGACCGTGAGAATCCAGCGTAGCGAAATGCGGCTGTCGCCTTGATTCCTACGTCGCAACGATGTTGCTCCTCTGAATGACAAGCGGATAAATTCCAATATTCCGCAACTGCGACAAAGTCGCAATATCACTGTCGCAAGACAATATCACTGCGGCAAAGCCGCAATCTCAATGTCCGCAAGGACAATATCACTGTGCCGTGGGCACAATCGTAGGTGCATATGAACTACAACGGCGAAGGCGTACACGCGCTTGTGTGCGCGGTTGAGGACTTGTCAAACTCAAACCTGATTTTTGTTGACAGAAAACTTAAACCCGTCCTGAAATGTCTGGCTTATTATCCCGAATTTCGTTCGGTGCTTTCAAAGTGCAATCAAGGTTTCGACTATGATGCGGAAAAGAAGAGGGCTTGCGCGAAACTGGGCGACAGCGACGTTTTCAGGCTTCCCAAAAATCCCAAGACGCTTGTTGCGCTTGTGTCGAACATGCTTGTCGAGTTTGACGCGGACGGAATGGATATCGTGGGCTTTTCGGCGCGGTATTTTCCCGAAGAAACCAAGCAAGCGAGTTTCGAGCAGTTTTGTTTGAGGGTGGTGGAGCCTTTCAAACTTGCGCTGGTATCGCTTGTGGTGGACGGCGTAGAGGAAGAGCCGCAAGCCGTCGAACGGACGGTGGAATTTGCCTCGAGCGGACTGCATCAACAGACTGAATATCTCATTGTGGCGATGTACAACACGCTTCAAGAAGCGGATATGGACGAGAGCGAGAGGGCGGAATTTATGGTTATGCTCGAAGGCTTTGCGGCGGCTCTCGACGCAAGGGATTCGCTTATGATAAAGGCGATTTGGACGGGGCTAAAAAAGGCGTTGAACGCCAAGAAACTCTGCGCAAAGGAAGTTGACAAGACAAGCGAAGTGCTTCGCCTCTACCTCGTCACAAAATAAGGGATATCCGCAAACCGCGCTTGCGCTTGAAAGGCGGAAAGACAAGCGTTGCAAGCGCGTCTTGAAAGTGCCGACGTCGAATGTGCGGCACACAAAATCAGCCAAAAATCGAGGTTGTCGGGCGGATTGCGACAAACAAAGACAAAAAAAGACGAATTTCGACAAAATTCGTCTTTTTTCGTAGTTGGTTCAACGTTGCGCCGTCTGCTATAATGAGAAAGCGCAAAAGGTTATCTGTCGAGGAGGTAGTCGCAGGAAACGTCAAAATACTCCGCGATTTTGCGCACCATATCGAGGTCGGGTTCTCTGCTGCCCGACTCCCAAAAACTGACGGTTTGGTTGCACACACCCAAAGCGTCGCCGAGTTGCCGCTGCGAGAGGTGATTCTCGAGGCGCAACCTTTTTAGCGTTGTTCCGAAACTGTTGTCTTGCATAATCATAAGTAGTTTATTTGAATTTTCCAACAAAATGTTGACTTCCTACATAATGTAGGATATAATACATTTCGATAACTTTGCTCGCAATCGGCGCGGAATAATAGGGATATATATAATATATTTATATGCAAAAACCAATATTTGTATAGACAAATGCGATTTGCAAACCCTTGACAAAACGTCCGATAGGTTGTAAAGTATGATACATATAGGGAATAAAGGAAAATTATCACACCATCAACGGATTTTGTTGCGAAAGCAATGAAAAATAAAACAGCAAATTTTTATTTGGAGGGATTTCATTTATGAAACACAACAAATCATTGATTGCGTTGTTTGTGGCATTGGTTGTATGCCTGACGTGCTTGTTCACGGCGTGCAACGATGACGCACAGGACGCAAGAGATCCGCAAATCGTTGCGATATACGACAGTTATGTTGCAGAAGCAGCGGAAAACGGAGAAACCCCACTGTCCTATGAACAATGGCTTGAAAGTATCAAAGGCGCAAAAGGTGACACCGGCGCAAAAGGTGACACCGGCGCACAAGGCGAGCAAGGTATCCAAGGCGAAAAAGGTGAAAAAGGCGACAAGGGCGACAAGGGTGACCCCGGCACGAACGGAACCAACGGAACCAACGGCACGAACGGAACCAACGGCGTAGACGGAAAATCCGCATACGAACTTTGGAAAGAGCAAGCCGGCAACGAAAATAAAACCGAAGCGGAATTCTTTGCATTCTTGAAAGGCGAAAAAGGCGACAACGGCACGAACGGAACGAACGGCACGAACGGCGTAGACGGAAAATCCGCTTACGACATTTGGAAAGCAGCTCAATCCGAAGGAGCAGACACTTCTTTGGCAGCGTTTATCGCAAGCATGGCAGGCAAGGACGGCAAAGACGGCACGAACGGTACAAACGGAAACGACGGTGAAAACGGTTTGTCTGCATATGACATTTGGAAAGCAAACACCACAAGCGAAGATAAGTCGGTTGAAGCATTCCTTGCAAGTTTGGTCGGCAAAGACGGTACTCCCGGTGCAAAAGGTGACACCGGCGCACAAGGCGAGCAAGGTATCCAAGGCGAAAAAGGTGAAAAAGGCGACAAGGGCGACAAGGGCGACAAGGGTGACACAGGTCGTATCGGCTTTGTTGTGACATCTGCAGAACAACTTGCAGCGGCACTCAACATCGACAACGCATACGTTGTGCTTATGAATGACGTCACAATCAGCAAGCCTATTACAATCACAAAGAATGTTGTGCTTGACGGCGCAGGTTTCACAATTACCGGCACAGGTTACACCAATTATAACAATAATATTTATGCAGACAGATGGGTGAAATCCGGTCTTATTGTTGACGGTACGTCATCTCAAATTGGCGTGACCATCAAGAACCTTTCATTGAGCGATACTGCAAACTATGCGGCAATCGGAGCGAAAGGCGATGTTGATTTGACAATTGACAGTGTCAATATCGAAAAATTCGGCAGAATGGGTATGGACCTCAACGGTAGCGGCGTCAATGCAACTGTTACGAACTGCACGGTCGATATGTCTTACGTCGGCTGCACCACCAATAACGGAATACAAGTTCAAGAGGGTGCAAAGGCAACCATAAAGGACACCACGGTAACAAACGTGAAGAATGAAGACGCGGTATGGGGAAGCACCGGTATTTGCGTATGGGAAAATTCGGAAGTCATTGTTGACGGTTGTACTTTTGCAAAGTGCGTCAGCGCAATGGCTGTTGAAAACAATGGAGCAAAACAAACGCTCAAATTGACAGTTACCAACACGAAGATTGAAGACAGTGGCATGGCAATTCAAGGTTCAACTCAGCTTGGCAATAATAATTGCAAGATAACTTTGGGCGAAGGCAACAACTTCGATGTTGAGAAAGTAATCTCGGCAACTGCCCATAACACTGCTTATGTCATGAATTTCGACGTCGATGTGACAGGTGGTACTTATACCGCTTCAAGCGCATTCCTTGTTATGATTGATAGAAGAAAGACTGTCAACGACGAGACTTTCAAAGTCACGCTTAACATTGCAGAAGATGCGACAGTCAACGGAACAGAGAAAGAATATTTGTATGTCACAGAAGTCAGTTCAGTAGAAGAATTTGCCGCAGCGGTGGCAGTTGACAACGCATACATAATGCTGACGAAAGACATCACGGTTGCAACCGATGATTACAATGTCAACAAGCGTTTGAATGTAACCGGTAACAACGTGACTATCGACCTCAATGGCAAGACATTTACTGCCTCAAATTGCGCATTGACTATTGTAGGCGACAATGTAATTGTGGAAGACGGCAAAATGGTTGCAACTCCAAATCAAACAAGTGGTGGATATGGCAGTTATGTGATGCAAGTCAAACCGGGTCGTAACGTAACGCTTGACGGCTTGACCACAATCGGCGGTATCAATGTGAGCGGCTCCAACTCGGATTCGGAAACGCCGGATGCAACAGTGACTATCACAAACTGCGATATCACAGCTACTGGTTTTTACACTGTCTGTGCGCAACGCAATTCTGCTGTTGTGATTAAGAGCACTACGCTTAGATGCGGCACAAAGGAATTCTTCTGGGTAGAAAAGAAAGGATACGCTGATGAAAGCAGCGATCCTAAAGCGAGTGTCGATTCAACAATCTCGTATGAGGAGAGTACTGTTAAATTCGATGGCTCGAATGCACTTTACAACACCAACGGAATCGCACCGACTAAGTTTTAAGGCAAGCAAGTTTGCGGAACCATAGTCGGTACGGACACTTGGTACACCGTAAGCAAATAACAATTTGTTACCCTTTGATTTATAGAGGAACAACAAAAGCGACGCGCAACAGCGCGTCGCTTTTGTTTTGTGCCATACGCAAAAATCATCGCAGAGGCAACGGCGAATGTGCCTTTGGCACAGTGATATTGCACTTTGCGCAGTGATATGCACGCAAGCGCGCGTGAAATTGTCCTTGCAGACAGTGAAATTGCGGCGTTGCCGCAGTTGAGGAATATTTGAATCCACCATATGTCATTCCGAGCGCTAGCGTGGGAATCCAGCGAAGCGTTATGCGGCTTACGCCTTGATTGCCACGGTCACGTTGTTCCCTCGCAATGACGAGAGGGTGGGAACACCCACACCCGAAATGTGCCTTTGGCACAGTGATATTGCACTTTGCGCAGTGATATGCACGCAAGCG
>CAVKTQ010000094.1:2535-4819 GCA_963659105.1 Firmicutes bacterium CAG:238 | reverse complement strand
TGAGAGCAAAGAGGGCTTGCGCGGTTAGTGATTGCGAGAACAAGTGCGGTTTTTGACAATCGCCCCAATAGCTTTCATTTCTATTTATGGCATTCCCACGCTTCGCTCTGAATGACGACGTGGGCGATTGACATCACCGCAACGCCGTTTGAGCAATCGGATTAAGGCTTCGCCTTCCTTAATTATCAATTATTCATTATTAATTATTAACTATTCATTATCAATCTCTCTATGGTATTCGTACGACCTAAAATCAACGTTGATTCTATCCTTGAGCGAAACGACGATAAAGTGGCACAATATGCCCGTCACAAAGCCTGCAATCGCCCCTGCGAGCATCATATACGGAAGATACACGAACACGCCGCTTGCAACAACGGCGGAAGCAACGCAAATTTGAATCGTGTTATGAACTATGCCGCCCACAACGGACAATCCGCATATGCTGAAAAACTTGGTTTTTGCAAGCAACACCATAATCGTATACGCGACGAGCGCGGACGGAAACGACCATATGAGGCTTGCCATATTTGCCGAAAACACGGCGTTCAAAAGGCAGCGCAACACAAGCACCGCATACCCTTCCCCCACGCCGAGAAGAAGGAAACACGCAAGAAGCACGACGTTTCCGAGTCCGATTTTGGCATACGGAAGCGCAGGTATAATCGGCGGAATATAACTTTCGATAAGTGAAACTATAAGCGCGAGCGCGAGGAACAATCCGCAAAGCGCAACGCGACGAGCGGTAAACTTGTTAGGCTTTTTCACGTTATTGCGTCAACCTCCTTCGCCACCACTTTCACGACCGCCTTGTTGGGCAGGCACACGATTACGCCGCCCTCTTTGCTTATGGGTTGGGCGTGTACGCACAACTGATTTTTGCAATCGCTGTGCGCAACGAAAACTTTGCCGTTTTCAACCTTTATTTGCATTTTTCCGTCAAGAACTTCGACGGTTGCGTCCTTGTTCAAGTCGAGTTTATACACGAGTTTTCCGTCGACGTACACGTCGGCTTCGCTCGCGTCGGCTTTGAGCGCAAAAACAATCGTAAGCGCCACAAGCACCAAAACGGCGACAAGCAAAACGACGTCCCCTTTCTTGAAAAGTCCGTCGAAAACCTTGTTTTTTTCCTTTTTAGTCGCTTGGTTTTTGCCCATAATCTGCCGAAAATCAGTCTATTTCCTCGCCGACGATGTACGTTGCGGCTTTGAGCTCGACGTCGAAATCGCCCACAATATATGCGTTCATATCGCCGTCGATGATAAGTCCGACAAGCCCCAAATCCTGCATAAGTTTCGCGCCCTTTTCCTTGCCGAGTACGACGACGGCTGTCGCAACGGCGTCGCCGATTGCGCCGTCTTTGGTTACGACCGAGCAGGACGCAACGCCGTCCTCGCCGCTCGTCGTCGACGGAACGCCGGTAAACGGATTTATGATGTGATGATATATCCTCTCGCGCTCGCCCTCTTGCACGACGTAATATCTTTCGTAATCGCCGCTTGTGGACACGCACTCGCCGTCAAGAAGGCGGAATTTTGCAAAATACGAATTGATAAACTCTCTGCCCTTTCTTTGCGGATTTGCAATGCCGACGTTGAAACTTCCGCCGCTTGCGCCTATATTGCCGCCGAGATTCACGAGCGTTTTGCCGTTTGAAAAGTCGAGGGATTTTTCAACCGCATACCCCTTTGCAACGCCGCCGAAATCGAGCATTGCACCGTCGATAAGTTTGGTTATGGTGTTGTTTTCATAGTCCGCCGAAAACGCTTTGTCAAGTCCTACGAGTTGCAAAGCGGCTTGAATTTCGCTATCTTGCGGAACTGTAAATTCCTCCGTGTCCGAGTACAAATCCCCCGAAAACTTCCAAAGTCTGACGAGCGGATAAACCGACGGGTCGTACGCGCCGCCCGAAGCCTCGAAAACCTCTGTCGCAATGCGCATAATCTGCATAGTTGTTTCGCTGCACGCAACCGCTACGCCTGTTTCGGAACGGTTTATTTTGTATATATCGCTTTCCTCTACTGTCGGCGAAAGCACGCTTTCAAGCGAGGATATATAGCCGTATATATCGTCAACGGTTTGCTTGGATTTTATGCCCGTAGCCTGAATTTCGAGCGTCGTGCCGTATACAAAATATTGCTTCACTCTGCTGCAAGCAGTAAGCGAAGCAATACATAAAATCAAAACTATGAGAACGAAAAATATTCTTGTTTTTTTCAAGAGTGCGCCCTCTTTGCGCAAACTATGTTTGCTTTTATTTTCAGAAAATTATATTTGCGATTGT
>CAVKTQ010000094.1:878-2525 GCA_963659105.1 Firmicutes bacterium CAG:238 | reverse complement strand
CTCGTAAAGATCAAGCCGAGCGTACCGGGACCTGCATGCGCGCCGATAACCGGTCCTATGGGTTGACGCCATATCGTAACAAACGGATTTATTTCTCTGACCTTTTCCTCGAAGGCGTCTGCGACGTCGCCGCAATCCGCGTCAACTATGACGACGGGCGCGTCATCGACGTTTTCGTAGGTGCTTGCAAACACGTCGAGCATGTATTTGTACGCTTTTTTCGTGCCGTTTTGCTTTGCGCACACGTCGAGTTTGCCGTCATCAACCGTCAAAACGGGTTTGATGTTCATAAGGTTGCCGATTTTCGCTTTTGCAGGCGAGATTCTGCCGCCGCGAGCGAGATATTTCATATCGTCCACGACAAAGTAGATGCCGATTTTGTTTACGTTCTTTTCGAGATACGCATAGGTCGCGTCGATGTCGTCTCCGTGCTCTCTGCAATACTTGCCTGCCATATACACCAAAAGCCCTGCGCCCATACATATGTTGAGAGTGTCGAACTTTCTGAACTTGACGTTCGGATATTGCTTGCCGAGTTCTGCAACGGCGAGATCGAGATACGCAAAAGTACCCGAAAGTTTGGACGAGAACGCGATGTACAAAATGTCCTCGCCTCTCTTGAAGAACGGCTCGAAAGTGTCGTAATATATCTGTTGATTCAGACCTGCCGTAGACGCGCTTGCGCCGTTTCTCATTTTGATGTAGAAGTCGTGCGTGTCCGTTTCTTCGCCGAGGTCGCACAACTTTTCCTCGCCGTCGATTATGTATGGCATGCGGATGACTTCGAGATTCAATTCGCGTGCGTGGGTGTACCAAAGTTCGCAATCGGTATCGCAGAATATGGCTGCCATATGTTCTCCTTGTGCGTCTTGCATAAAACTCCGCCGTACAAAACGCTACATAATGTTTAGTATTTCTTTCTCTTATATTTTATTATATATATACCTATTTGTCAACTTTTGCCGCCTTATTGCATATTTTGGATTTTTGGAAAAATTTTTATAAAAAAATTACAAAATTTAATGAAAATTTAATTGTCAGAACATAATATTTGGGTATAAGATAATTAAGGAGCAAGGGTTATGGACGATTTTAACAATTTCTTTGACGATCAAAGAAATTCACAACCCGAACATACGCCCGTCTACCACACTCCCTCGCCGAAGAACAACAAACTCGGCCCTGTCGGAATCCTGTGCGTGGTGCTTGCGGTTGTGATGAGTGTCGTCGTACTTGTCAACGTAATAGTGTTGGCAAGCCTTAAACAGACGATTGCGGAAGAGTACGCTGCTTCGATCTCCGCAGATATGAAAGAAGAATATATCAATGCCATCAACGAGGCGTTGAAAGACAGCGATATAGTCGACGAGGTGACGAGTGCAGCAACGCAAAAGGCTTTGGAAGCGCTCAACAGTTCGGTAGGCAAGGTCGCAAACGAGAAATCGGCTTCGGTTGCAAGATTGTACATGTACAAGGACGCAAACATAAATCCGTCGACAACCTCGTATAGCGGCATAGCAAGCGGATTTTTGATAACCGACACCGACTCAAGCGGCTCCACAAAACGATATATGCTCACAAATGCGCACTGCGTCAGATATGAAGCGACAAAAACCCAACAATATTACCCCTACGGTATGGGAAGAG
>CAVKTQ010000094.1:0-816 GCA_963659105.1 Firmicutes bacterium CAG:238 | reverse complement strand
AAGAGTGTCCTACGAGTGGGCTTCATACGGCACAATAATCTGTATGTTCGACGGCGATACGTCAAACTACTATAAACTCGAAGTCGTAGCTTACGGCGCATATCAAGGCGACCACCTCGACGCCGAATCGGACGACCCCGACATCGCTCTTCTGAGAATCGTCGGCAAAGTCAGCGGCAGCAGTACGGTGAGCGGTCAGCCTTCCAACGCCGACCATCCCTCCCTCAAGATTGCGTCATCCGACGTTCAAAGAGGTTCTGAAGTCGCACTGATCGGCAACCCCGAAGGCGTAGGAACAACCAACAGCATTTCTGTCGGAACGGTGTCTCAAACGGGAATCACGATTTCCGGTTGGGGATCGGGCAAGTTCGTTATGACGGACGCGGCTGTCAACGGCGGAAATAGCGGCGGACCTATGGTTGACACCTTGGGCAACGTCGTCGGTATTGTGGAATCCAAACTTGTTGACGAAAGCATAGACAATATGGGCTTTGCGCTTTCGGTCTCGACGATAAGAAATTTCGTCAACACGGTTTCCGAATCCAAAAACTTGAATCTCACAATATGAGATTCACAAAAATCAGTTCTCCCCAATTATAGCCGGCACTTTTTTTATCCTCCCTATGCCGGCAAGGAAAAACCCCACGTTTTGTGGGGTTTTCCTTTTAACTTGCGCCGAGTGCAAAACACTTGTCACCCATCTTTTCAAGATGGCTTGACAAATATTTTGGCGCAAACGTCCTGTCACAAACAAATCAGAGCATTTGTTTGTGACGTAAGGGGTTGCAACTTTGAGGCGGCTCGGCAGTTGCAACG
>CAVKTQ010000093.1:0-5019 GCA_963659105.1 Firmicutes bacterium CAG:238 | reverse complement strand
ACATTGTGTGGCTGATTCTCATCCTTTCCTGCATTTGCGGTGGCGGCACGGGCGGCTGCGGTTGCTGCAAATAACAAGCGTCGCACGGGCATGGCGTAAGCGCAATTGCCCGAAGTCACGTTTTTGTATCTACGTGCAAACGCGTCATCTCAAGCGAGGTGGCGCGTTTGATTTGCGCCGCTCTCCGATTTACGAGCACGTTCCGCTTTTAACTCGCTTCCGTTTCGGTTATCCGCTTCCCTTTTTGACAAGCGAATCGTTACGCTTTTCGTTTCTAATCGTATTTACGCTTTGAAGTGCCTTCGCTTTTCAATCCGCTTTCCGCTTGCACGGTTTGTAAATACATCCTAATTTATGTTATATAACGATTATCTTTGACTTTTTCGCGCCGTTATTTTATTATTTATACACAATATTTATCGGCTCATCATCCGGATGAGTGCGAAAGGAGATAACTTTATGGCACAACTGACTATGGACAAACTCGTTGCCCTCGCAAAAAACCGCGGATTCGTCTATCCCGGAAGCGAAATCTACGGCGGTCTTTCCAACTCTTGGGACTACGGCCCTCTCGGCGTTCAACTCAAAAACAACATCAAGCAGGCTTGGTGGAAGAAATTCGTGGTTGAAAATCCCTACAACGTCGGACTTGACAGCGCAATCATTATGAACCCGACAACGTGGCAAGCAAGCGGTCATATCGGCGGTTTTTCCGACCCCTTGATGGACTGCAAATCTTGCAAATCTCGTCACCGCGCAGACGACCTCATCGAGGAATACAACCAAAAGCACGGCATCGAGGAAAATATTTCGGGTTGGACAAACGAGCAGATGGAACAATACATCATCGAACATAAAATCCCCTGCCCCGTTTGCGGAAACAGCAACTTCACAGGCGTCAGAAAATTCAACCTTATGTTCAAAACCTTCATCGGCGTCACCGAAGATTCGACGTCAACCGTATATCTTCGTCCCGAAACGGCGCAAGGCATATTTGTAAACTTCAAAAACGTGCAACGCACCACCCGCAAGAAAATCCCGTTCGGAATCGGTCAAATCGGCAAGAGTTTCCGCAACGAAATCACACCGGGCAACTTCATCTTCCGTATCCGCGAATTCGAGCAAATGGAACTTGAATTTTTCTGCAAACCCGGCACCGATCTCGACTGGTTCAACTACTGGAAGAACTTCTGCCATCAATGGTTGCTCGACCTCGGTATGAAGGACGAAAACCTCAAACTTCGCGACCACGAAAAAGAAGAACTCTGCTTCTATTCCAAAGCGACGACCGACTTCGAATACAAATTCCCGTTCGGTTGGGGCGAACTTTGGGGCGTTGCAGACCGCACCGACTACGACCTCAATCAACATATCAAGACATCGGGCAAGGATTTGAGTTACGTCGACCCCGTAACCAACGAGAAATACGTTCCTTACGTCGTCGAGCCGTCCCTCGGCGCAGACCGCGTGTTCCTAGCGTTCCTCTGCGACGCATACGACGAAGAACAAGTCGGCGAAAACGATACGAGAGTCGTGCTTCACTTGCACCACGCGCTCGCACCCGTCAAAGTTGCAGTGCTCCCCTTGCAAAAACAACTCAACGAGAAAGCGGAAGAACTCTATGCAGAACTTTCCAAGCACTTCGCCTGCGACTTCGACACGTCCGCTTCCATCGGCAAGAGATACCGCCGTCAAGACGAAATCGGCACGCCCTACTGCGTCACCGTTGACTTCGACACCCTCGAAGACGGTTGCGTAACCGTGCGTGAACGCGACACGATGGCGCAAGTTCGTATCCCCATAGACAGCCTTGTCGGTTACTTCACCGAGCAGTTCGAGTATTAATCAAACACCAAATCGCAATATGAAACGCCACCTCACGGTGGCGTTTCTGCTTTAATTTTGCAAATTGTACTTTCAATCGTCGTTCTTGTGTTTATTTCTTTTTTAAGAACGAAAACAAACCTTTCTTTTCATACGGTTTTACGTCAACTTCTCCGACGTTGTAACCGTCCTTTCGAATCGCGTTTTTGATGACGTCGACGTCAACGTTATCCTCGCAAATCACAACCGTTTTGCCATCGACGTGCGAAGACGTGACCTTTTTGACGTTTGCCGCCTTGCGCACCGCGTCGTTGACGTGGCTTTCGCACATACCGCATTGCATACCCTCTACTTTGAGCGTAATTTCTTTCATACCGACCTCCGAATAAACGAGATTTAGTTTTCACCAAAAGTATAGCACCGAACAGCGAATTGTCAAGAAAATATGAATAATATTTCATATTAAACATGTTTTTATTAATAATTGGCAGACGAGTGCCTCTGGCACAGTTATTCACCAAATATCACAAGTCTAAAAACGTCTGATTGAGATGAAGAACAAGAAAGGCACGGCTTGAATCAAAATGCGGTGTACATAAGCGTACACGATTTTGATTCAAGCCGTGCCTGTAAGGAACAAAGTAACGGAATAGCGATTGCTACGCTTGCGTCAATCGCGTCCAAAGTTATTCGTTCAATCAGACGTTTTTAGTACATCTCGGGGGACATACCGCCGTTGGGGGCAGCGTTTGTCGGCTCCTTTATGTCGGTGACAAGGCTTTCGGTCGTGAGTAAAGTGGACGCGACGGAAGCGGCGTTTTGAAGCGCGCTACGCGTGACTTTGGTCGGGTCGAGAATGCCTGCTTTGACCATATCGCAATAGACTTCTTTTTGCGCGTCGTAGCCGTAGTTGGCTTTCTTTGCGGACATAATGGTGTTTGCGACTATGCCGCCGTCGATACCAGCGTTTGCCGCAATTTGACGCACGGGGGCTTCGAGAGCGCGGAGAACGATTTTTGCGCCCGTCGCTTCGTCGCCTTCAAGTTTTGCGCAAGCCTTCTTGACTGCGGGAATAATCGAGAGCAACGCGGTGCCGCCGCCTGCGACGATACCTTCTTCCACTGCCGCGCGAGTTGCGTTGAGAGCGTCTTCGATGCGGAGTTTCTTCTCTTTCATTTCGACTTCTGTTGCCGCGCCTACGCCGATAACGGCAACGCCGCCTGCGAGTTTCGCAACACGCTCTTGAAGTTTTTCTTTGTCGTAATCGGACGTGGATTCAGCCATTTGAGCGCGAATGGACGCAACTCTTGCTGCGATGTCTTCGCTTGCGCCAGCGCCGCCGACGATGGTCGTGTTGTCCTTATCCACACGCACGGATTTTGCTCTGCCGAGCATATCGAGCGTGACGTCTTTGAGTTCGTAGCCGAGGTCGCTTGAAATATAAGTGCCGCCGGTAAGAATTGCGATGTCTTCGAGATACGCCTTTCTTCTGTCGCCGAATCCGGGTGCCTTGACCGCCACGACGTTGAACACGCCTTTGAGTTTGTTGACGATGATAGTCGTGAGTGCCTCGCCCTCGATGTCGTCGGAGATGATGAGCAGTTTCAAGCCGTTTTTAAGCACTTGTTCGAGAAGCGGAAGAAGTTCTTGAATGTTGCTGATTTTCTTGTCGGTGATGAGGATGACCGGGTTGTCGAGTTCTGCGGACATCTTGTCGGTGTTGGTGACAAGATACGGCGAAACGTAACCTCTGTCGAATTGCATACCTTCCACAACGTTGAGTTCGGTGGTCATAGCCTTGCCTTCCTCTATGGTGATTACGCCGTCTTTGCCGACCTTTTCCATAGCGTCGGAAATGAGTTGCCCGATCTTCTCGTCGCCTGCGGAAATTGAAGCGACTTGCGCGATAGCGGTCTTGTCCTCAACGTCCTTGCTTATCTTTTTGAGTTCTTCGACGGCGGCTTCGGTTGCCTTCATGATGCCGCGTTTAAGCACCATGGGATTTGCGCCTGCGGCAACGTTTTTCAAGCCTTCTTTTACGATTGCCTGCGCAAGCACGGAAGCGGTCGTAGTGCCGTCGCCGGCGACGTCGTTTGTCTTGGTTGCGACTTCTCTTATGATTTGCGCGCCCATATTTTCAAACGGGTCTGCCAAAACGACGTCCTTTGCGATCGTAACGCCGTCGTTGGTCACGAGCGGCGAGCCGTACGGACGGTCGAGAACGACGTTTCTGCCCTTCGGACCGAGAGTGATTTTAACAGTATTTGCCAATGCGTCGACGCCTGCTTCGAGAGCCTTTCTTGCGTCATCGCCGTATTTGAATTGCTTTGCCATAAATAGCCTCCTTAATCAACGATTGCGAGTATATCCGATTGACTTACGATGACGACTTCTTCGCCGTCGATTTTGAACTCGCTGCCTGCATATTTGCTATAAAGAACGGTGTCGCCCACCTTGACTTGCATCTTCACGTCGTTGCCGTCGATGGTGCCGCCGGGACCAACGGCGATAACTCTTGCAAGTTGTGGTTTTTCTTTAGCCGCGCCGGGAAGAACGATTCCGCTTGCGGTTTTTTCATCAGTTTCGATTGCCTTGATGACAACCTTGTCAAACAATGGTTTTATTGTCATATTATGCCTCCGATTTCGAGTTTGAAATTTATTTTTTTAGCAGTCTTTCTGACTGACTGCTAACAGTTTATACCATAGGTTGCCAAATGTCAATATATTGTGACTGATTTTTTTGAGATTTTGCGTAGATTTTTCCAAAGTCCTTGTTGAATAATGCTATATTTTGTGATAACATCATTTTATAAACAAAAAGAAGGTGCAAAATGAACAACTGGGACAAACGTTTTATGGATATGGCAGAGCTTGTGTCCACTTGGACAAGTTGCGCTCGTCAAGGCAGAGCGATAGGCGCAATCATCGTCAAGGACAAACGCATTTTGACGACGGGCTACAACGGCGCGCCTTCGGGCATACTCAACTGCCGCGACAAAGGCTATTGTATGCGTGATAGGCTCGGAATAAAAAGCGGCACTTGCGCGGAAAAATGCTATGCCGTCCACGCCGAGCAAAACGCAATCGCACAAGCTGCAAAATTGGGCGTTTCGGTTGACGGCGCAACGCTTTACTGCACGCACCAACCTTGCACCATCTGCACCCGAATCATCATCAACAGCGGCATAAAGAG
>CAVKTQ010000092.1:0-5025 GCA_963659105.1 Firmicutes bacterium CAG:238 | reverse complement strand
TTTGTATGAACTGTCTTTTTATTTTTAGGTGTTGCACTTGAAAGTATAATTCACCTCATATTAATTAAAGCAACCGCCATGTGCGGTTGCTTTGCTTTTTGTATCGGGATGTTGACGGTTGTGCGGCGTTACAGTATTGAAAAAACGAAGAAGCGTGATATAATATGAGCGGAAAAGTTTGGTTGAATATCAAACGCGAGGATTAGAGGTTGTAGAAATATGATTAATAAAAGGTATTAAAAAACTCGGCGGGTTCTCGTATCTGCTTGGGTGCAAAGAACTGACAAGCACGTTCTGTTTGAGCGACGACCGCGTATACGGGGATATGTGCGGTATCGCTTTCGAGAGGAAAGGCACGATAGGTCGCGGCAACGATAAATGCGATTTTTATTTCCATAGGGATTAAAGGCGAGAGGGGAAGATTAGGCTTTTACAAATTTTCCATTATTTTAATAATGGATATGTTGCGTATCCGTTTGACTTTGGCGGCGGAAGTGATAAAATATTTTCTCAAACAAGAGGGAATTTGTAGAGAAATACACACTTTATCACAACGGATAAAATATGAAACCACTTCATTTGCACCATCAGACCGTCGCCAAAGATATGGATATGACAAGCGGGCCGCTGCTCAAAAAACTCATTGCGGTGTCCCTTCCGCTTGCGTTTTCGGGCATTTTACAACTGCTGTTCAATGCGGCGGATTTGATAGTTATCGGTCAGTTTTCCGAAACGAGCACGCAGTCGCTTGCGGCGGTTTCGTCAAACGTCGCGCTTATCAATCTCATCATCAACGTCGTTATAGGCTTGTCTATCGGCACGAACGTCGTTATGAGCCAAGCGATAGGCTCTCGTGACGAAAAGCGCGCGCAAAACACCGTGCATACGTCGGTGCTGTTGTCGCTCATAAGCGGTACGGTCGTTGGACTTATCGGCGTATTTTGCGCAAGATATTTCCTCGTTTGGATGAAAACAGACCCCGCGATTTTGGACAAGGCGACGGATTATCTGTTTATTTATTTTATCGGCACGCCCGCAAACGTGCTGTACAATTTCGGCGCGTCCATTCTTCGCGCAAAAGGCGATACGAAACGTCCGCTCATATACCTCAGCATTGCGGGTATCGTCAACGTCGCGCTCAACCTCATATTCGTTATCGTGGCAAAACTCGACGTCAAGGGCGTTGCCATTGCGACAATCGTGAGCCAGTATTTGTCCTGCATTATGCTTGTTATAACCCTCTTGAAAGAGGACGGATATTGCAAACTCGTGCTCAAAAAACTTCGCTTCCACAAGGACGAGTTGTTGCAGATTCTCAAAGTTGGCTTGCCAAGCGGCATACTCAACTCGTTTTTCTCTATCGCAAACGTGCTGATTCAAACAAACCTCAACGGATTCGGCTATGCGCTCGTCGCAGGCAGTTCGACGGGAAGCAACCTCGAAGGATTCGTGTACACGTCGATGAACGCCGTGTCCAACGCAACCGTCACGTTTGCAGGGCAGAACTACGGCGCGAAAAAGCCCAAACGTATCAAAAAAGCCGCCCTCGAAGCGTCTATAATGATTATCGTGATAAGCCTTTTGTGGACTCTCGTTCTGCTCACGGCAGGGCAGTATATCGCAAAGCTCTACACGTCCGACCCCGAAGTCATCGGCTACGCTTGCGCAAGGATGAAAATCATTTTGCCAATATACTTTGTTTGCGGCATCGTTGAGGTGCTTGTGGGCTGTATGCGCGGCATGGGCTACTCGTTCACGCCGATGGTTGCCAACTTTTTCTGCATATGCGTGTTCCGCATCGTGTGGATTTACACCGCGTGCAGAGCGGTCAATACGCCCGAAATGCTGTACTTGAGTTGGCCTATAAGTTGGGTGCTGAACATCACCGTTGACGGCATAATTATGGCGATAATCTACAAGCGCGAGAAGCCGAAACTCATGTCCGACGAGGTGCCGAGCGAGATTTCGAGCGACAACGACGCGGCAAGCGGCAACGTCGATTTGCAAATCGCAAAAGAGGACGAGGACGAATGCAAGAGGGAAGTCGTGTTTGAGGAAGAATGCGAAAGAACCGAAAACGAATCCGTCGTAACACAACGAGGCGAATCGGTCGCAACCGAAAGCGAATACGACGAAACGCAACGAGAATCGGACGAAGCACGCCAAAGCGAATCGAACCCGATTCAACAAAGCGGCATAAATAATAACGTTGCCTAAAAGGTGAATACCGCCTAAATCGATACCGCTTAAACGAAAGAGCGAATTGAAAATACGCGGTAAAAATCTGAAAAAATATGCAACGCAATCCTTGCAACGCAAAAAAATCCTTCCGAAAAGACGGAAGGATTTTTTGATGGAATAAGTTGATTTTTCGCTTATTTTTTGTTTGTTTTTTATTTGTTTTCGCTGTTTTTCAGTGCTTTTTTACAGCGATTTTCTCGACATTTCGACGTTATTTTGCGATGTCGCGGTCGAAGTTTTCAAGGCACTTGACTGAAATCGCATAGCAGTCGGCAAGACATTCGGGATTGAGGTTGTCCGCCGTGTCGCGCATCGTGTGATAGTAGTCTTGAAGATTGTGGTCGAGAGCGGTGATACCCGTCGAGCGGAATCCCGCTTTGTTGAACGCCGCGTTGTCCGTTGCGCCGCCGAACGGAGGAACCCACGTCTTGTTGCACTTTATGCCGAGTTCTTTTGCGGCGGTCATAAATGAATCGCTCACTTCCTTGTCCGATTTCACCGTGCCGTTGAGGTCGCGATAGTTTACGCCGAGAAAACGGCTTTCGTGTATTGTGTCGTAGGAATAAATCCAAGTGGGAACGTCGTCAAATTCGCCTTTGTGCGCTTCGCACCAAGCCATTGCGCCGCGAAGTCCCGCTTCCTCGCTTCCAGAAATGATTACGCCCACTTCCGTGTGTTCGAGTTCGATGCCCTGATCTTTCATCGCTTTGAGGATTGCAATGCCCATATAGCAGCCGGTGAGGTTGTCGTTTGCGCCGTCCGTGATGGTGTTTTCATCCCACATAAAGTACATGCCCACAAGGCAGGGAACCATAACCAATATCGCAATGCCCATCCAGAAAAGCACCGGACCGTAAAGCGCGGTGTAACCGGCAACGGTGTAGTCTACCACGGGTTGGCATTTTGTTGCGACTGCCGCCGCAATGTTCAATCCGAGCACCACAAGACCGCTCACAACGCTCGAGACGAGGTGCGCAACGTGCGCCGTACCGCCGAATTTGTTGTTGACGGGCCAGTTCCAAACCGCGTCGGGATGTCCGTTGAAAAACACTCTGCCTTTCACTTCGCCCGTGCATTTTTTGATTGCGGTGACGCTATGCCCCGTCTTTTTCGGGAAGCACTTGTCAACGAGTTTTTTGTAAAGACCGAATTGAATGAACAAAATCACAAATCCCAAGCCGGTGATGACTGCGCCGAGAATGGGGAGGAAGAAGAACAGCACCATACCCGCAAGCACGAAAGTGATGGTGAAGTAAATCCAACCGAAAAACGCGTTGGGATGTTCGGTGAAAGATTCGACGTCAGACCTCTCGCAACCGCAGTCGTTTTTGAGGTAGTCCGCCATGTACTCGCACGCCATTTTTTCGCCTTCGCTGCCGGGATCGCGCTTTGGCATATCATTGCAAATATGCGCGATTTCGTCGCACATAAACTTTGCGCTTTGCGCCTTGTTGTCGATAAGTTTCTGAAGTTTTCCCATAAACTTCCCCCTTTGATAAGATATAATTATTATACAATATTAAAACCGACCTTTTCAATACGCGTTTTCGACAAAAGCCGCAACAAAAATCGACAATATGCGGATTTTGTATCGTTAAAATTTGTCGAAAACGCAAACTCGAATCGAGAGAGCGCAATTTGTCTGCATAAAGCGGCGTAGAGTATAAAGCAAAGTTGTAGGCAACAAAGCGCACAAACGGCAAAAGACGGCGATTGCAAAGGGAAAGTCTTTGTTTTAGCCTTGAAAAAACGAGATTTTGTGATATGATATTCCTATAAAAACAAGCGAGGCAAAATATGCAGGAAAAATGCGGTTGCGCAAAAGAGCCTACAGGCACGATTCCCATCGTCAGAGTGATTGACAAAATCGACGAGATGTTTGAAAAGGACGATTTGCAAGGCGCAAAACGCGTCCTCGAATACTGGGAAAAAGAAGCCAAAACATTGCAGGATGCAAAGGGACTTTTGGAAGTGCTCAGCGAACAAATCGGTCTTTATCGTAAACTCGGCGACAGGGAAAGAGGACTTGCCGCAGTAGACGAGGCGCTTGCGATTTTGGCGTGCAACGGCACTTGCTCGAGCGTGGGCGAGGCGACTATTTATCTCAATTGCGCCACGACAATGAAAGCGTTCGGGAAGGCGAAAGACGCGATAAAGTATTACGAGATTTCAAAAGAGCAGTACGAAAAATCGCTTGAAAAGGACGATTATCGCCTTGCGGGACTGTACAACAATTATGCCACCGCACTTTGCGACTTGCAAAGATTTGCAGAGGGCAGAGCATACTATAAAAAGGCAATAGATTTGCTCAAAAGCAAGGGCGGTTTTTGCGAACTTGCGGTGTCCTACGTCAACCTTGCGCACCTTGTATTTAGCGAGGCGCAGAGCAAGGGCGAAACATGCGACGAGGAAGTTGAAAATCTTTTGAATCTCGCATACGAGTGCCTTGACGACAAGTCGCTTGTTCGTGACGGAAACTACGCTTTCGTATGCTCCAAGTGTGCGCCGTCTTTTGAGTTTTTCGGCTATTTCATTCAAAAAGCGGAACTTGAAAACAGAGCGAAACAAATCTACGAGAACAACAGAAAATAAGTTTTATCAAGCGCAAAGCGAGAGATAAAACGCGATTTCGGAATATGAAAGGACTTGAAGAATCGAAAAAGTTTTATGAAGAAGCGGGCGCACAAATGATAAGCCGCAATTTCGGCGACTTTGAAAATCGCATTGCAATCGGGCTTGTCGGGCACGGCTCGGAATGCTTCGGCTTTGACGACCAAACCTCTC
>CAVKTQ010000091.1:0-5099 GCA_963659105.1 Firmicutes bacterium CAG:238 | reverse complement strand
AACCGTCGGAACGATGTTCGAGCGGAAATAAACCGTGCAAAAGATGAAAATCGCAAGAAAAACCGCGATTGCAATCACGACTCTGAAAAGTTTCGGCTTCATCGTTTTTGAGATTTTCTCTTTGTTTTGCACGCTATATTCTATGTTTAATCTTTGATTATCTTTACAAAAGCCGCCGATGTTGATACAATGTCGGTATGGATTTATTTGACCTTCAAAACAACGAAAAGACTATGGCACCGCTTGCCGAACGTATGCGCCCGCGCACCTTGGACGAATTTTTGGGACAAGGCAAAATCGTGGGGCAGGGGTCGCTTTTGCGCAGAGCGATTGCCGCAGACAAACTGGGCAGTTGCATTTTCTACGGACCTCCGGGGACGGGAAAAACCACGCTTGCAAACATCATTGCGGAAAATACGAACGCGGCTTTCGTCAAACTGAACGCCGTCACGAGCGGCGTTGCCGACGCAAAAAAGGTTATCGACGAGGCTCGCGACCGTCTTCGTATGTACGGAAAACGTACATATTTGCTTTTGGACGAATGTCATCGCTGGAACAAGGCGCAAAGCGACAGCGTGTTGCAGGCAATCGAGCAAGGATACATAATTTTTATCGGTTCTACGACGGAAAATCCCTACGTTTCGATGACGAGGGCTATCGTGTCGAGATGTCGTATTTTCTCGTTTTCGAGGCTTTCGGACAAGGATATTAAGGCGGGTCTTGAAAGAGCGGTCAAGGACAAGGAAAGAGGACTCGGCAATATGAATCTCGAAGTGAGCGACGAGGCTCTTTCGCACCTTGCGTGGGCAAGCGCAGGGGATATGCGCACCGCGCTCAACGCTCTGGAACTTGCCGCACTCACCACGCATGCAGGCTCCGACGGCGTTATAAGAGTGGGAAAAGAGGAAGCCGAACAATCCATACAGCAAAAAGCGCTCAGTATGACGGAAGATATGTATTACGATATGATTTCCGCATTCATAAAGAGTATGAGAGGCAGCGACAGCAACGCCGCGCTTTACTGGGCGGAAAGGCTCATCGAGGCGGGGTGCGATCCTATGCTCATCGGACGCAGAATTATGATTCACGCTTGCGAGGATGTAGGTATGGCAGACCCCAACGCTATCGTCGTTGCGACGTCGTGCGTGCAGGCTTTTGAAAAAATAGGTTTGCCCGAAGGGCGTATTCCGCTTGCCGAAGGCATAATATACGTTTCGGAAGCGCCGAAGTCCAACAAAGTCGTCGAGGCACTCGGCGGCGCGGAAAACGCGGTGAAAAACATCAAGCACGAAACCGTGCCGTTGTATCTTCGCGACCCGAACTACAAGGGCGACGACGAAAAAGTGAGCGGATACAAATATCCGCACTCCTACGGCGGCTGGGTGAAACAACAATACCTTCCCGACGAGATTAAAGACGCAATATTCTACGAGCCGACCGAAAACGGCTTCGAAAAAGTTATAAAGGAAAGACAGTCGAAAAGAAAATAACGCAAAACGAGCGCTATAACGCTTGATTTTCTTTTGGCGAAAGGAAAATATGTTACAAATCGAAAATTTGACGAAAACTTATACGGGCAATCAAAAACCGTCCGTCGAAAATCTTTCTCTCACCGTAAACGACGGCGAGATTTTCGGCTTTATAGGTCCGAACGGCGCGGGTAAATCCACGACGATTAAGAGCATTACGGGCATTATATCTTTCGAGGAAGGAAGGGTGCTTATCGACGGTATAGACCTCAAATCCTCGCCTCTTGAAGCGAAAAAGCATATCGGCTACGTCAGCGACGACCACGTTATGTACGAGGGCTTGACGGGCGTTGAATACATAAACTTCATTTGCGACGTTTTCGACGTGCCGACCGCTCAAAGGCAGGAAAGATTGGCAAAATACAGCGCGCTTTTCGCTCTCGGAGACGCGGTTAAAAAACAGATTTCCACGTATTCGCACGGAATGAAGCAAAAACTCAACATAATCGGCGCGCTCATTCACGAGCCGAAACTTTGGATTCTCGACGAGCCGATGACGGGTCTCGACCCTCGCTCGGCGTACAACTTGAAGCAACTTATGCGCGAACACGCAGACAAGGGCAACAGTGTGTTTTTCTCTTCGCACGTCCTCGAAGTTGTGGAAAAAGTGTGCGACAGGGTGGGTATTATCGAGGACGGACACCTCATTGCGACTTGCCGTATCGACGAGTTGAAAGAGAAGAACAAGGACAAATCTCTCGAAGAACTGTTCCTCAAACTCACGGACACGACGCCCGTATTCGAGCAAACTGCGGAATGAGGTTTGTATGAGAGATTTCATTATCGTATTCAAAACTCTGTTTCGCAACGCAAATTCGAGGACAGAGGACGCAGAGGGCAAAAAGAAGATTCCGTCGGGATTGAAAGCGTTGCTTTCGTTTTTGCCGCTCGTCGCGTTAATCTGCGTTATGGTTGCGTTTTTGGCGGTGAATTTGAAAAGCGTGGGCGAGTTTTCGTTGCTCGTCGTGGCAATCGTTGCCGCAACGCAACTTTTGGTGATGTTCCTTTCGATGTTCTCGATTGTGACGACGCTTTACGGCGCAAAAGATACGCCGTTTCTCAATACGTTGCCCCTTCGTCCGACGTCGGTGTTTTTTGCAAAATTCGCAATGACTTACGTCAACGCGCTCGAACTTTCAACGGCTGTGATTTTGCCGACGGTTTTAACTTCCGCAATAGCGTTTAACGTTGCAAGCAAATCGATGTTTTACGGATTCTATCCGCTTCTTTTGTTGATTTTGCTCGTTGCGCCGATATTGCCGCTTTTTATCGTCAGCGTGCTTTCTATGCCCGTTGTGTGGCTCGGCTCGTACTTCAAAGGCAAACCTACGCTCAAAAGCGTTTTGGTGATTCTTTTCTACGTCGTTTTGATGTGCGCGTATATGGTGCTCGTCTACTATATGAACACGCGCGGATTCGGTCAAGATGGCGGCGTTGAGATGTCGCAAGGCACTCTCGCTTCGCTTTCCGTGCTTGCAAACGTGTTCTATCCCGACAAAGTGCTTGTAAACTACTGCTTGGGCATCGAAGCGGGCAAAAACTTCGGTATATCCGCCGCCATAACCGTCGGTATGATTGCCGTTATGTTGCTTTTGTCCGCGCTCTTTTATAAGAGAATCAACTCGAAAGCGACGGAAAATTCGCAATCCACAGAATCGAAAACCGCCACGCTCAAACAATCAAACGTTGTCGCATCCATTATGAAGCGAGATTTCACGTCGATTATGCGCAACAGCGCGCTTGCGATGAGTTCGTTTGCAAATCTGCTTATGGCGCCGATTTTTATCGTCGTGATGTACTTTATCACCAACTTTAAGTCGGGCGCGGACGAGGGTATGACACCGTTTATGTCTGAAATGATGGGCATAGGCTTCGTGGTGATGTATTCGATGATTTTCCTTGCCGGCGCAAATATGATTGCTAATATGGCGTATACGAGAGAGGGTAAATCCTTTTTTGCGTCAAAAACCTTGCCCATAAACCCGAAAGACAGCATAAAAGCAAAGCTTTTGCTTTCCATCATCGTGCCGAGCGTTCTGCTTGTGCCGATTATGCTTATCGCGTTGTTGCTTTACAAAATCGACATCGTGTCTACGCTGCTCGTCGGCATAGATACGCTTATGATGATAACCGGCATTTGCAGTATGTCCATACTTTTCGATATGAAAAAGGGCAATCAGCACTGGGAACAGGTTGCCGAAATCAAAAATTCGTCGCAAAATACTTATCAACTTATATCGGCGTTTGCCTCGATTGTGCCGGCGATAATCGTATTCGTGCTCGGAATCGTCCTTGCGGCGTGCGAAGATACTCTCGGCGTAGTTATTGCAAAAGTCATATTCTGGGCGGTGGCGACGGTATTTTCCGTTGTCGTGCTTATAGTGGGATTGTGCCTACTCAAAGCTTACGGCTTGAAATGGTATGAGTTTATCGGCGAAAACAAGCCCAAAAAGAAGGGCGCGAGAAACGAACTCGGAAGGGGGTTGCTCAAATGATAAAACGTAAAATCGCATTGGACGTAGGCGACGTTCGCATAGGCGTTGCGGTGAGCGATTTGTTGGGAATAACCGCAAATCCGCGCGAAACGTACGTTCGCAAAAAAGGCGATACGAACGCAGATATCGCGTACTTTTGCGAATATGCAAAAAGAGAGGAAGCGGACGCTTTCGTTCTCGGTTTGCCGAAGAATATGGACGGCACGGAAGGGGACAGAGCGATTGTTACGAGGCAGTTCGGCGATATGCTGCAAGAGGCGAGCGGTTTGCCCGTTCTGTATCAGGATGAGAGGCTCACCACCGTTTCGGCAGAGCGTATGCTCATAGACGCCGACGTGCGCCGCGAAAAACGCAAAAAAGTCATCGATAAGGTTGCCGCAACCATAATTTTGCAATCCTATCTCGACTCGCACCGCTGAAAATTGAGTACGATTTGATATTTTGCTTGCAAATTGCGCAAAATATGTTACTATCAAAATATCAAGATGCAATCCGCAAAATCCGCTTTGCATCGCAAGGAGAAACTACTATGGCAGATTTTTTTGACGACCAAAACAATACGACAGAAGACGACGATATCATCACGTTGTACAACGAAGTCGCTGACAAGGACGAGGATTTCTATCATCTGGCAACTCTCGACGTCGACAACAGATGGTTTGTCGTTATGAAACCCGTCGAGAAACTCGACGATATCGAGGACGACGAAGTTCTCATTTACGAAATTGCCGAAAACGAAGACGGCAACGACGTATTTATGGCAATCGAAGATGAAGCGCTTCTTCAAAGAGTTTTCGACGAATTTATGGCAGAAGTCGAAAAGATGGAAGGTTGCGAATGTGACGACGAAGATTGTGCGTGCTGCCATCACGACTGCAAACACTAAGCCGTCAAACAGCGAATAACTGCGTCAAAGCCCCTCGTGTCAGCGAGGGGTATTTTTTTATGCGCAAGTTTTTTTATTAAAATTTAGATTTTCCCCTTTATCATGGGGGTGTTTTCTTCCTCTACAAGAGTGAGCGGCGTGTACTCTAAATAGAAGCGCCCCCTCTTTCCCTCTCGGGTATTTCTCCCA
>CAVKTQ010000090.1:0-5245 GCA_963659105.1 Firmicutes bacterium CAG:238 | reverse complement strand
AGAGCGGCGATATATAAGAGTCCATACAAACCTCGAACAAACAAAAAGTGTTCAAACTTCTTTTAACCGAGTGGTTAAAAAAAAATCGTGAACACTATCCGTCTGTATATTTATTTTCTACAAATATATTAGCATTGTATATCCGTAATGTCAACACAATTCGCACGCAAAAATCTGCTCCGCGCACCGATTCGCACGCAAAAAACCGCAAGTCCCGCCTGTCGATTCACATTCAAGAAGCAAAGGCTCCGCACGACGATTCACACAAAAATTCACATATTTCCCATGTTGATTCCATGTAAAAATCATAGGTTTTCTGCGCGAAAATCACATTTTTCAAAAAGTATAATTTCAATCTTTTGTTTATAATCTCTCGTTATCGATTTATAAATATCCAAATATAGTGCATAAATACCGCAAATATTGTGCATATTTATCCATTTTATTTATACTCGATTTTTTTGTGCGAAATCTTTTGACTTTTGGAATATTATGTCTATAATCGAATCTATAAAAAACACGGAGATACTCGCATATGTTGATGTCGGATTTGTACGGTAGCATGGTCTTCGACGACAGAGTGATGAGCAAGAGATTGCCCAAAGACACCTATCGCGAACTCAAAAGATGCTGCGCCCTCGATTTGCCTCTTTCAAGAGAAACGGCAAACATCGTCGCAAACGAAATGAAGGACTGGGCGGTCGAAAAGGGCGTGACCCACTTCACTCACTGGTTCCAACCTCTCACGGGAATCACGGCTGAAAAGCACGACTCCTTCATCGCCCCCACCAAAAACGGCGGCGTGATTATGGAACTTAGCGGCAAAGAGTTGATAAAGGGCGAGCCGGACGCGAGCTCCTTCCCCAGCGGCGGCTTGCGCTCGACGTTCGAGGCAAGAGGTTACACCGCTTGGGACCCCACTTCCTACGCGTTCATAAAGGACGGCATACTCTGCATCCCGACGGCGTTCTGCTCCTACAACGGCGACGCTCTCGACAAGAAAACGCCGCTCTTGCGCTCTATGGAAGCAATCAACAGACAAGGCACGAGGCTTCTTTCCATTCTCGGCAAAAAGACCGAGCGCATAAACGTTTCGGTGGGTCCCGAACAAGAATACTTCCTCATCGACACCGCTATGTACGAAAAGAGAAAGGATTTGTTCTACACGGGTCGCACCCTGTTCGGCGCGCGTCCGCCCAAAGGACAAGAACTTTCCGACCACTATTTCGGCGCAATCAAGCCCCGCGTTGTCAAGTATATGAAAGAACTTGACGAGGAACTTTGGAAACTCGGCATTCTCGCAAAGACCAAGCACAACGAAGTCGCCCCCGCTCAACACGAATTTGCGCCTATCTACACGACGGTCAACGTCGCAACCGACCAAAACCAACTCACAATGGAAATTATGAAAAAGGTTGCGGCAAAGCACAATATGACTTGCCTTCTTCACGAAAAGCCCTTTGACGGCGTAAACGGAAGCGGCAAGCACAACAACTGGTCGATCTCGACGGATTCGGGCAATCTTCTCGACCCGGGCAAGAGTCCGCAAGACAACGCGCAATTTCTCCTCATACTTGCGGCGGTTATCGCAGCGGTTGACAGCCACCAAGACCTGCTTCGCATAGCAGTCGCTTCCGCTTCAAACGATCACCGTCTCGGCGCAAACGAAGCGCCGCCCGCAATCGTAAGCATGTTCCTCGGCGAAGAACTCACGGGCATTATGCAAGCAATCGCAGACGGCCGCACCTATTCGAGGCGCGCAAAGTGCGAAGTGGAAATCGGCGTACACGTTTTGCCCAAATTCTCTATGGACTCGTCCGACCGCAACCGCACTTCGCCGTTTGCTTTCACGGGAAACAAATTCGAGTTCCGTATGCCCGGCTCGTCGCAATCCATTGCGAGCGTAAACGTCATTCTCAACACCATAATGGCGGAGCAATTCGAGTTGTTTGCGGACGAACTCGAAAAAGTCACCGACATCAATCAAGGCATCACCGACATCATCAAGCGAGTGATGACCGAGCACGGCAAAATCATTTTCAACGGTAACAACTATTCGGAAGAGTGGACAAAAGAAGCGCAGCGCAGAGGCTTGCTCAATCTCCCCTCGACGATAGACGCGCTTCCCTACATCACGAGCAAAAAGAACGTCGATATGTTCAAACGCCTGCACGTTTTCAGCGAAGCGGAACTCAAATCGAGAGAGGACATATACATCCAAAACTACTGCAAACTGCTCAACATCGAAGCAATGACGATGCTGGATATGGCGACTATGGACATCATTCCGTCCGTAATCAAATATAAGGGCGACGTCGCAAAAGCGGCAAACGAAAGTCTTACGCTCGGCGTGGAAGCGGACGAGGAAAAGGACATTTGCAACAACCTCGCAACGCACCTCAAAGACGCAACCGCTTGCGTAAAGGCACTCAAAGACGCGCTTCAAAAAGCGCACTCTCTCGGCGAAAACGTCAAAGGCGGACGTTGTTATCACGACGAAGTGCTTGTCGCTATGGCAAATCTTCGCAAGGTTGTGGACGAAATGGAATTGCTCACCGCAAAAGAATACTGGCCCGTGCCTTCCTACGGCGACCTGCTTTTCTCCGTGCATTAATCGCAAACAAAAAAAGCACAAAATCGACAAAATCAACGTTTATATATGCAAAAGCGACGGATAAACCGTCGCTTTTGTTATGTATTCAAAGTTTTTGTTTTGTATTCTGTCGCAACCGCGCGTTATTTGTTTTTGACAACTTCTCTTGCCGCTTCGACGATGTCTTGCGTGGTGAGGTGGTATTGCTCGCTCAAATATGCGTTCTTGCCCACTTGACCGAACTCGTCTTTCACACCCACCAAACGCATAGGCACGGGCGAGTTTTGACATACGACTTCTGCAACCGCGCTGCCCAAACCGTTGCAAACGTTGTGATTTTCGCAAGTGACGATTGCGCCCGTTTCCTTTGCGCATTCGATTATCGCGTCTTTGTCGATGGGCTTCCAAGTGTGGATGTTCACCACTCTTGCGCTTATGCCTTCCTCTTTCAGAAGTTCCGCCGCCTCGATTGCTCTTGCAACCATAATGCCGCTTGCAATCAACGTTACGTCCTTGCCGTCTTTGATTTTTATCGCCTTGCCGAGTTCGAAATTCAACGAATCGTCAAACACTTTTTCGGCTTTTTTGCGTTGCATACGGATATAGACCGCGCCTTGATAATCAACGATTTGATCGACCGCTTTTTCAAGCATAGTCGCGTCGACAGGCTCGAAGCAAACCATATGCGGCACGGCTCTCATAAGAGCCATATCTTCAAACGGCATATGCGTGCCGCCGTTGTACTCCGCAAGCACGCCGGGGTCGGAGCCGACAATCTTTACGTTTTGATGCGCATAGGCAACGGATATAAAAATCTGGTCGTAACATCTGCGAGTGGCAAACGGTCCGAAACTGTACGCAAACGGAATCTTGCCCATCGTGGACATACCTGCCGCAATGCCAATCATATTTTGCTCGGCAATGCCGACGTTTACAAATCTTTCGGGAAACTCTTGCTTGAAAACCTTTGTTGCGTGGCAACTCATAAGGTCGGCTTCGATGACGACGATTCTGTCGTCGGTTTTTGCTCTTTCGACAAGCGCGCCGGCAAGCGTCTGGCGCATTTCTCTTTCATCCGTCATATCTCAATACCTCTTCGTTTCCTTTCTCCACATCTCCTCGGAAATGCTCATACTGTGGCAGTTTGCCGCCGCCTCCGCAAAAGACGCGCCCTTGCCCTTTACGGTGTTAAGCACAATCATATTTGCTCTTTCGTGTTGAGATTTCGCATTGTCTATGGCGGTTGATATTGCGTCCAAATCGTGACCGTCTATGCTTTGAACGTAGAAGCCGAAAGACTTCCACTTGTCCTCGACGGGCGCGAGATCGTTGATTTCGGCAACCGGACCGTCAAGTTGCATTTTGTTGTAGTCCAAAAGCACGATGAGATTGTCGAGTTTGTGCGAGCCTGCAAACATACTCGCTTCCCAAATCTGCCCTTCCTGACTTTCGCCGTCGCCTATAAAGCAGTATATCGTGGCGGGAATTTTGTCCATTTTTGCCGCAAGCGCCATACCCACCGCACAAGAAAGTCCTTGTCCGAGCGAGCCTGCCGTCATATCTATGCCGGGGGTCTTGTTCATATCGCAGTGAGAAGGAAGATTCGTGCCGTTTTTGTTGAGGGTTTGAAGCCACTCTTTGGGGAAATATCCCAAATCCGCCAGCACCGCATACATTGCGGGACCTGCGTGACCCTTTGACATAATCACCCTGTCGCGATCCGCTTTCTCGGGATTTTTGGGGTCAACGTTTGCTTTTGCATAATAAATGACCGTCAAGGCGTCCATAACCGACATCGCGCCGCCGATGTGTCCCGAACCGAATCTGCCGATGGTTTCGATGACGTCGTCGCGAAGTTGTCTTGCCTTGGCGGTCAAAAACTGTTTTTGAGTAGTGTCCATACCACGCCTCCTGCTTGATACAATCAGTATATCATTTCGGCGCGCGCATTTCAAGCGTTACAGAGTTTTTTACAATCCGATTCCCAACAAAACGGAAGCCTTTCGTTTCAGTTCTGCCTTGTCCTCTTTGCTGAGGGTCTGTCCGTAGATTTCGCCGCGCTGTTTTGCAAAAACGAGCATCTTGAACTCGCTCATATTTGCGATTTCGGGAAAGGTTATTCCGCCTCCCGTGCGCTTTGAAAAATCAAAAAGCAATATTGCGCATTTTGCCTTCTGCTCGTCGATTTCGAATCTATTTGCAATTGCCTTTACGTTTTGCTCGCTCTTTGATGACAACACCTGCTCTTTTGCGATTTCTTCCTCGTAGAACTTTACGATTTCGGGGGTCAGCAAGTCGCAAAACCCTGCGGTTGCAACCTCTTTCGGCGTACAAAAGCAACCGCAAATCGCAAACAACGCAACGATAAGGCATATTCCGCCCGCCGCCAGAATAGTAGGTTTGTAAGAAATTTTCATATTTCACCTCACCCCTATTTTGCGAGAAAATACTACTTTTATTCACGTTACTACTTACGGGGTGGGCTTTGCTCACACCCGAAACGACCGCCTATTCGAAGCCTACTCGTAAACGGAATGTGCGACTTCGAAGACGGAACGCGAGCCGCAAGGCGGCGAGAAAAGCGAGCGCCGAAGCACGACGATTAGTACGAGAATGCGTGGCATTCTGTTGCGAAGCCGCCACGCAGTCGAA
>CAVKTQ010000089.1:0-5330 GCA_963659105.1 Firmicutes bacterium CAG:238 | reverse complement strand
GTTTTTATATTATTATCGATATTTTATCATACTGATAATATTTTATCAAGAAAATACGCAAAAATAATGTCGCGCGCAAAAAGTTTTGTGCAGTCTCGAGTCTGCAAATTTTTGCATATTTCGGCTATCTAATTTTAATATATCCGCTTAGATTGCCGATTTGTCGAAAAAGCCTTTTTCGATGTCTTCGAGTTTGTCATTTTCCTTTTCAAAAACAAGTTGCCAAACCTCAAAAGGGGTGTTACAATCGAAATACTAAATAATATTAGAGGAATTTATATTATGTCACAAAACGTTATCGACCAACTTCGCGAACGCGGATTGGTCAAACAAGTGGTTTTTGAAGAAGACCTCAAAAAATTGCTCGACGAAGGTCCTCAATCCTTCTACATCGGCTTCGATCCGACGGCGGACAGCCTTCACGTCGGTCATTTTGTGCAAATGATAGTCGCAAAGCGTTTGCAAGACGCAGGACATCGTCCCATCATCCTCATCGGAGGCGGTACGGCAATGGTAGGCGACCCGTCAGGACGTACGGATATGCGCTCGATGATGACAAAAGAGACAATTCAGCACAACGTCGATTGCTTCAAGAAGCAAATGGCGAAATTTGTGCGCTTCGAGGGTGAAAACGCGGCGATTTTGGTCAACAATGCCGACTGGCTTCTCGACCTCAATTACATCGATTTCTTGCGCGAAGTCGGCGCAAACTTCTCGGTGAACCGTATGCTTACCGCTGAGTGCTACAAGCAACGCCTTGAAAAAGGACTTACGTTCCTCGAATTCAACTATATGCTTATGCAGTCTTACGACTTTTTGGTGCTAAACCGCAAGTACGGTTGCGTGCTTCAATGCGGCGGCGACGATCAATGGTCGAATATGCTTTCGGGAGCGGATCTCATCCGCAGAAAGGAGCAAAAAGATGCGTTTGCAATCACTTTCGGTTTACTCACGACGTCGGAAGGCATCAAGATGGGCAAGACGGCAAAAGGCGCTGTTTGGCTCGACCCCAACAAGACCGCACCGTACGATTTCTTCCAATACTGGCGCAATATTGCTGACGCGGACGTGGACAAAGTGTTCCGTTTCCTCACGTTCTTGCCGCTTGACGAAATCAAAGAACTCACTCGCTATAACGACGAGCGTATGAACAAGGCAAAAGAACGCCTCGCATACGAACTCACCAAGATGGTACACGGCGAAAAAGAAGCCGACGACGCACTTGCAAAGGCACGCGCGGCATTCTCGGGCGATAGCGAGAATATGCCGAGCGCAACCATACCGCAAGGAATGACTTCCGTTGCGGACATTCTCGTCGCGGTTGCGAAAGTTCCGTCCAAAGGCGAGGCAAAACGCCTCATTCAAGGCGGTGGCATATCCGTAGACAATCAAAAAGTGACGGACATTGCGGCTCAAATCGGCGACAGCCAGATTGCAAACGGATTTGTCCTTCAAAAGGGCAAAAAGAACTTCTACAAAGTTACGGTCGAATGAAAACGTATCGCTACGTTGACGGTGAGTTCGAGGTGAGAATCGAGATAAAACGCTCGATTTTCATTGCCACCGTAAAGGGCGAACTCAACGGCGACGAAGCGGAAGATTTCGTTAAAACCGTGCGTAAAAAGTATCCAGACGCCACGCATAACTGCTATGCGTACGTCGGCGACGAACTGGGAAACGTCACGAGATTCAGCGACGACGGCGAGCCGTCGGGTACGGCAGGACAGCCCATACTCGACGTGCTTCGCAAACAGAATATCGTCAAAACGGCAATCGTCGTGACGAGATATTTCGGCGGAATCAAACTCGGCGCTGGAGGACTTGTCGGCGCATATTCTCAAACGGCGGCAGACGGCGTAAAGTCAGGCAAAATCTCTCAAAAAGTCGAGAGTGCGCTCGTTGAGATTCGCGCGGATTATCCAACGCACGCAACCGTCGAAAAGTATCTTCGTAAAAGTGACGTTTTGATTGACGATATAATCTACGACAACGACGTGACGAGCAAAGTCTATGTTGCGCTCGACGACAAAAACACGTTTATCGACGGCGTGAACGAAGCCTCGCTCGGACGTGCAAACATCGTAGATACGGGAGTTGTTTGTTTCAAAAAACTCGGTTAGATTGCCGAAAATTCAATCAATTTTAATTTTGGGTGCATTGTGTCGGATTATCCTCTTGACGAAGAAAGAGCCAAAAAGGCTTACGAAACGCTTGTGAAATACCTTGCGGGTTCTGCGCGTTCAGAGCAAGAATGCAAGGACAAGTTGTACGACAAAGGCTTCCACAAAGACGAAGTCGATTTTGCACTTTCCAAAGCGAAAAGTTACAGATACGTTGACGACGAGGAGTATGTGCGCACGTTTTTGCTCTTCAACAAATCACGCTATGGCACAAGAAAAATCATCTATAAACTCACAAGCGAAAAAGGCGTGGACAAAAATGTCGTCGAGAATATAGTTTTTGACGAAATCGACGAGGATTTTGAACTCGAACTCGCCGAAAAAATGGCGAAAAAGTTTGTCAAAACAAAGAAGATCGAAGATAAATCGGATTCGCAAAAGGTGGGCGCGCATCTTTTTCAAAAGGGTTTCGATTGGCGCATAATCAACAAGGTGATGGCAACGCTTTTCGACGTTTACGAAGACTGAATATTGAAAATATTTACGTTGAACGCTTGAAAAGCGAGTGATTCCTAAATTTAGCAAGTGCAACTTTAACGAAAGTATCGATAAAATTAACGAAAAAGCACGCAAAGGCGTGCTTTTTAAGTTTCAAAAAATCCAAGCGACACGAGCAGCGCTTCGTTGACCCTTGTCATCATATTTAGCGGCAATTCGCCGATTTTTTCTTTCAAGCGGCGTTTGTCGAGGGTGCGTATCTGTTCGAGAAGAACGACGGAATCCTTCGGCAAGCCGTATTTTCCTGCCTCGAGTGCAATGTGAGTGGGCAATTTTGCCTTGTCGAGTTGCGACGTCACCGCAGCGGCGATTATCGTGGGGCTGTATTTGTTGCCGACGTTGTTTTGCACGATGAGAACTGGGCGCACGCCCCCTTGTTCGCTTCCGACGACGGGGCTTAAATCGGCATAATACAAATCACCTCGTTTAACCATATCCATATCTCGCAGTATTATTGTCAACGCACGGCGGTTTTATGCAAATTGATCCGAGCAAAAAAGCGGAATTATCGTCGCAAAATCGGCATTTTCCGTTTGGAAAACTGATTTCGACTTGAAAAACGGTATTTTTGCCTTGCAAGACAGAATTTGCATATCTAAGACAGGCTTTTCGTCTTTAAGGACAAAATATCCGTCAACAAGCGAGCATTTTGCGCATATATTGCACAATGTCGATGCGTTGCTATGACATATTATGCCTGCGCGAGCGCAAATCGTGCGCAATTATGTCACACAAACTTGCGATAAGAGAGGTAAAAGATGATTGAGCAGAACAAAAATAACAGAAAAATCAAAATCGGCATTGTCGGTTACGGCAATTTGGGCAAAGCGTGCGAAAAAATCGCGCTGTCCGACGAGAATATCGAACTTGTCGGGATATTTTCGAGAAGAAGCGGCGTAAAGTCGGATTTCGGAACGAAAGTATATTTGCAAGACGATATTTTCAAATTCGATATGGACGTAGTGTTGTTGTGCGTCGGCTCACAAAGCGATTTGCAAGACACTGCGGCAAAAATTGCGGCAAAATTCAACACGATAGACAGTTTCGACACGCACGCCGAAATGGCAAAACATATCGATAGAATGTCGAAAATCGCATTTGACAACGACAGATTGTGTTTTGTCGGCATAGGTTGGGATCCCGGGCTGTTTTCGCTTGTGCGCGCGCTGTTTTACGGCGCAATTCCAAACGCCAAATGTCATACGTTTTGGGGTAAAGGTGTTTCTCAAGGACACAGCGAGGCGATACGGCATATAAAAGGGGTTGTAAAGGCAAAACAATACACAATTCCCAAAGAATCCGCTTTGAAACTCGTGCGAGAGGGCGTTGACAGGGATTTAACGCCGAGAGAAAAGCATTTGCGAGAGTGCTACGTCGTTGCCGAAAAAGACGCAGACAATGAGGAAATCGAACGTAAAATCGTAAATATGCCCAATTATTTTGCCGAATATGACACGATTGTGCATTTTGTGGACGAAAAATACTTCGACGAGCATTGCGACGGCACTGGGCACGGCGGTTTTGTGCTTGCAAACGGCGTTTTTGACGGTTTTATGTCAAAAGCGGAATTGTCTTTGAATCTTGAAAGCAATCCGACTTTTACGGCAGGCGTGCTTATCGCATACGCAAAAGCGCTTGCAAAAGAGTATAAAAACGGGCAAAGAGGAGTGAAAACCATTCTCGACGTGCCGATTGCGGATTTATTGCAAGGCGAATGGATTGACAAAGTGAAAAGGTTTGTTTAGACTTATAGTATAAAAATAAACGTAAAATAAGCAAAAAAACGGGGCGGTTTGACGAAAATGCGCCTTGTTTGTTTGCAAACGGACGAAAAAAATGAAGAAATACGATTATATTTTGTTCGACCTCGACGGAACGCTGACGGACAGCAAACCCGGAATCACCGAGTGTATTGCGTATGCGCTCGACAAAGAGAACATACCGTATACAAACGCAATCCTCGACAAAATGGTGGGGCCGCCGTTTAGAGTGTCCATGCGCGAATTTTTCGGTTTGGAATTGCCCGAAATCGAAAAACTCATCGGCTTGTACAGGGGAGTATACGAAGCGGGCGGTTACAAAAATTGCAAGGTGTTCGACGGCGTTTGCGAAATGCTGGCAACGCTCAAAGCCGCAGGCAAAATTCTCGCCGTCGCAACGAGCAAACCCATCAAATTTACGGATATGATAATGCGAGATTTCGACCTTGCAAAGTATTTCGATTTTGTGGGCGGCGCGTCGAGCGACGCAAGCAAGGAATCGAAACGCGACGTTGTGAGAATGGTGCTTGACAATCTGAAAGTCGAGGACGAAAGCAAAGTTTTGATGGTGGGGGACAGACTCTACGACATCGAGGGCGCGCATGCCGAAAACGTCGATTGCGCAGCCGTCCTTTACGGCTACGGAAGCAAAGAAGAATTTGAAAAGTACAATGCCGATTATATCTTAAACACGCCTGCCGACGTCGTGAAACTCGTTCTCGGTTAAGACGGAAGTCGCCGAGCGGTTGAGAATTGCGATAAAATTTCGAAAACTTGCGTTTTTAGCAAAAATTATTCTAAAAAGTCGTCTTTTTTGTAAAACATCCAATAGAAAACAGAGAAAAATCCTACTAAACAGCGGGATTTTCTTTTTTAGCGCATTGAGAAACAA
>CAVKTQ010000088.1:0-5346 GCA_963659105.1 Firmicutes bacterium CAG:238 | reverse complement strand
CACTGCTGCCTCCCGTAGGAGTCTGGGCCGTGTCTCAGTCCCAATGTGGCCGATCAGCCTCTCAGCTCGGCTACCCATCGTCGGCTTGGTGGGCTGTTATCTCACCAACTACCTAATGGGATATGAGCCCATCTCTGTCCGATAAAATCTTTTACCGCAGCACCATGCGGTGCCGTGGTCATATACCGTATTAGCAGTCGTTTCCAACTGTTATCCCGTTGACAGAGGCAGGTTGCTCATACATTACTCACCCGTTCGCCACTAACTTTCATCCCCGAAGGGAATCAGTCCGTTCGACTTGCATGTGTTAAGCATGCCGCCAGCGTTCGTCCTGAGCCAGGATCAAACTCTTGAGTTCAATCTTGACTGTCCTATAACTTTTTGTTCAAAGGTTTTTTAGACGTTATTTAATGATTTAATTCACATTAAAAATCGCTTTTCCAAATATTGTTCAATTATCAAGGTTCGTTGCCGTCAATTTGTGACAGCTTTCATATACTATCATAAGCAATATTCTTTGTCAACGATTTTTCGAAGTTTTCAAAGAAATTTTTTAAGTTTTTTTTCAAAACTTTTTTCATCTCAAAATGTTGTGTTTTCTTTTGGCTCGCACCACAATTTGAAACTTGTTCACTGCTTACGACAGCCTGCATATAATAATCCTTTGAGATTTTTTTGTAAAGCGTTTTTTGACGGTTTTTGCAATTTTTTTAAGTTTTTCTTCCCATATTGAAAAATCGAACGTTTTGTCTTGAAAATCCACTGTTTAGAGGCGAACGTAAACCATAATATATGCGTGCGCGTATAGCGTGCGCGTGCGCGCGCATACACGCGCGCACGTTCATATATATATGTAGTCGCATGCGCAATAAGCCGCACAATATCTTGTTGCAATCATATCGAAACCCTGCCGCGCATTCGTTTTACGACAACGTCCAACATGTTTCTCTTCCCGTTTTCGTTTCTGAATTTTTGCAACAAAAAACCTTGCCGCTTCGACAAGGTTCTCGTTTTCTTAATATATTTTGCGCTTACAAATCGAACGAGCGATTTATCACGCCGCCCCCGAGACAAATTTCGCCGTAATATGCGACGGCATATTGCCCCTCTGCAATCGCACGCTGTTTCTGCTCGAACACGATTTGCACGTCGCCGTTTTCCAAAATCGTCGCACGCGCCTTTTGCAGAGGCTGGCGGTGCTTTATGCGCACTTCGCAATCGAACTCTTTTGCAGGCGGTGGCGTAATGAAATTGAAACCCTCGGTGACAAGCCCGTCTTTGAAAAGAATATCGTCCTCGCCTTGCGAAACTATGAGCAGATTTTTTTCAACGTCCTTGCCGAGAACAAACCATCTCTCGCCGTTGCCGTCCGCGCTTCCGCCTATGCCGAGCCCCCTACGCTGACCGAGCGTGTAAAAATATACGCCGTGATGTCTTCCGACGACTTTGCCGTCCTGCGTAACGATGTCGCCGTCCTTCATCGGAATGTATTGCGAAAGGAATTGTCTGAAATTGCGCTCGCCGATAAAGCAGATGCCTGTGCTGTCCTTTTTCTTTGCGACGGGGATGTCGAATTTGAGTGCGAGTTGCCTGACTTCGGGTTTGGTCATATCGCCGAGCGGGAAAACGACGTCGCGAAGTTGATGGGACGAAACTTGATTGAGAAAATACGTTTGGTCCTTGTTGTCGTCCTTTGCTCGAAGCAAATAATGTGTATCGCCGTCGTGCCTTATTCTGCAATAGTGTCCCGTCGCGATATAATCCGCGCCGAGTTCGCGCGCAAAATCCGCAAACGGTCCGAACTTGACCTCGCGATTGCAAAGCACGTCGGGGTTGGGCGTTCTGCCCTTCTTGTACTCGTCAACGAAAAGTTTGAAAACGTTGTTCATATACTGCTCGGAAAAATCCACCGAGTAATACGGAATATTGATTTTGTCGCAGATATATCTCACGTCCGTCCAGTCCTGCTCGCCTGTACAGCAACCGCTAAGGTCGGTTTCTTTCCAGTTGGACATATAAAGTCCGACAACGTCAAAACCCTGCTCTTTCAAAAGAGCAGCGGCAACCGCGCTATCCACGCCGCCGGACATACCGACGACAACTCGTTTTTTCTTTTCGTCCATACGGACATTTTAGCATTTCGCCGTCGGTATGTAAAGCGAGAGTTGTTTATTCAATAGGAATAATAAGGTCTTTCTTGACAATATCCCATTTATCGTCAAGCGATAACCCCTTATAATCCGCAAACTTTTCCGCTTCCTGTTCACTATCGAATTTTAATGATGCCATAATGCTTTTTGTGACTCTCAATGAACGGTCTTCCACAGACGATGCGCTTAAATACGAACCTTTTTCGATATATCTCAACAAGTAACAAGTGCTTGTCTCATATGATTTACTTCCAATTGTAACCGATGATTGCTCAATGCGATTCGTTTTCATATCTTCGACAACAACGCTTGTTTGCTTTATGTCCGTCATCGCATCTATTATCGCAATAGCAAACATATGCGAACAATAGATTACGAATGTCCCGAATCCTCCAAAGATTAACGAGGTTATTATCGCAGAAATTCCCGTTGCTATTTCATTGTAAACACAAACGATTATTCCTCCGATAAACATCAAGATTGACATAGCTATCGTAATCGTGATAGCAACAACTCTCAATGTGTTAAACAACTTCTCCAAATTGTTTAATTTGCTAAAATCTCTGTTTCTCATATTGTCCTCCTTATTATCGGTATGCCGATATTTTAATAAATAATATCATTATACCGATAATATGTCAATAGGGTTATTATGGAAATTCTTATTGCACAACGAATCAAAGATTTGATGAAAAGCGAGAAACTCACTCAAATGCAACTTGCCGCCGCAATCAAGGTCGGGCAAAGTTCAATCAGCGATTGGCTAAACGCAAAGAGCGAACCGAGCATCGAGAACTTGTGGAAACTTGCGGATTTTTTCGACGTCAGCGTGGACTATCTTATAGGCAGAAAAGAGATTTGAATCGGCACCGAAAAGGTGCTGTTTTCTTGTACGCTTGGACGTTATTGCGGCACTCAAAAAGCGAAGCAACATTGCTTCGCTTTTTACATGAATCGATATTTATCTGTGCGATTTGTATGTATAAACTGTTTTTGTGCGCAAATACGCTAAATTATGCGATTTGCTTTTTTGCTTGTTTTTTCTACATAAGCATAGACAGCAACGGAAGCACTGCCGCATAGGACGAACCTGCGCCTGCTGCCAAAATTATGCCGAGGATTATGCCGTAAAGTATGCCTCCCAAAACGCTCAGACACACCGAAACGAGGCAGCCTATTCCTGCGCTTTTCGACCTTGCGGGATGGTCTTCTTTCCACACGAGCCAAAGGATGAAACCTACGAGCGGAAAGAAAAATCCGAGTATGCCCCACCCCACCGTGCCACCTTCCTTTGCGGATTGCGCTTGCACGGAAGTTGCGTTTTGAACGCCCGTTTCGTTTCTTCGACCGGCTGAGGGCAATGTATACTTCACGCCGAGCATGAGGCTGTTGCGATTGTTTTCGCCTTGCTCGGACACGGTGAACGAGGACGGCGTTTCTCCGTTGTCAAAGTTGAATACGGTCTTGATTATGCCGCCGCAATGAGGGCATTTTGCAAGCACGCAAATGAGTTCGCCCTTAAAGTCGAACACGATTTCCCAGTCCGCTTTCATCTCGCCGCAAAGCGGACAAGCGGAAAACGAATTGTTGATTTTGTTTTCTACAATCAAGCCTACGCCGTCATAGTATCTTTGAAAATCCATATTTATTCCTCTCTTTTAAGGATTTATAAAATCATATCACCGAGCGCGCGATTCGTCAACACGCTTGGCTCGCCCCTCATTCGTAAAGGCTTTGAGGGGATCTCTCGCCGTTGTCGGGAAGCACCACGACAATGTCGCCCTCAACCTGTTTTCTTAGCGTTTTGCCTGCAAAATAAGCCGCGCCCGACGAGATGCCGCACTTGATTCCGAACTTACGATATATCTCGCCTGCGGTGCGTATGGCGTCGTCGTCGGCAACGTCGATGATTTTGTCGAGTTTGCTCGGATCGACGATTGTCGGGATGAAGTTTGCGCCTATGCCCTGAATCTTGTGCGAGCCTGCGTGTCCTTGAGTGAGAAGCGGACTTGAAAGCGGCTCGACGGCAACCATTTTGCAGTCAATACCGTTTTGCTCGATATACTTTTTCACGCCCATAGCCGTGCCGCCGCTGCCAACGCCCGCAACGACGTATTTTGCCGTCGGAACTTGCGAGAAGATTTCGGGTGCGGTGGTGTAGAAATGCGCCTCTACGCTTGCGTAGTTTCCGAACTGATTTGCAAGCCACGCGCCGTTTTCGGCAAGTTCTTTCGCCTTTCTGACTGCACCAGCCATACCCTCGCTTGCGGGGGTAAGCACGAGTTCCGCACCGTATGCGGCAATCATATCTCTGCGCTCTCGGCTCATACTTTCGGGCATAACCATAACCGCTTTAAGCCCGAGTTCGCGCGCGACGTAGGAAAGTCCTATGCCCGTGTTTCCGCTCGTCGCCTCAACGATAGTGCCGCCCTCTTTCAAATCGCCGTTTTCGAGCGCGCGCAAAACCATATAGAACGCCGCCCTATCCTTAACCGAACCGGCAGGGTTGTTGCCCTCAACCTTTCCGTAGATGCCGTCGCCAAGCGACGCAATAGGCGTATTCCCTATCTTTTTCGACAATACGTCAAGTTTTTCTTGCATATTTTTGTCCATAAAACGCCTCTTTTGTCAAATCGCACGAACAAATCGGACGACAAATCCGCCTCTGCGGAAGGTGAAATCCGCTTTGAGGGATGTAACGAACATCCGTTTTTACGGATAGTAAACTCCGCTTTTTTCGGATAGCGAAATCTTTTTTTGCGGATAGAAAAATCCGTTTTCCCGACACGATTCAGCCCAAATTTTATTTTCGTTATTATTATATCACCGACCTATCGATATGTCACCAAAATATTGCACGCTAAAATTTTGCGTTGGGTTTACTAATGCGAATGAGTATGCTATAATTCAAACAAACGCTGCAAAAACTCTAATATGCACCCATGGCGCAACTGGATAGCGCATCAGATTCCGATTCTGACGGTTGGCGGTTCAAGTCCGCCTGGGTGTACCACAAAAAAGCACCTCAAAAGAGGTGCTTTTTTACCGCCGAACGCAAGCAATCTTTTGCTTGCGGTTTCTCTGCGAGAATCGGCGGATACCACTCAAAAACCGCAATTAATATTGCGGTTTTATCGTATCGGTGAATTATACTTTCAAGTGCAACACCTAAAAATAAAAAGACAGTTCATACAAA
>CAVKTQ010000087.1:0-5454 GCA_963659105.1 Firmicutes bacterium CAG:238 | reverse complement strand
AATCCGTTGTCGTTTGCGGAGTTCTTTTCTGCTTATAAAAACGGCGATAAATATGACGCTTGGGAAGAATACACCACTTACGGCGGAATGCCGCAACTCGTGTTTTTTGATAGCGATGAAGAAAAATCCAAATATCTGTCCGACTTGTTTAAGAAAACTTATTTGAAAGATATTGCGGAAAGGAACAACTTGTGCAGCGACACAATTTTGGACAATCTCGTGGATGTTCTCGCATCGTCTGTCGGTTCTTTGAGCAATCCGTCTAAAATTGCGGCTACTTTCAATTCAAACGGCATCAAAACCACCGACAAAACAATTTCGTCATATATAGATTTTCTCGAAGACGCTTTTATGATCAGAAAAGCAAAAAGATATGACATAAAAGGACGTAAATATATAAATTCTCCGTTAAAATACTATTTTAGCGATATCGGGCTTAGGAACGCCAGATTGAATTTCAGGCAGCAAGAAACCACGCATATAATGGAAAATGTGATTTACAACGAACTCGTGATGCGCGGATTCAACGTCGACGTCGGCATTGTCGAGCATTATGTCAGATTGGACGACGGCAGACAGAAAGTCAAGCAACTCGAAGTTGATTTTGTCTGCAATCTGGGAAACCAACGCTATTACGTCCAATCCGCTTTTTCTATCCCGACCGAAGAGAAGATGCGTCAAGAGCAGGCATCGCTTGACAAGATAAATGATTCTTTCAAAAAAATCATTGTCATGCAAGACCACGTGAAGGCTTGGAGAAACGAAAATGGCTATTTGATAATAAATATTATCGATTTCTTACTCAATAGGGATAGCCTGAATTTGTAATAGGTTTGGGATATACTCGCTCATTTGTTGTCAGATGCAACGAATATGTGCACATAAAATGCAAAAAATTGCGTTGAAATACTTGACAAATCGCCTTTTCGGTGCGGAGGATAGATGTATGAAACGGCGGCGCGTTTTTGGAATGCTTTGCGCTTTTCAAAAGTCAACCGCCGTTAAAGCGAAAACAAAAAGGAGCAACGGTCATGAACAACGAAATACCTTACAAAATCTATTTGACGGAAAACGAGATGCCGTCCGCTTGGTACAACGTGCGCGCGGATATGAAAAACAAGCCTGCGCCGTTGCTCAATCCGGCCACTCTCAAAAAGGCTACTATAGACGAACTCTCGCAGGTGTTTTGCACGGAACTTGCCATGCAGGAACTCGACGACGACACCGCCTATATCCCTATTCCGCAGGAAATCAGAGATTTTTACAAAATGTATCGTCCGTCGCCGCTCGTCAGGGCGTATTGCCTTGAAAAGAAATTGGACACTCCTGCGCACATATATTACAAATTCGAGGGCAACAACACGTCGGGCAGCCACAAACTCAACAGCGCAATCGCGCAGGCGTATTATGCAAAAAAGCAGGGGCTTGACGGCGTCACAACCGAAACCGGCGCAGGGCAGTGGGGAACGGCGCTTTCTATGGCGTGTTCGTATTTCGGCTTGAATTGCGACGTGTTTATGGTCAAATGCTCCTACGAACAAAAGCCGTTCAGAAGGGAAGTTATGCGCACATACGGCGCAAACGTTACGCCGTCTCCGTCCATGTCTACCGAAATCGGCAGAAAAATCAATGCGGAATTCCCGGGCACAAGCGGTTCGCTCGGCTGCGCCATTTCCGAAGCGGTTGAAAAGGCAGTCACGACGCCCAACACGAGATATGTTTTGGGCTCGGTGCTGAATCAAGTGCTTTTGCACCAGTCGGTGATAGGCTTGGAAACGCAAACAGCACTCAAAAAATACGGCGTAAAAGCGGACATAATCATCGGTTGCGCAGGCGGCGGCTCCAATTTGGGCGGACTTATTTCGCCGTTCGTGGGCGAAATGTTGCGAGGCGAAGCCGATTACAGAATAATCGCCGTGGAACCAGCCTCGTGTCCGTCGCTTACGAGAGGCAAATTCGCCTATGATTTTTGCGATACGGGCAAGGTGTGTCCGCTTGCAAAGATGTACACGCTGGGAAGTTCCTTTATTCCGTCCGCCAATCACGCAGGCGGATTGAGGTATCACGGGATGAGTTCGATTGTTTCCCAACTGTATCACGACGGCTATCTTACCGCGCGTTCCGTCGAGCAGACCAAAGTTTTTCAAGCCGCCGAAACGTTTGCGAGGGTGGAAGGAATTTTGCCTGCGCCCGAGAGCAGTCACGCCATATGCGCGGCAATAGACGAGGCTTTGATTTGCAAGCAAACGGGCGAAGCGAAAAACATCGTGTTCGGTCTTACGGGGACGGGTTATTTCGATATGGTAGCGTATGCAAAATACAACGACGGCGATATGAGCGATTATATCCCGACCGACGACGACATCGCAAAAAGCCTTGCCAAACTGCCCGTTCAGCCATAAAACGCGCTTTGAATGAGAGTAAATCGCGGTGCGGGGCAAAAATCGCACGCACTTATTAATTATCGTGTTAATTATTCGTTATTAATTGCGCGCAAACGTTTGACAATTCTCTTGCATTTTGGTAAATTTAATGTCGAGCCGCTCGAAAGTGGTTTTTAAGTCAATCACAGATTGCACCTATGTCGGCGAGACTGGTTAGAGGAGGTAAAACAATGTACGCAGTAGTTGAATGCGGAGGCAAGCAATACAAGGTTGAGAAAGATATGCTCGTCAAGGTCGAGAAAATCGACGCTGAAATCGGCGACGTCATCGAACTCAAAACACTTATGCTCGTCGACGACAACGGAAACGTCAAAGCAGGCAAAGACGCACAAGCCGTAAAGGTCAGCGCAAAAGTCAATGCACAGGACAAGTTCCCCAAAGTTTACGTTTTCCATTACAAGTCCAAAAAGAACATCAGAAAGCGTCAAGGTCATCGTCAACCGTACACCGAGTTGAAGATTGTTTCAATCGAGGGTTAAGCGATGGTCAAGGTCAAGTTCTCAACACAAGACGGAAAGTTTGTGGGTGTTGAATGCAACGGGCACTGCGAGTATGCCGAAGAGGGCGCGGACATAGTTTGCGCGGCATTAAGTTCGGTTATACAAACGGCGGTGCTTGGCATTATGCACATAGTGGGCGTGAACATAGCGTATGAAACCGACGCAAAAGACGGTTATTTGTACGCGATGTTGCCAAAATCCATGACTTCCTCTCAAGCGCACGACGCCGATGTGATTTTGAGAACGGCTTATTTAGGGGCGTCCGACCTCTATGAAAACTTTTCGGACTTTATAACATTGGAGGTAGAATGATTATGTTTATGAATATACAATTGTTCGCTCATAAGAAAGGAACGGGTTCTTCGCACAACGGTCGTGATAGCGAATCCAAACGTCTGGGACCCAAGCGCGCCGACGGTCAATTCGTTCTCGCAGGCAACATTCTTGTTCGCCAAAGAGGCACGAAGTATCATCCGGGCAACAACGTTTCAATCGGCAAAGACGATACGTTGTTTGCACTTATCGACGGCGTTGTGAAATTTGAGCGTGTTGGAAAAGACAGAAAACAAGTTTCCGTTTACGCACAAGAGCAATAACAGTCAAAACCAAACCGCCCGAATTCAGGGCGGTTTTTCTATATTTTGAACGTGCGTACACGCACGCGCGCAAAAACGAGCGCACGACATATTGAATGCAATATATTGAGTGTACGGCAATATATATAACTATGAACCAAATCGAATTTTCAATCCCCAAAACGCCGACTTTCGACGTCGGGCAAACCTTCGATTGCGGACAAGTGTTCCGTTTCGTGCAAGAGGACGACGCATTCAGGGTGTGCGCAAAAAATCATATGGCGCGCATAACCGACGAGGGCGACCGATATGTCGTAAAGTGCGACGACAAGGACTTTTTTGAAAAGTATTTCGATTTCGACACCGACTATGCTGCGATTCAGGCGCAAGTTGCGGACAACGGCTTTGTCAAAGACGCAATCGAATACGGCAAGGGGATCCACATTCTTCGCCAAGACCCGATTGAAGCGATTTTTTCCTTTATCGTGTCGCAAAACAACCATATCCCGAGAATCAAGGGCATAATCGAGCGCATATGCGACTCTTTGGGAGAGGATATGGGCGAATACCGCGCTTTCCCGAGCGTAGAAAAACTTGCGAGCGCAGGAGCAGATTTTTATGCGAAAATAGGCGCAGGATATAGGGCGGAATATCTCGACAGAGTTGCCAAAACCATGCTTGACGAAAACATCGACGAGTTGAAAAAACTCTCTACGCCCGAACTTCGGACAAAACTTTTGTCCTTGCACGGCGTAGGCAGAAAGGTTGCCGATTGCGCATTGCTGTTCGGATTTTCGCGATTTGACGTTTTTCCCGTAGACACTTGGATAAAGAAGGCGTTCGAGAGCGAATATGAGGGCGTTTCGCCAGAAAAAATGTCCGATTTGCTCGTGAAAAGGTATGGCAAAAACTCCGGTTTTGTCCAACAATGGACGTTTTATTTCAAAAGAGCAAAAAAAGTATAGACAAAATGTATTTTTTGTTATAAAATGAGTTTATCAATATAAAAAGAGTATTACAAGTCCGCTTTTTGCGACTTGAAAGAGGAGAAGAAGATTATGGCAGCAAGCAAAAAATATGTAGTTCTTGCAGACATCGAAAGCGTCAGAGTTCCTTTCAGCGTGTTTGAATCCGCTCTTGAAGAACTTTCCCGTATCGGCGAAATCGCAGCGTGCAAATTCTACGGATATTCCGCAAAGCGCACCAAAGACTACGGCGAATTCATCCAAGAAAACAGTTATGACGCACTGTCTGCACTTCCCAAAAAGAGAAAAGGCAAACTCGACCTTCGTCAAGTCATCGACGCGGCAAGACTTGCTCAATTCCCCAACATCGACGGTTTCTTCCTTATCTACGGAAACGGCGACATCACTCCGCTCATCGCTTATTTGAAAGCATACGGCAAAGACGTCGTCGCAGGCGTTGTCGAACCCGACAAGAACTCCGTCCTTTGCAACAAGGTCATCATGCTCGACGCAAGAGCGACCACGCAAACCGTGCTCAACGCAGGCTACAAGAAGGTCAATGCGGCGCCCGTCGTCAAGAGAGCGGCTCAACCCAAAGCGGCACCCGTTCAATACGCACCCGCACCTCAACCCGCACCTCAACCGATTTATCAACAACCCGTGCAACCCGTATATCAACAACCCGTTGCGCCTCAACCTGCACCCGCAGCGCCCGCACAAACTCAACAACAGAGCGAAGAAGCGGCTCAAATGGCATTGCTTCTTGAGCAATTCAACAAAATCATCGCAAGCGACAACTGAGTTTAAGAGAGTTAATGAAACCAAAAATCCCGCAAAAATGCGGGATTTTTTGGATTTTCAAAGCATAAAGTGTTTGCGTAGACGGAACGCGAGCCGCAAGGCGGCGAGAAAAGGGAGCGCCGAGCTTGACGGAAAGTACAAGCGACTGCGCCGTTTGGGTGCGAAGCTG
>CAVKTQ010000086.1:0-5725 GCA_963659105.1 Firmicutes bacterium CAG:238 | reverse complement strand
CGTCCGCTTCGCGTGGGGCAACACTGACGCGATTGACTTCGTAGCAATCGCTAGTTCGTTGCAAGCAACGAACGGCAGACGGGCTGTTGGCAATACAAATCGGCTGAAAGCCGTGCCACTGCGCTTTGTGCGCCAGCTTCGCACCCAAACGGCGCAGTCGCTTGTACTACACGCACAAGGGTTCCCGCACGTCAAAAACAAGCGAACTTGCGTTTGCGTTATATGATGAAAGCGCAGTTTTTGGCGTGTGGGAAGAGGAACGCAAAGCACAAAGGCGAACAACTGCAACAAGTTGCAGTTGAAGCAAATGGGCTTGTGCGTGACGAAAGCTCGGCGCTCCTTACGGTCGCCGCCTTGCGGCTCCAATTCCGTCTTCGAAGTCGCACATTCCGTTTATAAGTAGTCTTCGAATAAGCGAATATTTCAAAAACGGCATTGCACTATATTTGCAATGCCGTTTTCGATATTCTAATCGTTTCTTTTTATAATTTTCAATATATCAACGTCGTCGTCGGGAGCGACTATCGACGAGCAAACTTCGGTGAAATCGAATATCTCTTTCGCGCACTTCTTCACGTCCTCTTTCGTCACGGAATCTATGCTCTTTATGCGTTTGTCGAAGTCGTAAAGTTCGCCCGTTTGCACTGCGTGTCCGCCAAACGTTCTCATCATCGCCGACGTGCTTTCTTGTCCGAGAACGAGCGACGTTTTGAGTTGCTCTTTGCCCTTGTTGAGTTCCTCGTCGCTCACGCCTTTGTCGATAAGAAGGTCGATTTCCTCCCTTATCGCCTCGACAGCCTTCACCGTATTGTGCGGACTTGTGGACGTGTAAATGATAAACGCGCCGTTGTTCTGATACGAGGACGGATAGCCGTAAATCGTATAGCAAAGTCCGAGTTTTTCACGCACGCTTTGAAACAGCCTCGACGACATTTCCATGCTGAAAATTATCGTCATAAGTTGCATTGCGGTGCATCTTTCGTCGTTGTACGGATAGGACGGGAACGCAAACGCGATATGCGTTTGTTCAATCGATTTTTTACGCTTGCAAGATTGTGAATGAGGCGTGCGCGCGCATATGGGCGCATTGTCATAATCCTTTTGAGAGGTATATTTATCCTCAAAATACTTCTTTGCAATCGCGACTGCTTGCTGCTCGGTGAGGTTGCCTGCAATCGACAAAACCGTATTTTTTGCGACGTAGTGCTTGTCGTGATAATCTTTGAGCGTTCGGCTCGTCATTTCTTTGAGGGTTTTCTTCGTTCCGAGAATGGCTTTTTCAAGCGGACAACCCTTGAAATAGAGGCTGAGCAGACGTTCGACGCACAAGTCGTCGGGCGTATCCTCGCTCTCGTTTATCTCCTCGATAACCACCCTGCGCTCTTTTTCGAGTTCGACGGGGTCGAAAGAGGGATTGAAGTACATATCCGACAGCACGTCGGCGCACTTTTCGGCATTGGTATCAAGGGATACCGTATGGAAACAAGTGTAACTCTTTGCGGTGAAAGCGTTGATTTGCGCGCCTATGCAGTCGATTTCGTTCACGATGTCGAACGCGCTGCGATTTGCCGTGCCCTTGAACACCATATGCTCGATAAAATGAGATATGCCGGCGATATCGGACGTTTCCTTAACTACGCCTGCGCCGACGAATACGCCGATTGCCACCGACCTTACGGCGGTGTTCGGCACAAACACAAGTTTCAATCCGCTTTTGAAAGTAATCATTTTTTGCATATCGATATTATACCACATAGTTTGAAAGTCGCAATCATATTTTATGGTATGAGTGAAACGAGGTTCCGCAATTTTTGCGCAAATTTTGTCATAGTATCGGTGCTATTGCTTGTTTTCGGCGTATCCTTCGTCGCGGCATACCCCATAGAAGCCAAAGCCGAACAGGTCAACAACGCCATATATAGCGGAAACGCAAGCACGCAAAGCGTCGCGTTGACATTCAACGTGTACGAACGCACGGACAACGTGCTGAAAATTGCCGAAATACTCGACGAATACGGCTACAAATCCACCTTTTTCGTGGGTGGTTTGTGGGCGGCAAAAAACGGCGACGCGCTCTTGAAACTCTGCTCGGACGGTCACGAAATAGGCAATCACGGCTATTCCCACCTCGACCACGCAAAACTCAACAAACAGCGCAATATCGAGGAAATCAGAATCACCGAAAAGACGATAGATTCCTCGCTGAACTCCCTGCCCGACTATAAAAATTCCAAACTTTTCGCGCCCCCGAGCGGCAGTATGTCGAGCGCAATGTTCGACGCTTGCAAAGAACTCGACTATACGGTGATAATGTGGTCGCACGACACGATTGACTGGCGCGACAAAAATGCCGATTTAATCTTTGAGCGCGCAACTAAAAACCTGAAAGCAGGCGACATAGTTTTGATGCACCCCACCGACTGCACCGTCGCCGCCCTGCCGAGAATTTTGGAATATATAAAATCTCAAAATCTCAAAGCCGACGTTGTGAGCAACGTAATTGAAAAGTAATGCCGAGGCATTACTTTTCAAGTGATATTGTTGCACTGCAACAGTTATATTTGCGCAAAGCGCAAGCGATATTTTTTGCTTGCGCAAAAATTGATATTGCGCCGTAGGCGCAGTTGTGGAATATTTGATTATTAAATCTTGCAAAAGTCCTAAACTCGCTATTTAGATGAAGAACAAGAAAGAGCCGCAATTCGGCAACCCTAATTTACTAATGGTAAATGAGTTGATGGCAATGAGGTGTTGTAAGGAACGAAGTGACGGAATAGCGATTGTTACGCTACGCGTCAATCGCGTCCAAAGTTATTCGCTATTTGGATGCGTTACGCTTTGGCGATAACTTCGTAAGAAGTTCTTTTCCAAAGTCGCCAATTAAATGCATAACGCGAAAACAGCCCCTTGAACCAAAACCCAACGTACTTGAGCGTACGTGATTTTGGGACAAGGGGCTGTTGACAAAGTTAGGCGTTAATTGGCGGCTTTAGAAAGAACTTCTTTGAGGCGGAGATCAACCCTATGCTTCTCGTCAATCTTAATAACCTTGACAAGCACGATGTCGCCGACGTTGACGACGTCCGTGACCTTTTCGACGCGTTGGTCGGAAAGTTTGGAGATGTGAATCATGCCGTCTTTGCCGGGTGCAAAGTTGACGGACGCACCGAATTGTCCTTTGTCGTTTTCCATAATCTTGGTGACTTTGCCTTCGTACACGTCGCCCACTTCCACGTCGCGAACGATGTTCTCGATGACGGTGCGAGCCTTGCGGATTGCGGCGTCGTCGCTGGAAGCGATGAAAATCATGCCCTCGTCGTTGATATCGATCTTCACGCCGGTGTCTTCGATGATCTTGTTGATGGTCTTTCCGCCCGTGCCGATTACGTCGCGAATCTTATCGGGATCGATGGAGAAGGAAACGATCTTGGGCGCGAACTTGCTGAGTTCCGCTCTCGGTGCGGGAAGCGTTGAGAGCATCTTGCCGAGAATTTCGAGTCTGCCGAGTCTTGCTTGTTCGAGAGCGCGAGTGAGGATTTCCTCGTCGATGCCCTTGATCTTGATATCCATTTGGATTGCGGTGATGCCTTCGGTCGTACCTGCGACTTTGAAGTCCATATCGCCGAGGAAGTCTTCAAGACCTTGAATGTCGGTGAGAACTGCGACTTTGTGGCTTTCCTCATTCTTGATAAGACCCATAGCGATACCTGCGACGGGCGCTTTGATGGGAACGCCTGCGTCCATAAGAGCGAGCGTGCTGCCGCAAACGGACGCTTGCGACGTGGAGCCGTTGGAGCTCAAAATATCGGATACCGTGCGGATTGCGTACGGGAATTCTTCTTCGGAAGGAAGAACGGGTTCGAGAGCGCGTTCTGCGAGTGCGCCGTGACCGATTTCACGACGACCGGGGCTCTTGAGAGCCTTTGCTTCGCCTGTGGAATAACCGGGCATGTTGTATTGGTGCATATATCTCTTGTAGTAGTCGTCGTCAAGACCTTCGAGTTTTTGCGCTTCGCTTATAGTGCCGAGAGTGCAAGTCGTGAGGGCTTGGGTCTGACCTCTCGTGAACACTGCGCTGCCGTGAACGCGCGGAAGCATACCGACTTCGCACCAGATGGGGCGGATTTCGGTGAGCGTTCTGCCGTCGGGGCGTACGCCGCCTTCGAGAATCTTTGCACGGACTTTTTCTTTCTTGAGATAATAGAGGCTGTCGAGGATAAATTTGGTCTTCTTGGGTTCGTCGCACCACTCGTCTTGGAAATGCGCAAGCACGTCGACGTTGAGCGCGTCTTCTCTTGCCTCTCTTTCATAGCGGTCGAACGCTTCGAGGACGTAGTCCATCTTCTCGTTTGCGTATGCTCTGACTGCTTCGTTGATGTTGTCGGGGATATGTTCGAGGTCCATATCGAGTTTGGGTTTGCCGACTTCTTTTTGGATTTCCTCGATGAAAGCAACGATTTTTTTGATTTCTTCGTGACCGAACAAGATTGCGCCGAGCATTTCTTTTTCGGTGATTACGTCTGCGCCGGCTTCAACCATCATGATTGCGTCTTTTGTGCCGCTGAGGTTGAGAGTAAGACGAGATTTTGCGCGTTGCACGCTGTCGGGGTTGATGACATACTCGCCGTCCACCATACCGACTACGACCGAACCCGTAGGACCTGCCCACGGAATGTCGCTTATCGAAAGAGCAACGGAGGAACCGATCATGCCGAAAACTTCGGGCGGAATGTTGGTGTCAACCGAAAGCACGGTTGCGATAACCGTAACGTCGTTGTAAAGTCCCTTCGGGAAAAGCGGACGAATAGGTCTGTCGATAAGGCGCGAAGTGAGGATCGCTTTGTCGCTTGCTCTGCCCTCTCTCTTTTTGAATCCGCCGGGGATTTTGCCGATTGCATACATTTTCTCTTCGTAGTCAACGCTCAAAGGGAAAAAGTCCATACCGTCGCGCGGTGCTTTGCTCATCGTTGCGTTGACCATAACCACCGTGTCGCCGCAACGCACTATACAAGAGCCGTTGGATTGAGAGCAGTATGCGCCTGTTTCGACGGTCATTTCTCTGCCGCCTACCGTTGTCTTAAAAATTTTTCTTTCCATAAAAATTTCTCCTTCTGGGAATTCCGTCATTCCCGTATTATCCGCAAAAGCGGTTTATTTTTTAATTTTTTCCGCACAAGATATCCCTTATGCGCCTTTCCAAAAAAAACGGGTGTAGTTTTTTACACCCGAGATTTTTATTTTCTCAAACCGAGAGAAGATACGATTGCACGGTATCTCTCGATGTCCATTTCTTTGAGATAGTTGAGAAGACTTCTTCTGTGACCGACCATCATAAGAAGACCGCGACGGCTGTGGTGATCCTTCGGGTGATTTTTAAGGTGTTCGGTGAGTTCTGCGATACGAGCGGTCAAAAGAGCGATTTGCACTTCGGGAGAACCTGTGTCGCCCTCTTTGCGAGCGTACTTTGCGATGATTTCTTGCTTTGTTGTTTTATCCATTGTTTTGCCTCCTTCGTTGGATAAGTGATACGCTTTCAACCAAGTAACGACTCGGAGTATTGTCGCAACCTCGTCGAAAGTACGAATTGATATTATCACATTAAAAATATAAAGTAAAACGATTTTACCCTATTTTGCGAAAAATTAAATATTATTTAACGGTTTTTATTATTCAAAATTAAAACTTCCCCCTTCCTCACGTGTTTGGACTTCGGCGTTTGCAAGGC
>CAVKTQ010000085.1:0-5760 GCA_963659105.1 Firmicutes bacterium CAG:238 | reverse complement strand
CCAATAATACGAACTCAAATAATGGGTTCGTATTATTTTTTTTACGAGAATTTTTTGCGACAAAAGTGCGCTTATAAATTCAAAGAATTTATAAAAAAATCGTATTATTGATTTTAGGCAATCAAAACACCACCCTATTTATCTATACATCTGCTTACGCACAAATTTTGTGCGCAACCTCTTTCAATGAAAATTTTTCACTGTTCACCGACAGTTTATTTCGCATTTTTCATTTTACACTAAAATTGCGTGATTGAGATGAAGAGCAAGGAAACGCCCTTTTGCAAACACGCCTAACGTACCAATCGTACGTGACGGGTGCGCAAAAGGGCGTTAACGCAGTTATTCGCTCAATCACACAATTTTAGTTGGGAAAACGAGTGCGAGCGGCATACGACGTATGCAGCAACTCGTGCGAAAGATGGCTGTTCGGCTCGCCCAAGAACTCGTCGTAAAGTTTGATGATTTGTTCGTTGCGGTGAGATACGCGAATTTCTTTGCTTTCGTCCTCTTGATAGAGTGCGGCGGCACGCTTGGTGCGGAAGGTGTCGAGGATGTCGTCGTCCTCGTTGGGAAGGAAGCAAGGCTTGACGAACGGTTGTCCGCCGCCTGCAACGCAACCGCCCGGGCAACCCATAATCTCGATGAAGAGATAGGGGCTCTTGCCTTCTCTGATTTGGTCGAGCAAGACTTTTGCGTTCTTCATACCCGAAGCGACGGCAACTTTGATATCCATACCGCCGAGATTGTAGGCGGCTTCTTTGATACCTTGCATACCGCGCACGTCTTGGAGTTCGACGTGTTCGAGTTCCTTGCCGTCAAGCACGAATGCGGCAGTACGCAAAGCAGCTTCCATAACGCCGCCGGTTGCGCCGAAAATGACGCCTGCGCCCGAATATTCGCCGACGATATCGTTGTCGAATTGCTCGTCGGGAAGTTTGTTAAAGCGGATACCTGCGCGCCTTATGAGTTTTGCAAGTTCTCTCGTAGTGAGGACGGCGTCGACGTCTTTAAGTCCGTTGGTCATAAGTTGCTTTCTGTCCTTTTCGAACTTCTTTGCCGTGCAAGGCATAACGGACACCACGAACATATCTTCGGGCTTAATTCCGTTGCGTTCCGCATAATAGTTTTTGAGGATTGCGCCGAACATTTCGTGAGGCGATTTGCAAGAGGACAGATGTCCGAGCAGATCTCCGTAGTAATATTCCGCATAGTTGATCCAACCGGGCGAGCAAGACGTGATCATCGGGAGGGTTCCGCCCTCTTTGACGCGATTGATAAGTTCGGTTGCCTCTTCCATAATGGTGAGGTCTGCGCCGAAGTTGGTGTCGAACACCTTTTTGAATCCGAGTCTACGCAAAGCCGCGACCATTTTGCCTGTGACGAGAGTGCCGATCGGCATATCGAATTCCTCGCCGAGAGCGGCGCGAACTGCGGGCGCGGTTTGGACGACGACGTATTTGCCTTGTTTGAACGCCTCGTCAACCTTGTCGATTTCGCTCACTTCCATAAGCGCGCCCGTGGGGCAAACGCTTACGCATTGACCGCAAAGGATGCACGGCGAGTCGGCAAAACTTCTGTTTTGAGCGGGTGCGACGATGGTTTTGAAACCTCTCTTTTCAAATCCGAGAACGGACAGTCCGTGCGCGTTTTTGCATCTTTCGATACATCTGCCGCAAAGCACGCACTTCGAGGTGTCTCTCTTGATTGACGGCGTAAGCGCGTCTACGGTTACGGGCGTTTTTTCGCCCTCGTAAAGCCCTTCTCTTGCGCCGGTAAGGATTGCGACGTGCAAAAGTTCGCACTTACCGTTTTTGTCGCACTCTTGGCAGTTTCTGTTGTGGTTTGAAAGCAAGAGTTCGACGGAAGATCTTCTTGCCTGCACCGCTTTGGGGGAAGAGATTGTGATTTCCATACCCTCGGCGACGGGATAAACGCAAGACGCCACGAGACCTCTTGCGCCTGTTGCCTCGACAAGACATACGCGGCAAGAGCCTTGAGAGCATTCGCCGTGATTATAAGCGCAAAGAGAGGGAATTTCGTATCCGCAAGCCTTTGCCGCTTCGAGTATCGTCATACCTTGTTCGACCTGATAAGGCACGCCTTCGATTTTAATATTGATTTTCGCCATAATACTCTCTCCTTATTTCTTCTCGATTGCTTTGATTCTGCAAGCGGACATACACATACCGCACTTGATGCACTTCTCTTTGTCGATTTCTCTGGACGCGAGTTTGTGACCGGGGGCGATATAGTTGGTGGCGTGGATTGCAGCCACAGGGCAATTTCTCTCGCAAAGTCCGCAACCTACGCACTTGTCGGCGATGACCTCATAGTTCATAAGGCTCTTGCAAACGTGTGCGGGGCATTTTTTGTCCACGATGTGCGCGATATATTCGTCTTTGAAGTGCGCGAGCGTGGAAAGAATGGGGTTGGGCGCGGTTTGACCGAGCGCGCAGAGAGAGTCGTTTTTGATGTTGGAAGCAAGGTCCATGAGTTTGTCGAGGTCTGCCATAGTCGCCTTGCCCTTGGTGATTTTGGTGAGCAACTCGAGCATACGCTTCGTGCCGATACGGCAGGGCGAGCATTTTCCGCAAGACTCGTCGCAGATAAATTCCATATAGAACTTCGCAACGTCGACCATGCAGTTGTCCTCGTCCATGACGATTGCGCCGCCGCTGCCCATCATAGAGCCTTTTGCGATGAGGTTGTCGAAGTCGATGAGAGCGTCGAGGTCGTCTGCCGTAAGACAGCCGCCCGACGGACCGCCCGTCTGAATGGCTTTGAATTTCTTACCGTTTGGAATACCGCCGCCGATGTCGTAAATGAGTTCGCGCAAAGTCGTACCCATAGGCACTTCGACAAGACCGACGTTGTTCACCTTTCCGCCGAGCGCGAAAACTTTGGTGCCTTTGGATTTTTCTGTGCCGAAGCAAGTGAACTTCTCATAGCCTTCTCTCATTATATAAGGAACGCACGCGAGGGTTTCGACGTTGTTGACGATTGTCGGGGATTCCCAAAGACCTTTGACCGCAGGGAACGGCGGACGAGGACGAGGCATACCTCTCTTGCCCTCTATCGAGTTGAGAAGCGCGGTTTCTTCGCCGCATACGAATGCGCCTGCGCCAAGACGGATATGCACTCTGAACGAGAAGTTCGTGCCGAGGATGTTGTCGCCCAAAAGACCGATATCCTCCGCTTGCTTGATTGCGATGCGAAGTCTGTTGACCGCGATGGGATATTCTGCGCGGACATAGAAATAACCGTTTTGCGCGCCGATTGCATAGCCTGCGATCATCATACCTTCGATGACGGCAAGGGGATTGCCTTCGAGAATGGAACGGTCCATAAACGCGCCCGGATCGCCTTCGTCGCCGTTGCACACGACGTACTTTGCGCCCTCGGGTTGAGCGTATGCGAATTGCCACTTTCTGCCCGTGGGGAATCCGCCGCCGCCGCGTCCGCGAAGACCTGAAGCCAAAATCTCGTTGATGACTTCTTGTCTGTCCATTTGAAGCGCTCTTTCAAGTCCTTTGAACGCGCCTGCGCCGAGTGCTTCCTCGATTTTTTCGGGGTTGATGCTTCCGCAGCCGTGCAGCGCGATACGAACTTGCTTTTTGTAGAATGTGATGTCGTCCTGTTTGGAGATTTTCTCTTTGGTGACGGGGTCGACGTAAAGAAGTCTGTCGACGACTTCGCCGTTTTCGAGGTCTTTTTCGACGATTTCTCTCACGTCGTCGATTTTGACCATTCTGTAAAGAGTGTCTTCGGGATAAATTTTGACGAAAGGTCCTTGCGAGCAGAATCCGAAGCAACCGACTTGGTTGACTGTCACCTTGTCGTGCAAGCCCTTTTCGTTGATGATTTTCACAAATTCTTCTCTGATTTCGTCGGAATGCGAGGACAAACAACCTGTGCCGCCGCACAAAACGACGTGACGTTTGCCGTCGCTGCCCGTAAACTTGGCGTCGAGACAAGAAGAACAATCTTGACAAGTTTTGTCCAAATCCGCAAAATTTCTAATCATAACTCAGTCCTCCTTCGCTCTGTAGTCCGCGATGATTGCGGGAACGGCGTTCACGGAAACTTTGGGATACACCTGTCCGTTGATGGAAACGGCAGGCGCGATTCCGCATGCGCCGATGCAACGCAAAGCGTCGATGGTAAACAAACCGTCTTTTGTGGTTTCACCCGGTTTGATGCCGAGAATCTCGCTGAATTTGTCGATGACTTGTTGCGCGCCCTTAACATAGCAAGCCGTGCCTAAACAGCAACCGATAACGTATTTCCCCTTCGGCGTCAAAGAAAAGAAGGAATAGAACGTCACCACGCCGTAAATTTCTGCAACGGAAATGCCCGTCCTCTCCGAAACGATTTCTTGCACTTCGAGAGGAATATAGCCGTATTCCTTTTGAATGTCGCTCAAAATCATCATAAGAGGCGTATTTTCGCCGACGTATCTGTCACAAATCGCATTGATTTGAGCAGTCGCCGCTTCGCTTAAATGAGCCATTGTAAGCCCTCCTTTGTAATCGAATAATGATAACCTTATAAAGTTTAACACAAATAAAAATTTATCGCAATAGATAATTTGATATTTATATCTTTTTATCGAAAAACGGCAACCCTAATTTTTAGAAATTCAAATGCGGCGAATAAGTTTGATATTTGGATGTAGAGCGCGAAAAAGCCCATCGGATAGCAACACTAACCAATCAAACTAATGAGGGCAATATTGAGATGAAGAACGCGAAAGGCACGGCTTGAATCAAAACCCAGTGTACATAGGCGTACACGATTTTGAGGCAAGCCGTGCCTGACAAAGTTATTCGCTCAACAGTGCCCTCATTCGCCGTATTTGCGAGGCATACGGGTCTTGTGCATAGACCTAGCCCTCGCCCTCTCGATCTTGTCTTTCACGTCTTCGGGAATGCGCTCGCCACGAAGATATTTGTCGACGTCGGCGTACTTGATACCGAGTTCGGATTCGTCGGTCTGACCTTGATAAAGTCCGGCGGACGGCGCTTTTTCGATGATGGTAGAAGGTGCGTTTAAGGCTCTTAGATGCTCGTATATCTCACCGACGGTCAAGTCCGCGATGGGATTGAAGTCGTGTGCGCCGTCGCCCCACTTTGTGAAGTAGCCGAGAGTCGCTTCGTCGAGATTGCCGGTGCCTGCGACGAGATAGCCGCGCGCCTGTCCCAAAGCGTAGAGCGTGGTCATACGAAGACGAGGATTGATGTTGACGTTTGCCATTTTCAAGTTCGCTTCGCCTGCGTTGTCGCGCGTGAGTTCCTCGCCCAAAGCCGCAACGAGAGCCTCTTTGGTTTTTGTGAGGTCGATTTCGATTTGCTTTATGCCGAAATGCTTGCCCGCTCTCAAAGCGTCGTCGCGGTCGCTGCCGTAGTTTTGCGAAGATTGACAAGGCATGATGACGCCGAGTACGTTGTCTGTTGCGAGTTTGCAAAGCGCGCCGACGAGGGTGCAGTCTTTGCCGCCGCTGTTGCCGTAAACGATGCCGTTTGCGCCCGATTCGGAGAGGATTTTTCTTATCCATTCCACACGTTTTTGAATTGAAGTTTGAACGTCCATACGACCTCCTTGTTTTATGTTTGAATAGGATTGATTTTTTGCGGTTTTTTTGCCGTTTTTTATTGGTTTTTATTATAAGCGCATTTTCAAATTATTCAACTTTTTTTGAAAAAAACATTAAAATTTTATGAAAATTTCGATTGTCGGGCTTCAAAATCAACGTTTTTT
>CAVKTQ010000084.1:0-5876 GCA_963659105.1 Firmicutes bacterium CAG:238 | reverse complement strand
TGGACGTAAACATTATATTGAAAATCGCAGGGGTAGGGTTGCTCACGGCAATCGTTTGCGTGATACTGAAAAAGAGCGACCGCGACGAAATCGCAACGTTCGCAACGCTTGCGGGGCTTATCATAGTGGCGGTTCTGGTGCTGGATATGCTGGGCGGATTGTTTGATACGTTGAAATCGATACTGGCACTTTATTGATACGTTTCGACACGATAAACATCGTTTAATGCCGAAACGTACTTGTTTTGATTGCGGGAAAACAGAAGGTAGATATGATATTCAAACTTGTCGGAATTGCTTTGACGGGCATAGTCACGGTGACGTTGCTCAAAAATTCAAAGCCCGAATTCAGCGTATTTGCAACCATAGCGACAGGCGTTGTTATGGTGATAAGTATGTTGTCCGCGCTTGGGGAAGTGGTGCTTGTCTTCGACTCAATTGTCGAAAAGAGCGGCATAAACGACGAGGTGTTTTCGGCGGTTTTGAAGATTATCGGCATAGGTTATCTTACAGAATATTCATCCTCCGTCGCAACGGACGCAGGGTGCGATTCCATTGCGCAAAAACTGCAATTCGGCGGCAAAATCACAATCTTTTTGATGAGCATATCAATCGTCAAATCTCTTGTGGACGTTGTGTCCTCGCTTGTTTCGACCATATGAAAAAAAATGAGTTTTCCGTCAAAATCAAGCCTTTGATTCGCTATGAAAAAGGTGCGAAAAAACGCCGTTTTTTTGCCGTTTTTTGCGTGTTTTTTATATGCTTTTTTGCGGCGATTTATTGCGCTATTTCGGGAAGCGAATACGCATATGCCGTAGAAAAGTCGCAGGAAGAAATCGAAAAGGAATTCAATTCGACGGTGGACGAGGTCATCGACGGACTCGACCTTAACGCATTGCAAGAGTTTTTGAACTCGCTCGGGCAAGAGGAGAGCGAGGCGGTGTCGATCGATGATATTAAGCACGCGCTAAAATCTCTCGTAAGCGGCGAGCCTCGCAGTTTTTACGAAAGTTTCATAACCTTGCTTTCAAAATCGGCAGGAAGATATTTTTTGTCGTTTTTGCCGAGTTTTTTGACGATTGTCATAATCTGCATTTTGAAAAATATGCTGTGTTCGCTCACGGGCGACTTTCTCAATAATTCGACGACTGAGGTCGTTCACACGGTTTGTTATTCGGCAATCGTCATCGTGCTGATGAGCGGAATCGCAAACATAATAAAGACGGTGAGCGACGCGATAAACGCAATGTCGAAGTTTGCGGAAGTGATTTTTCCAGTGCTTTTGACCTTGCTTTCGGCACTCGGCGCAACGACGACGGTCGCAGGTTATTCGCCGCTTATGGCAGTGCTTAGCACGTTCATTATGAAACTCGTCGCGACGGTTGTGCTGCCTGCGTTTATTGCGTGCATAGTGTTTTGCGTTGTGGGCAACATCTCGACGACGGTCAAACTCGACAAACTCGCAAAACTCATAAAGTCCGCTTCGGGCTGGCTTATCGGCATAGCGTTCGGCATATACGCAACTTTTCTCACGGTGCAGGGGATAACGGGCGGCGCAGTGGACAAATTCGGATTCAACGTCGCAAAATTTGCGGTTTCGAGTTACGTTCCCGTTTTGGGCGGCTATCTGTCAGACGGACTGGATTTGCTCACGGCTTCCGTCGTACTTGTCAAAAACGCGCTCGGCTATACCGGCGCAATCGTACTGTGCGCCGTTGCCGCTTTTCCTATTCTCAAAGTGGTGATTTTTTCGTTTGTACTTAAACTCACTTCCGCCATATGCGAGCCGCTCGGCGATTCGAGGACGTCTGGATTGCTGTTTTCGGTGTCGAAAAATATGAATCTGCTTGTAACCGCGCTTGCCGGCGTTGCGTTTTTGTTCTTCTTGTTGCTCATGCTTTTGATATCGTCTTGCAATTTCGGGGTGTGATATGAGCGCGTGGATAATGTCGGTCGTGGGGGTGATATGTCTCGGAGTGCTTCTCGAAATCGTTTTGCCGAGCGGAAAAAGCACGAAGTATATCAAGGGGGCGTTTTCGCTGCTCGTCGTGTTTGCCATCGCGTCGATAATTCCGACAATAGCCAAAGCGGAATGGACGTTGAACGTTGACGATATGTTTTCAAAAAGCGATACGAGCGTTTCGACGGGACTCGATTTAACGTTGAAGTCGAGCGAGAAGGTGCGCCTCGCTCTTAAAAACGAGGGGTGCGAGAGCAGAGTGGAGATAAACTGTGACGGCACGATTGTCACAAGCGTTCGGGTATACGTCGAAAAAACGCAAATATCGGGGGAAAAAATCGTTGCTGTCGCTTCCGAAACGCTGAGCGTTTCAAAGAATATAGTAAGGGTTATTTACAGCGATTTTTGATTTGAATTTCCGATTGAAAGTGCAAAAAAAATGCGTTTTAAGTAAATCAAAAGACGGCGAAAAACAAAATTCGGGAACGGAAAAATGCGATTTTTTGTGTGATAAAAAAACGCCAAGAAGCGCAATGCGAGAATAAAAATCGTACGGCAAATGCCTCTAATGCGCGCACGCGCGTGCGCGCAGGTACAATATTAAGTCGCGTGCGCGCGTGCGCGCGAAGATGTCGTTGATTTTCGTTTTTGAATTTTGTATTTCGATAAAAATTTTTTCTTTTACGCTTTTTATCCGATTTGCGGAATATTTGAAAAGCACTCGATATATATTTTGATATGAGCGAAGGGATTGACAAAATCAAAGCCGACGCAAAAGGCGTTTTCGAGAAAATCAAAGGGATAAAAAATATAAAGATTATCGTTTTGATATTCATAATTGCAATCGCGCTCATCATATACTCTAACGTAGCGACGACAAAACAGAGCGAGCAGACCTTTCAAAACGACGAAGAGGCGAGGCTTTCGAGCATACTTTCTTCGGTTGAGGGTGCGGGCGAGGTGGAAACGATGATAACGAAATCGTCGGGGCAGGTGGTAGGCGTGCTTGTCATTGCCGAGGGCGCAAACAATCCGCTCGTAAGGCTCAGACTGTTGCAGGCGACATCATCCGCACTCGGCGTGGACTATGAAATCGTGAGCGTTTTGAGCCGCACAAAATGAGAACCTATAGGAGGAATATATGAAAATGAAACCAAAAACCAAAAAGATAATCGTTTTGTCGGTTATGGTTGCCTTGCTCGTTGCAACGGGCGTGCTGAACTTCGTTTTGAGCGACAAACTCAACAAGACGTCCGACGACGTAACCGAACAACAAAGCACCGTAACGCAAACTTTCTTTGCGGCGGCGAGAAGCGACCGCGACGCAACAAGAGAATCCGAGTTCTTGTATCTTGACGCAATTATGAATTCGCAGGACAGTTCGGAAAGCGCAAAGACTACGGCGCAAGAACAAAAGATGTTGATTGTGGAAAGAATGGAAAAAGAACTTGCTCTTGAAACTCTCATCAAGGGAAGGGGATTCGAGGACGCAATCGTCACAATCGGCGACAACGGCGTGAGCATCGTGGTGGGAGAAAGCGAACTTACGCCCGAACAAGCAAATCAAATTCTTTCCGTCGTCGTGTCCGAAACCACGTTCAAACCGACAGAGGTCAAAGTGATTCCTTTCAACTGACATAGGGGGGGGGGATTAGACGGAGCGCATCGCACGAGCGGTGCGCTTTTGCTGCTTGCGCTTTACGCTCAAAATAATTTTTGCGAGCGGTTGATATAATTTTTTGCGTGTGATATAATAATCAAAAAAGAGGTCGAATATGGCAAAAGAAAAATCACCGATATTGAACGACGTTCTCGTTTCGCTCGCAACAGAAGCGGCGCAAGACGTCGAAGGCATACGTCTTCTCAATTCGAAGCGCAATCGCTGCGCGGTGTCCGTATACGTTTTGCCCAACGAAAAAGTCACCGTCGACTTTTTCGTGAGTATCGATTTGGGATACAGCGTCCCGACGCAAGTGGCGGTTTTGCAAGAGAAAGTGAAAAAACAAATCGAAAGCGCAACCAAGTTTAAGGTTCAATCCGTAAACGTGCAGGTTGTCACTGTAAACGTAGCGCAATAAATATGAGAAGAATAGCAAGAGAAAACGTGTTCAAACTGGTGTTCGAGTACACCTTCTACGGCTCGGTGAACGAGTCCACTTTGGAATTGATGCTCGTTGACAGCGACCTCACCGAAGACGACCGTCAGTATATCAACTCGACATATCTCGGCGTTGCGACAAACGATGAAAAACTCAAAAAGATTATCCAAAGCCATCTCGAAGGCTACACGCTCGAAAGAGTGTATCGTCCCGACTATGCGGTGCTGCTCGTCGCGACGTATGAACTTTTGGAACATACCGCGCCGAACGCAGTCGTGATAAACGAAGCGGTGGAACTTTCAAAGAAGTACGGCACGGACAAATCAGGCTCCTTTGTGAACGGCGTGCTTGCAAAGATAGTGAAAGATATAGACTAAAGTTGTCAACCTCTCCCGAAATTTTCAAATGATGCAGAAATGACGTGCAAATGTTTGATATTTCGGGATTTTTTAACTCAAAAACAGCGTGAAAATGCCGAAAAATCGGTGTTTTACTGCAAAAAAGGTGTATAAAGTGTCGATTATGTCAGATAAAACCCCATTTTCTGAAAATACGATATCCGTAAGCGAGGTCAATGCCACGATAAAATCGTGCATTGACGCCCCGATATTCAAAGGTTTGGAAGTTTTCGGCGAGATTTCGGGCTACAAGTTTTCGGGACCTCACGCTTACTTCACGTTGAAGGATAAATTTTCGCAACTTTCTTGCGTGTGTTTCTACGCACAAAAAACCTATGTCCCTAAAGACGGCGAAAGCGTCATTGCGCGCGGCTCGCTCGACTACTATGTAAAGGGAGGCAGGCTTTCGTTGCAAGTGAGTTCTATGACACCTGTCGGGCAAGGCATGCTGTTTTTGGAATTTGAAAGACTCAAAGCAAAACTGCAAGAGGAAGGTTTGTTTGATGAGGCGCACAAAAAGCCAATTCCGCAATTTGCAAAAAACGTGCTTGTCGTCACGTCAAAAACGGGCGCAGTCATTCGCGACATCGTGACAACGGTGCGCCGCAAAAATCCGGTCATCGACATCGTGGTCAAGGACGTGAGAGTGCAGGGTGAGGGCGCAGGCAAGGAGATTGCCAAAGTGCTCGAGCGCGTGGATAATCTCGGATACGACGTTATCGTGATCGCAAGGGGCGGAGGCTCGCTCGAAGACCTTGCGCCGTTTTACGACGAAACGCTTGTGAGGACGGTGTATAAAATGAAAACGCCCGTCGTGTCCGCGGTCGGACACGAAACCGACTTTTCGCTTTGCGACTTCGTTGCCGACAAACGCGCGGCGACTCCGACGGCGGCAGGCGAACTCGTGGCGTACGACTACTATGCGCTCGCCGACGAATTGAAACAGAATATGCGCAGACTTTCAATCAACGCTTCGCGCGCATACGAGAGGAAAAGTTCGGCAGTGCAGATAAGTTGCAACAAGTTGAGACGGCTCGCTTCCGAGTTCTATTTGCAGAGGGGACACAAAATCGAGTTTCTTATGCAGCGAGCAAAATCGCAGATAGAGAGGAAGTTCGAGATTGCGGACGCAAGGGCGGACAAGGCGATATCATCCCTCGACAATCTCTCGCCGCTCAAAACTTTGAAGCGCGGATATTTCAGAATCCAAACGCAGGGCAAAACCATAAACAAGGTTGCGAATCTCAAAATCGGCGACACCGTCACGGCAACGGGTTCGGACGGCGCGATTGAGGCGCAAGTTAACAAAATAGAAATTTTCGAGGTGAAAAACAATGGCTGAAATCAAAAAGTTCGAGGACGCTTTGGGCGAACTCGAAGCAATCGTAAAGCAACTCGAAGGCGACATCCCTCTCGACGA
>CAVKTQ010000083.1:0-5913 GCA_963659105.1 Firmicutes bacterium CAG:238 | reverse complement strand
ACGGTGTTCCAACGCCTCGTGAGCGAGTAGGAAAGTTCCCTGTTTTCTTTTATCGCAAGGCAAGGTGCGGCAACGCCGGGGGTGTAGGCAAGCGACAAGTCCTGCTTGTTTTCCACCTTTGCTCTCGATACGACTTCGAGTTTGCCTTTCCATTCATAGTGCTTCTTCAACGATTCTTCGGAATAGTTCATATAAAACTCCGCATGGTTTGATAGCAACAGTTTACATCAAATGCCTTGTATTTGCAAATCAATTAAGGTATAATCGGGATATGAAAACGATAACCTACAATCAAATCGAAAGCGCGGTCGAATCGCTCGTGACGGCGTGCAGTGAAATTACGCCGTCGTGCATTGCGACTATGCAAACTGCGCTCGAAAAAGAAACCGACAAAAACGCTAAAACCGCGATAAGTATGCTTCTTGAAAACGCGGCGCTCGCAAAAGCGAAAGGGCTTGCCGTCTGTCAAGACACGGGTATGGCGGTGTTTTTCGTCAGGCTCGGACAAGACGTGCATATCGAGGGCGGCTTGCTTCAAGACGCAATCGACGACGGCGTGCGCGCAGGTTATGCGAAAAACGGCTACCGCGCGAGCGTGCTCGACCCTATTTCGAGAAAGAACACCAAGGACAACACGCCTGCAATCGTGCATATCGAACTTGCGCTCGGCGACAAAATGGAAATAACCTTTTTGCCAAAGGGATTCGGAAGCGAAAATATGTCGCGCCTTTTTATGCTCAAACCCTCGCAAGGCGTTGAGGGCATAAAGGATTGCGTCGTGCAAGCGGTCAAAGAGGCAGGGGCGAATCCCTGTCCGCCCATAATCGTGGGCGTTGGTATAGGCGGCACGGCGGAAAAGGCTATGTCTGTTGCAAAAGAGCAACTTTTGCGCGAAGTGGGCGAGCCGAGCGACGACGAAACCCTTGCGAGTATGGAAAAGGAACTTTTAGAGCGCATAAACGCACTTTCGATAGGCGCGCAAGGCTTCGGCGGAAAAACGACTGCGCTTGCCGTGCATATCGGGAAATATCCGACGCATATTGCCGCTTTGCCCGTTGCCGTAAATATTCAGTGTAATGCAATGCGCAAATCGAGCGTTGTGCTGTGAGGGGAGTATGGAATACAGATTGAAAACGCCTCTTGACAAATCGCAAGTCGCAAAATTGAAAGTCGGCGACGTCGTTTATATATCGGGCAAACTGCTCACGGGCAGGGATGCCGCGCACAAACGAATCTTCGAGGCAATCCGCAACGGACAGAGTTTGCCGTTTGACATAAAAGGACAAGCGATATACTACGTCGGACCGTGCGAAAAGGGCGGCAAAGTGCTTTCTGCCGGACCGACCACGTCTATGCGCATGGACGCGTATGCGTCTTTGTTGTACGACGAGGGCGTTGTTGCGACGATAGGCAAGGGCGACAGAAATTCCGACGTGTATGCCGCCATAAAACGCAACGGCGGCGTATATCTTGCGGCAATCGGCGGCGCAGGCGCACTCTATGCAAGCAAAATCGAAAATTCCAAAGTGCTTGCCTACGACGATCTCGGCACGGAAGCGGTACACGAGTTCGAGGTGCGGGATTTTCCGTGCGTGGTAGCTATTGATAGTTTTGGGGCGAGTATATATTGATGAGTTATTTGCTCATTCGCAGACGGAATTGGAATCGCAAGGCGATGACCGTAGCGAGCGTCGAGCTTGACGATTAGTACAAGTGAACGGGCGAGTGTGGATTTTTTTCGCCCGTGAACGAGTGGCATAATAAGAGGACGATACTTTTTTATGCGAGCACCGAGTGTTGCCCCACGCGAAGCGGACGCCGTGGGTTCCCTCAAAGTATGCAGAGGGGGAACGGCGGTGGGGGAAACACGTGAGGAAGGGGGGGGGATTTAATTTAGGGTGCACGCCGTACACTCTTGTAGAGAAAGAACAAAATACGTTCTTTTTCAAGACAAAACGCCGAAAGTGTTTATTAACTGCCACAGTTAAACGTTGACATTGCATGGCATAGGTCATAAAATATAAACGTAGCAAATCTATTTCTTGGGTGGGTATATCCCAACCGGTGGTGATGCCGTCTTTGAACGGACAAGTCCAACAGCCCCAACAGCCGATGCGGTGAGATTCCGCAACCGCCTGTAAAGTCAGACTGGGAAGGAATAGCGTACGGACAAAAAGTCCGCTCGTTCCTTCTCCGTAAAAACGGAGATTTTTTATGAAGAAAAACGGAAAATTTACAATCAAATTTATCGCGTACACGGGTATGATGACCGCAATCGTGTACGTCGCAACGCTCATCGGCGTATCCACGCCGGTTGCGAATTTCAACATCGGCGACAGCGCAATATTGCTTGCCGCCGCGCTGTTCAATCCTCTCACGGCAATGATAGCGGGGGGCTTGGGGGCATTTCTCGCAGACCTCACGACATATCCTGTGACGATGCTTTACACGCTCGTCATAAAGGCTATCGAGGGCTTGCTTGCAGGCGTTGCGTTCTCGCTCATTTACAAGTGGTTTGACAAAAAAGAGAACCCGACAAAGCGCGACGTCGCGCTCAAAATCATCTTTGCGACGATAACCTGCATAGTCTGCACGATGCTTATGGCAGTGGGGTACTACATCTGCAAAGCGTTTATGTACGGCACGCCCGAATCGGCGTTGACGTCCTTGCCGAAAAACGTGTTGCAAGCGGTTGCTTCAACGCTTATCGCAGTGCTTGCACTGTACGCCGCGCGCCTTGAAAAGATACGCCCGAAAACGCAACTCGTCCTCAAAGACAAACCCGTTTCGCAACCCGAAAACGACGTCGTTTCGGACGAAGAGTGATTATTGCACTATGTGCAGTGATATTGTTGCTTTGCAACAGTTATATTGTCCTTGCGGACAGTTATATTTTTGGCTTGCGCCAAAAATGATATTGCGGCGTTGCCGCAGTTGCGGAATATCTAAATTATCAATCAACGAAATTTGCTACGAAATGACAAAAACAACGCTTTATGTGTGCAAAACGTGCATATAAAGCGTTGTTTTTTACAATATGCGAGAATTGAACGTTGAATTGATTATGTGAAATTTTTTCGTTTGATTTATGTCCGCTACGCTGGATTTCCACGGTCACTTCGTTCCCTCGGAATGACATATGGAAGATTTGGTTTTTTTATCCGCTTGTCATTGCGAGAAGCAACGAAATTGCGACGTGGCAATCAAGGCGATAGCCGCATTACGCTACGCTGGATTCCTACGTCGCTTCGCTCCTCTGAATGACATATGGAGAATTTGAGATTTGTTTTTCCGTTTGTCATTGCGAGGAACAATGAAATTGTGACGTGGCAATCAAGGCGATAGCCGCATTATTCTTTTGCCAAGTCAACCCAATTTGGGTTCAAAGTTTCAATGAGTGCAAGTTTTTTCTTTCGAGACCAACTTTTGATTTGCTTTTCTCGTGCTATTGCTTCTTCTGCCGAATTCGTTTCTTCGACATAGACAAGTTTGTAAGCGTTGTATTTTTCCGCAAAACCGTCAACGCGTTTTGAGCGATGTTCGTACGTTCTTCGCATTATGTTGTTGGTTACGCCTGTGTAGAGAACGCTGTTTGTATGATTTGTCAAAATGTAAACCCACATTGTGTTTCCCTTTGCGCCTGCGGCTGGATTCTCACGGTCACTTCGTTCCCTCAGAATGACGAGAGGGCGCCCGATTTATATTTCGCTACGCTGGATTCCCACGCTATCGCTCGGAATGACATATGGAAAAATTAATTTTTGCCGAATCGTCGTTACCGTGTTGCTGTTGCCTTAGCGATGATTTCTTGCTCTTATTCGATTAAGTTGTCGTAAATCAGCGAATACGTCGTCGAGGCCTTGTCAACCCAACTCTTGTACAGATACTTTGCAAGTTGGCGGTTGGCGACGACGAGCTTCAATTCCATAAGGGTGGTTATGTCGTTGTTGATGCGCATAATCACGGTGTAAGTGCCGTCGGCGTTTTTGGAATAGTCGCAAAAATAGGATTGGCGTTTTTTGAAACGCAGACGATTTTCGCGAGCGTACTGCACGATTTCGTCGCGAATGGACGAGGGAATTTTGGTGAAGAACAGCGAAAGGCAACTTACCCCGTCTTGCGTGATGCCAAGCATATCGCTTTTCGGCACGCGGTAGATGAGGTTGGTGTCCAAAAGTTCGGACAGATACTGCTTGCACTCCATATACGACAGCCAGTTGTTGTCGGACGAGCATATGTCGAGAATCGTCGTTTCGGCAAGGGGAATCGCCATTTTGTCGAACACGAAAAGAATGACAAGTTTTTGCACCTTGCTGTCGAGGGATTGATTCGAGCCGAAGCCGTCCTGCATATACTCCATCGTGTTCCTCCAAAAAAGTTGAAATCCGCTTGTGCCTTGCAAAGAACAGCAATGCGGATGCGATACGATATATTACATCGTATTTTTGAGGAAAACAAGCGCAAAAGCAAAAAATTTGTCGAAATACAATTTGTTGTAGTTGCAAGCGTGTTTGGACACAATGATATTTGCACTGTGTGTAGGAAGATATCTTTTATTTTTTTTCGCTACGCTGGATTCTCACGGTCACTTCGTTCCCTCAGAATGACGAGAGGGCGGGGCACCCGCGCCCGATTTTATTTTCCTTATGTCATTGCGAGGAACAACGAATGTTGCGACGTGGCAATCAAGGCGACAGCCGCATTACGCTACGCTGGATTCTCACGGTCACTTTGTTCTCTCTGAATGACGAGAGGGTGGGGCACCCACACCCGATTTGTATTTCGCTATTCTTGATTTTTATTAACCAATCTTTATTTTCAATCAGTCTTTATTTTCGTCGGTATCTTTTTTGGTTTCGAGCGCGAGTTTGTCGCTTGCATTGAGCGGAGATATCACATTTCCGCCGATTTCTTCTTCAAAGCGTTTACGGGTATCGCCTGCAAATTTTCCTCCGCGTTTTGCTACGGAACGGTTTTCGTCAAACGTTTCCGGTTTTTCTTTCTTCGAAAGTGTTGTTGTCGAAACCTCGGCAAGCATATTCAAAACGAGTTCGATGTCCGTCATATTGTCACGGAGGTTTTCTTTTTTCAAGCCTTTGAGTTCCTTATACTCTTTAACCGTCATACCGCTCCGCGCTTTTGTCATTTCGTCGGTGAGGATTGCGTATTCCACGCCCTCTTTGACTCCGCGCTCCTTCCATTCGTCGGTCAGTTTTTTGCGCATTTCTATGGTCTGCAAACGCTGATTTATCCACCCCTCGGTGTAGCCTTTGGCACGGTAGAAATCTGCTCCGCGAAGTATCGCCTTTTCGGGGTCGGCTATTTCGTCAAGCCTTTCGCTTCCCACTTGCGCAAGCCACATTTTGAACGGCTCCGCTTTCTTGCTTGGAATTGACTGCACGAGGCGCAAAACGCCTTTCGTATTGAGGACATCGGTGTTGTAATATTTACCGTCGGATGACAGCATTTTCAGTCGGTTACAAATTGTAACCAACTCGCTTCCTTCATCCGAAAGACGTTTGCGTAATACCTTCCAGTAATTTCTCGCGGTTTGGTAGTCATTGTCTGTCAAAACGGACACGACATCCACGACGGAAAAATACCACTCTTCTTCGTCGGCGTTCCACGCGGTGCGGACTTGCTTGTTTTCAAAAACCTTGATTTTGTTTTCCATACGATTTTTTCTCTTATCGATTGATTGCTTTTATTATACCATTTTTCTTTTGGTTTTTCAATGTTTTTTCTCCGCTTAACATGTCATTCCCACGGTCACTTCGTTCCCTCAGAATGACGAGAGGGCGGGACACCCGCGCCCGATTTATATTTCGCTACGCTGGATTCTCACGGTCACTGCGTTCCCTCTGAATGACAATGGAAGATTTGGGATTTATTTTTCCGCTTGTCATTGCGAGA
>CAVKTQ010000082.1:0-6099 GCA_963659105.1 Firmicutes bacterium CAG:238 | reverse complement strand
GCGTCGAACGTTTCGTCCTCAAGGCAAATCAAGTCCGCTTGCGCCATACCGTCCTTAAATATACGCACAATCTTTTTTACGCCGGGATTTGTGGTCTTTTCGTGGCTGTTGGACACTTTGATTTTGGGCACGAGTTTGCCGCCTTCTTCGAGAGCGCAGAGTTTGTACACGCCGCCCAAAGAGGCGTTGTTGTAACTCGTGATAAGTTTCGTGCCTATGCCGTAGACGTCGATTTTGGCGTCTTGCGAATTGAGTGCCAAAAGTATGTCCTCGTCAAGGTCGTTGGTTGCAAAAATGAGGCAATCCTCGTGCCCGGCTTCGTCGAGCATAACTCTCGCTTTGCGGCTAAGATACGCCAAGTCGCCGCTGTCGAGGCGGATTCCGACGGGCTTGTGTCCTTGCGCTTTGAGTTTGTCGAAAACCTTGATTGCGTTGGGAACGCCGCTTTTGAGAGTGTCGTAGGTGTCCACCAAAAGCAAGCAGTTGTCGGGATAAATTTCGGCATACTTCTCAAACGCTTCGAGTTCGGTGTCGAAAGACATAACCCAACTGTGCGAGTGCGTACCCGTGACGGGGATTCCGAAAAGTTTGCCTGCGACGACGTTGGACGTTGTGCGGCAACCGCCTATGCAAGCGGCGCGCGCCCCGTAAATGCCTGCGTCGGGACCTTGCGCCCTGCGAAGTCCGAATTCGCTTATTTTGTTTTTCGTACACTCCTTCAAACGCGCGGCTTTGGTTGCGATGAGCGTTTGATGATTTATGAACGTAAGGAGCGCGGTTTCCACGAGTTGCGCCTGCCAAAGGGGCGCAGACACCGTGAGAATAGGCTCGTAAGGAAACACCATCGTGCCTTCGGGCACGGCTTTGACGTCGCCCGTAAACTCAAACGTTTCGAGCGCTTTCAAAAAGTCCTCGTCGAAGATTTCGAGCGAGCGCAAATACGCGATGTCGCTCTCGTCGAAATGAAGATTGAGAATATAGTCTATCGCCTGTTCGAGCCCTGCCGCGATTGCGTAGGAATATCCGCCGCTTCCGCGATAGAAGATGTCGAACACCGCCCTTCTTTCGTCGAGTTTGCAGCGGCGATAGCCGTTCATCATCGTCAGTTGATAAAGGTCGGTCAGCAGCGTGAGATTGTCGGTTTTGATTCTTTCGGTTTTGTAATCGATGTTTGCCATTTTGCACCTGTTTGCAATGTAATCACAAGGCGTAGACATCCTGCTTTTTCATAGCGTTGAATCTGCGTTTATAGTCTTTGGGGACGTGGTAATAGTCGGAGTTTTCGAAGTCGATTGAGATATAATCGGGTTCGCTCTTTCTGACGTATCCGATTTTGAGCAGCAATTCGGCAAAGAATTTCTTTGCTTTGTCCGAAGATTTTTGGCTGTTTGTTGCGGCGGCCTCAAAGAGTTTGCCCACAAACTTGTAGTTTTTCACTTCGTATTCCGTGAGGATTGCGCCGTCTATGCCGTTTTGCGCGCTCTTTCTCACGTCGAGATATGCAAGGCGCGAGGTGCGAGCGAGAATGTACAAAACGCCGATGACGAGCGAAAGTATCGCGACGACGAGGCACGCGGTTTTTGTGACGGGCACTGCGTCCATACGCAAATATTCAAGCCAATATCTTCCTATGCAGTACCAGAACAGATAGAAAATCATCAAGATTCCGGGGTATTTCTTTTGGTAGTCTTTCCTCCACATAAGCACGCAGAAAATCGCGCCGATAGTGTTCCAAACGCCCTCGTAGAAGAATGTTGCGCAGAACCAGTTTCCGCCGCCGCCCGCTTGGATATGCGAATAAACGACGCTCTTGAACGCGTCCTCAACGCCGCTCGGATCGGTGATGTACACGCCGAACGGGAAGAATTGCAACGCTTCGTTTGTGATGGGCAAGCCGAACGCTTCCTGATTTATAAAGTTGCCCCATCTGCCCACGATTTGACCGATAAGCACGGGTACGACCACAAGGTCTACGACGTTTAGGAAGTTGGTTTCTTTTTTGTGGCGCACAGAGAAGAACGCCGCGCCGATAAGACCGCCCACAAGACCGCCGATTATGGTGATGCCGCCCCTCCATATCGCAATGATATTTACAAATTTATCCCAGCCCTCGAGACCGTTGTCGCCGAAATATTCGTCCGCACGCGGAATGACGTACAAAAGTCTCGCAAAGACGATTGCAAGCGGAATGAGCCACAAGAAAAGTTCCACTGCGTCATCCGACGATATGCCGATTTTTTTTGCTTGCCAGCAGGCGTACAAAAGACCGAGAAGCATGCCGCACACGATGAGCAGTCCGTACCACTGCACCGTGAGTCCGCCGATCGAAAATGCCACTCTCGGATCTTGCGCCGTAGATAAAAGGAAATTGATCATATCTTATCCCCCTATATTGAGTATGGTTGCGCCGCTTTGGCGTATTGCGAGTTTGAAGACGTTTTCGTCGCCGAACATAACGTCGAGCGCGCCCTCTACGCCGCCGACTTTCTTGTCGGCAAACACCAATATCGTGCCTGCAAAACCGCCGCCATGCACGCGCGAGGCGACTACTCCCTCGATTTTGACCACTCTGTCGAGCGCGTTTTCGAGGTTGTGATTCCTGCCTGCGGGCGAGTAAGTGTTCTGAAGTTTGTATCTCGAACTCAATCCCGACTCGTTCACGATGTCGAGAAACGCTTTCTCGTCCTTTTCGTCTATTGCTTTGACCGCGTTTTCCACGCGCTCGTTTTCCTCGAAAAAGTGTTCTGCGCGAAGGTACGCCCTCTCGCTCACCTTTCCTACGATGTTTTGCTTGTCGCGATTCCACTTTTCGGGAGAAATCTCGTGCAAGAGTTTTGCGCCGAAGCAAGCGGCGACTTCTTTCATCTCGTGCGGTATTGCGGCATAGTCGTCCGTAAGGTCGCTATGATCGCCGCCCGTTGCGATGACGTAGATGTCGAGATCGTCAAACGTCCAGTGCGCCTTTTCGATGACGGGGTTGTCAAAGTCGGCAAAATCGATGAGGTTTACGCCGCCGAGCGCGATTGCGCTTTGGTCCATAAGTCCGCAAGGCTTGCCGAAGAACGTGTTTTCGGCATACTGCGAGGCTTTTGCTTTGAACACCGCGCTCAACTTCGAATCGTTGTACATAACGTTGAGGATTTCCGCTATCGCAAGTTCAAAGGAACTCGACGACGAAACGCCCGCGCCCTTGGGTACGGAGGACGTCATACACGCGCTGAAACCGCTGACGTTTTTGCCCGAGCGTTTGAAGTAGTCCACAACGCCCTTGATGAGAGCGGTAGACGTGCCGATTTCGCTCACGGAAAAATCGGGTTTTGACACGTCCACGCGAAGCATGGGATAGCCTTTGGATTTGACTTCGATTATGCCGTCGCTTCTTTTGGATACGCTTGCGAGCGTATCGACGTTTATCGCTGCGCAAAGCACCTTGCCGCCGTTGTGGTCGGTGTGATTGCCCACGATTTCGATGCGACCGGGCGACGAGTAAAACTCGACGTCGGAGGTGTTGAAAACGTCTTTGTGCATTTTGAAAAGTTCTTCGAATCTGTCCGTCTGTTCGCTTTTGCAAACGCCGTAAACGTCGTTGCAGACGGCGCGAAGTTTGTCGTTGTCGAGATTTTCAAACGTCATAGTCTTTTCCTTTGATAGCATATTATGCTATATTGTAGCACACAACGCTCGTCAATGCAAGGCAAATAAGAATTTGTCGCGCGGCAATATCTTTGCAAAAAAACTCGCTACGCAACCATTTTTCGACTTGCGCCGACAATAAGCGTATGTTATAATGTAAAAGATCCTTATTTTTTGAAGTATTTTCGGAGGTTTTATGCCAAGAATTTCTTTTGAAGAAATTGCAAAACAGAACGTTGCAAGGCTTTTGGATTACGCCCAAAACAAACTGTATTTGAGCGATTTGGACGCAATATACGCTCAAAATCAACTGCTCGACGCACTAGTACTCACCGAGCCTTGCGAGGAACCGAAACTCGGCTCGTACGATATATACGACGTCATGAGCGCGCTTTCGGATTTTGCCGTGCGCAAAAAACTGATAGACGAGAACGCAAAATTAAATTTCGAAACCAAACTTATGGGTTACGTTATGCCATCGCCCTCGAAAACCGTCGAGATGTTCGACGACGAAGCAAGTTACGAAGGCGTTGAAAAAGCCTGCGATTTCCTCTGCAAACTCGGCTTTGACAGCCTGTACTTAAGAGGCAAGGACTACGAAAAGAACGTCGTGTGGCAACACGAAGGCAAACGCGGAAACATCGTCGTCACCGTCAATCTTTCAAAACCCGAAAAAACGCCCGAACAAGTCCGCCTCGCAAAAGAAGCGAAAACGGGTTATCCCAAGTGCGTACTTTGCGAAGATATGCTCGGTTTCGTCGGCAACGCGGCTATGCCCGCGCGCCAAAATATCCGCATAATTCCCTTCGAACTCGACGGCGAAAACTGGTTTATGCAATTCTCGCCGTACAGATATTTCGAGCAGCACGTCATAGCGGTTTGCAAGCAGCATCGCCCTATGTGCGTAAGCGATTCGACATTTGCGAGAATGGCGGATTTCGTGGATATGTTCCCCCACTATTTCATAGGCTCGAACGCCGCTCTTCCCATCGTCGGCGGCTCGATACTCGCCCACGACCACTACCAGGGCGGCAAAAAAGTGCTTCCCGTGTTCTCTCGCCCCTCTCGCAACTACTTTAAGGTTGCAGGATATGCGGACGTAAACGTTTCAATCGTGGACTGGTACAACTCTATCGTGAGAATCGAAAGCAAAAACAGAATGCAAGCCCTCGAAGTGGCAAACAAATTCAGACGCGCGTGGGACGTTTACACCAACGAGAAAATCAACGTCGTTTGTGCAACCGAAAAGGATGGCGAGAAAGTTCAACACAACGCAATAACGCCCATACTTTCCATAAATTCGGACGGCGAATATCAATTCAATCTCATACTTCGCAACAACCGCACCGACGAGGCGCACCCCTTCGGAATCTTCCATCCCAGAGAGGAATTGCACAACATCAAGCAAGAGTCAATCGGCATAATCGAAGTTATGGGCTTGTTTATTTTGCCGGGCAGACTTGCAGGCGAAATGGCTAAAATCCGCGACATACTCACGGGCAAAACGCCGCTCGATTTCAAGTCTTTGGCAGAGGAAACTCATCCCCTTCACAAGCATTTGGGTATGATAACTCAACTCGTCGTGGACAACGGCACGAACTGCCAAGAAGAAGTTGCCGAGAACGCCGTGACCGACTACATCAACGACGTATGCGAGCAAATTCTCGAAACCACCGCCGTGTTCAAAAACGACCGAGAAGGTCAAGACGCGTTTGTCGATTTCATCCGCTCGGTTGTGGATTAGTCTTTCAATAAGTCACAAAATCAACACTTTATCATTGCAAAACGCCGTTTTAAGCGGCGTTTTTCGTTAAAATCTTATCTTTATTTTTTGCAAGCGACTGCAACACGTCCATAGGCGCAACCACGATTGAATCGCCCACTCGCACCGCGCCGTCGCCGTAGCCTGCATACGGCGTGCCGTAAAAAACGAAGCGATTTCCTTTTGGAATATTCGGATTGTCCTTCATTCCTCCGCCGAGCAAATTATCCCCGAAAGCCTTTTTCGCTTTCTGCGTAGAAGCAAACGCAACGATGTATACCTTTTCTCCGTTTTCGTTTGACATAACCGTGTACGAGACGGCGATAACGTCGTCAGCGTCCCTGTGATATTCCACCGTATACCCTGCCTTTTCAACTTTTGCAATACACTCGCTCTCGTAATTGCACGCAACAAGCGTAAACATAACAAAAATACATATCAACAAGAGCGGAATTGCCTTTGACAAAACTTTCTTCATATTTTCCACCTACCGCAATTAGAATGTAACAAATTGTCACATTTCATATAGTAACAAAATGTTACAATTTTGTCAATAACAAACGTTGGGTGAAATGTGGAAAGCGGACTTATCGGGCTTAAAACAATACGAAAGGAGAAGGGTTACAGTCAGTTGAAGGTAGCCCTTGACTTAAACATAAGCCGAGAAGCGTTGTCGTACTATGAAAACGGCAAGCGCAATCCCG
>CAVKTQ010000081.1:0-6185 GCA_963659105.1 Firmicutes bacterium CAG:238 | reverse complement strand
CGCACCCGCCTAATAATTTTTTATGATTATATCACAAAGTTTATTCAAACACAACAAATTGCGCCAACAATATGACAAAAATAAAAAGGCGCGGTTGCCTTTTTAACGGGTAAAAACTTTGTTTTTCAAGTTTCAAGCAAGTTCAGGTAAAATCACAAACCGAGCATTTGCTTGAATCGTTCTTCGTCGATTATCTCGATTCCGAGTTTCTGCGCCTTTTCGAGTTTCGAGCCTGCGTCCTCGCCGGCAAGCACGAGGTTTACGGTTTTCGACACCGAAGAAGCGACTTCGCCGCCGTTGTCCTCGATAAGTTTGGTCGCCTCGCCCCTCTTGTATGTGGGAAGCGAACCCGTAAGCACGACTTTCATTCCGCTGAATACGCCTTGCTTTTCTTCGGATTCCTCAAAAACAATGCCGCTTTTAAGCAAGCGTTTTACAAAATCCGCATTGTTAGAATCACGGAAAAACTCAAAAACGTTGTTTGCGAGCACTTCGCCTATTCCGTCAACAAAGCCAAGGTCGGCAAGCGTTGCGTTTTGCAGGTTTTCCAGTGTTCTAAACCGCTTAACCAAATCTTTTGCGGTCTTTTTGCCAATCCCCTCTATTCCGAGCGCAAACAGAAATCTGTCGAGCGTCGTATGCTTCGATTTTTCAATCGCGCCGAGCAAATTGTCGATCTTTTTGTCCCCGAATCCCTCGAGTCCGAAAAGGTCGGTCGCCGTGATATTCATCAAATCCACTGCGTCCACGACGTGCGTTTCGTTGTACAAGAGTTCGGCGGTTTTCTCGCTGAATCCGTCGATGTCCATTGCGTCTTTCGAGGCAAAATGGTCGAGTTTGGATATGATTTGCGGCGCGCAGTTGTCGCCCGTGCAGTACAAAAATGCGCCGACTTCCTTTACAGGCGCATGGCAGACAGGACATTCGGTGGGCTTTTCAATGGATTTTGCATTCGGATTTTCGATTGCAACGCCCATAATTTCGGGAATAACGTCGTTTGAACGTCTGACGAACACCTTATCTCCTATTTTGACTTTCTTTTTGAGGATGTCGCCGTAGTTGTTGAGGGTTGCTCTTGACACGGTTACGCCGCCAATATCGACGGGTTCGAGGATAGCGATGGGATTGAGTTTCGCGCTTCTCGACACTTGCCATTCAACGTCTTGCAAGGTTGTTGTCATTTCGTCAGCCTTAAACTTGTATGCGACCGCCCATTTGGGGAATTTTTCGGTGAATCCTATTTCTTCTCTCAACCTCACGTCGTCCACTTTGAACACTACGCCGTCGATGAGATAGTCGAGATTTTCACGCTTTTCGCCGGTATTATCGGCGTATTTCATAGCCTCTTTCGCGTCGTCGACAAGTTCGAAATCCCCTTCGGTTTCAAACCCCTCTTCCTTCAAAAACTCGCGCATTTGGGTTTGAGTTTCAAAGGTTTTGTCGCTGTAACCTATGTTGTATGCAAAAAAGGACAATCCCCTCTTTGCGGTGACTTCGGGATTGAGATTGCGGATTGCGCCCGCCGCGCCGTTTCTTGCGTTTTTGAGCGGCTCGCTTGCGGTCAAATTGTATTCGTTGAGCCTTGAAAGGCGCAAAATTCCCTCGCCCTGAATCTCGATTCTGCCCTTATATTCGATGGTTTTGGGCAGTTTTTTGATTGTATTCACCTGCGCCGTAACCACTTCGCCGACAACGCCGTTGCCTCTTGTAGACGCTTTGACGATTTTGCCGTTTTCGTACAAAATGTTGAGCGTAAGACCGTCGAATTTGTATTCGCAAGTGAGTTTGGGCAAATATCCGACCGCTTTCACGATACGGTTGCACCACTCGTAAAATTCCTCTTTGGACTGACACTTGTCGAGGCTGTAAAGGCGCAAAAGGTGCTTGGATTGCTCGAACTTGCCTTTTGGCGCGCCGCCCACTCTATGCGTGGGGCTTGTAGGCAAAGAATACCCCTCTTCCTGTTCGAGGGTTCTCAACTCGTCGTAGAGACGGTCGTACTCGGCGTCCGAAACGACGGGCGCGTCCTCCTCGTAATACAATCTCGCCCACTCGTTGAGAGTTGCGATAAGTTCTTTCATTCTTGCAAGTTTGTCCATATTGTCCTATTTGTTGCCCTAATTTTGAAAGGCATACCCATTCAAACTTAACTTATAATCCTCATCTTGTCAATATCACATTTGTGCGTAAGCGGATTTTCGAGCATCTAACCGCATTGATTTTCGATTTTAAGATTTACGTTTTGTCGATATCGAAATTTTTCTGTTTTGCGTTTATATTCGATCAATCGTTGTCGTTTTTGCCTATGATTTTGAGGTTTGCCGCCGCGATTGCGAGCGAGAATCTCTTTACGCCGAGCCCTTTGAATGCGATTGCCGCAATCTTGTCTTCGCCGTCGCCGCTCGTTTGAATTATTATACCGCGCCCGAACTTGTTATGTTCGACGATTGTGTCCTTTTTGAATTGCGAATAATCGACTTTCGAGGATTTTTTCGAAGTTTCGAGAGTGGATTTTGAAAATCCGTTCGACAAATTCTTTTTGAACGACGACGTTTGAGGATTGTTCGCGCCGAGTTTTATGCGGTCCTTTGCGTCAAACGTTTGCGAGGCATAATTTGAATTTGCATAGCGCATAGACGATTTGAATCCGCTCATTTCGCCCACAAAACGGCTCTTCGGCAGATATTCCGTGCGCCCGAAACGATAACGTTGACGAGCGTTTAGCACAAACAACTTCTTCTTTGCGCGAGTGATTGCGACGTACATAAGCCGTCTTTCTTCCTCGACGTCCCCTGCGGTAATCGCTCTTTGCGTGGGGAAAATTCCGTCCTCGAGCGCAACGAGAAATACGTCGTCGAATTCGAGACCTTTCACGGCGTGTATTGTGGCAATCGTGACATAATCGTCGCCGTTCATTTCGTCCGTGTCCGAAACGAGGGAAACAGATTGCATAAAGTCGGATATGCTTGCGCCGCTGTTGTCCTGCTCGAATTGCTGAACAGCCGACACGAGTTCTTCGATGTTTTCAAGACGGTTTGCGTCGTCGGGGTCCTGACTTTGAGAAAGCGCGGCTTCGAGTCCGCTTCGACGAATGACGTACTGCACAAACTCAACAGCCTGCATTTGCTTTGAAAACTGCACCAAATCCGTTGCGATTTGCGCAAAAGGAGCAAGTTTTTTTGCGGTTGTAGGAGTGAGCCATTCGGGATTCAAAAGCACGGAAAACATAGTCGTAGACCTTGCTTTTGCAACGTCTTGCAACTCCTGAACCGCCGTGTTGCCTATGCCGCGCTTGGGATAGTTCACCACACGCAAAATGCTGTCGTTGTCGCTCGGGTTTATGGCAAGTCTGATATACGCCAACGCGTCTTTGATTTCCTTTCGTTCGTAAAAACGGAAACCTCCGAAAACCTTGTACGGAATGCCGTGCAGATTGAATTCTTCTTCAAACTGACGCGTCACCGAGTTTGCTCGCACCAAAACCGCCATATCCTTGTAATTTTCGCCGTTTCTATGCAAGGTGTTTATCGTTCGAGCGACGTTTGTCGCCTCTTCACGGTCGTTGAAAACCTCGCAATACTCAATCGAATCTTCGTCTTTTATCTCGCTCCAAAGAGTCTTTTCGTTGCGGTTGGAGTTGTTTTTTATGACGTTGTTCGCCGCTTTCAAAATGGACGTCGTACTGCGGTAGTTTTGTTCGAGTTTATATACCTTTGCGTTCGGAAAATCCTTTGAAAAGTCGAGGATATTCTTGATTTCCGCGCCGCGCCAACTGTAAATCGACTGGTCTTCGTCGCCCACTACAAACAGATTTCCGTAGAGTTTGGAGAGCATTTTCACGATGTCGTATTGCAATTTGTTGGTGTCCTGAAACTCGTCCACGCAGATATATTTGAATCGTCTTTGATATTTTTCAAGAACGTCGGGACACTCGCGGAACAGTTGCACGGTTTTGAGAAGCAAATCGTCAAAATCCATACAGTTGCAGTTTTTGAGTTCCTGCTCGTATCTCGAATATATTTGGAAGATATTGTATGCGTCGCTATCGTCGTTTTTTATTGCATCATAATAAACTTCGGGCGACATATCGAGTGTTTTTGCGCGCGAGATATGCCAAAGATAATCCCCCTTGTTTTTCGGATCTGCTTGCGGATAATCCTGCAAAATGCGCTTCACAACCCTCTCGCTTTCAAGGTCGGTGTAAATGGTAAAATCTTTGGAATACCCTATTCTATCCGCGTCGAATCGCAAAATCCGCGCACACATCGAGTGGAAAGTGCTTGTCCACACGCTCTGCGAGCCGAGATATTTTTCGATACGTTCTTTCATTTCGTTTGCGGCTTTGTTGGTAAAAGTGATTGCCAAAATATTGTACGGGTCCACGCCGTTTTCTATGAGATGGCAAACTCTTGCCGTAAGCACGCGAGTTTTTCCGCTTCCCGCGCCTGCGATAACCAAAACCGCGCCTTCGGTGTCGTTGACTGCGGCTTGTTGCTGGGGATTGAGGTTGAAGTTGTTCATAACGGGCGCCTTTTTGCGACTTTTTGTCGCATTCTATCTGTAACCACTATACCACATATTGTGCCGTTTATCAATTTTTTCAAGCAAATAGCACAAAAATCCTCGAAAAAAGTACGTTTGGATTATTGATTTAATAAATTATATATGTTATCCTATTTATATCTTGGATTATAGAGGGATTTTTTTGTACGAAAATTCTTCTGTTTTCCGCGCGGAGGAATTTATTTTTATGGTAAATTTTGATGAAATCGAGTTTCTTGAAAGCGAAATCGTTGACGATGACCCCACCGCCCCCGTCGGCACTTTGGTGCATATCACCGAGGACGGCAAAGTTGAACCCGTCGAGCAAAATGACAATCGAGAGGTAGAATCCGACGTTCAAAAGGAAACTCGCCAAGACGAAATCGTCGAAGTCGAAAATTCCGATAACCGACAAAACGAAATAGCGCAAACCGCAACGACGGACGTTCAAGACGAGCCGCAAATCGAGGAAATCGTTCAGTCCGAAGAAGAAACCGAGGAAATTTCTCAACCCGAAGCGGTCGAACAAGCGGAAGAAACCATAGAAGAAGCCGACGTTGCAACCGAAAAAGCCATGCAAGTCGCAAACGACGAAGCGGCGGAAACCGTCGAAACGGAATCGGCACAAGAAATTGCGGACGAAACGGTCGCAGAACGCATAGAAGAAACGGCGCAAGAGGTCGCGCCGCAAGCCGAAATCGTCGATGAAACCGCTCAAAACACAGAAGAAACTTCCGCACTTGAAGAAGCGACGTCGCAAAACGTCGAAGACGGCGAAGTCGTAGAGGAATCCGCGCAAGCAACGGATGCGCAGCAAGGCGCAAGCGTTGACGCCCTTGGCGAGCAAACGGCAGTCAAAGCGCCCGTTCAAAAGGCAAGAAAGCCGAGAAAACCCGCGCAAAAGAAAGAAGCCGCGCCCGTCGTCGTCAACGACGATGAACACAAGACTTCCCTCAACCTCAAAAACGGAACGTCCGTGAACGAGGAATTGTTCGGCACTCGTTTCGAAATCGAGCAACCGACAAAAGCAAAGATAGTATCCACAAAGAAAAAACAAGAAAAAGCGGAGGATTTGTGGGCGGTTGCAAGCGTTGCGCAACCCAAGAAGGACACGGCGACGGCAAAGGAAGAAGCGCAAAAAGAAACCGTCAAAAAGACAACGAAAAAAGCGGTCAAAACAACAGAATCCGCACCCGAATCAAACAACGAGGACGCAAAATCCGCACCAAAGAAAACCGCTTCCAAAAAGTCAACAAAAGTTGAAAATATAAACAAATCTACGGAGGAAACAAAAGTGGCAAAAGCAACGGAAAAAACTCAAGTCGCAGCGGAAGAAAAAACCGTGAAAACGAGCAAAACTGCAGCAAAAGAAGCCCCCGTCAAGGAAGAAAAGGCTCTCAAAGCGGATACCAAAACCGCAGCAAAATCCGATGAAACCGTTATCGTTGAAGGCGAAGGCAAAACGCACGGCAAATACGTCATCAAAAAGACGGACAAAGGCAACTTCGTATTCAAACTTTATTCCTCGAATTACAGAGTCGTTGCAATCGGCGCGCAAGCCTACACCACTCTCGGCGCGGCAAAAATCGGCATCCAAAGCATAATCAACAACGCGGAAAAAGCCCCCGTCGAAAACCAAACTT
>CAVKTQ010000080.1:2613-6245 GCA_963659105.1 Firmicutes bacterium CAG:238 | reverse complement strand
GTACAAATGGGGGCATATAATAAACTTATCAAAACAAAGGAGAACACCCTATGGAAGAACTTTTGACGAAAATCGGAGAGTTGATATCGATGGAAATCGACGAGGTTAAAGATGTGGAATATCTCGACAAGGAGATGGGGTATATGTTTTATATAAATCTCAGCGACGGAAGAAAGATTTTGCTCTCCTTGATCGACAGCAAACTGTGAAAAAAGACCGCTTTTGCGGTCTTTTTGTCTACATTAATTGTTTTTTGTGCATTAAGATGTCAGCCTTGGTCGCATATATGTCGCCGCACCGAAAGCGTTCGTTTAATCGCTAAAAAGTTTCATCGTATTGCCTTTACAAGATGTCTTTGATTTGAGACAGGACGGTGACGATATGGTCGCAATCGGCTTGTTTCCCCGTATGGTATTTGTCAAACCAGATTGTTTTTATGCCGTAGTTGCGCGCGCCGTTTATGTCGGCGGTGAGCGAGTCGCCTATCATGCAGACGTTTTGCGGCTTTTCGCCGAGTTTTGCAAAGCAAGCGTCGAAAAACTCTTTGTTTGGTTTGAGATAACCTATCTCCGCGGACACGAAATATCCCTTTATATATCTGTCGAATCCCGCTTTTTTCAGTCGTTTGGTTTGCTGTCCGAGAGGGGCGTTGCTCGCGACGTATACGTCGTATTTTGAGGATAGATATTCGAGCAAATCTTTTGCGCCGTCAACGGCAACCGCACTGTCTGCAAGCCCGTCGTGAAAAGCGGTTTCAAACGCTATGCCGTCCGCCTTTACGCCCACTCTTTCGAAAAGGGAATTGAACCTCGTTTCGAGCAGTTTTTCCATCGTCAATTCGCCCCTCTCGAGTTGTTGCCAAAGGGAGAGGTTGAACGGGTGGAATATCTCGCAAATCTCGCTTGCTTTGTCTATGCAAAAGCGAGCGCAAGCGTTTTTTATGCTTTCGTTTGCGCACTCGTCGAAATCGAGAAGGGTGTTGTCAACGTCTATAAAAATTGTCATAGCATTCGTTTTGTCTAAGAGTAGTCCAAAAGAAAACGCGGAAGCGTCCGCGTCGTCCTTTTTGATTTTAACCGTTCACCTTGTCAACGTATGCGCAGGCGTTGAACGCAGCAATCGAACCGTCCGAAGCCGCCGTAACGAGTTGACGGATTTTCTTTGTTCTGCAATCGCCGGCGACAAAAATGCCCTCGCAAGACGTCGTGCAGTTTTCGTCCGAAACGATGTAGCCTGCTTTGTCGAGTTCGACAAGGTTTGCAAACGCCGTGTTTTTCGGCACTTGACCTATGCAGATAAACGCGCACTTTGCCTCGACGATTACGTCCTCGTGCGTAAGCGTGTTTTCAAAGCGAAGCGCAGAAAGTTCGTCTTGTCCGATAAACTCTTTCAAGGAAAGATTGTGCGTGTATTTGACGTTGGGGCGAGCAAGCACGAGATCCAAAAGCGCCTTGTCGCCGAAGAATTTGTCAAACAAAGTGCAGATGTGTACGCTCTTGCAATATCCGCTCAAAACGAGCGAGTATTGAAGCGCGGTGTTGGCGTCGCCAATCACGCAAACGTCTTCGCCCGAATAGAACGCGCCGTCGCAAAGCGCGCAATAACTTACGCCGCTGCCGACGAGTTCGTCCTCTCTTTCAACGCCGATTTTGCGGGGTTTTACACCCGTTGCGAGAATGACGGATTTGCACTCATATTTGTTGTAATCGGTGGTTAATTCAAACCCAAACGGCGTTTTAAGTATCGATTGTGCTTTTTCAAGTTCGATTTGCGCACCCCATTCGGAGATTTGTTCATAGAGTTTGTCCATAAGTTCCGAACCCGAAATCTTTTGATAGGTGGGGAAGTTTTCCACTCTCGGAGAGTATGCGATTTGTCCGCCGAAACTGTCGCCTTCAAGCACCAAAACGCTCTTGCCTGCTCTAAGGCAGTTGAGCGCGGCGGTCATGCCCGCAGGTCCTGCGCCAACAACGATTATGTCAAATTTGTCCATAATTACCTCTTGCTTTTTCAAAAAGAAAAGCGGTATGGCTGCTGCCATACCGCCATCGTTCGTTCGTTATTTTCTCGATTCGATATAGCCCTTGATTTTGCTTGCGTTGTCGTAAACGTCATAGCCGTTTCCGTTGGGAACGAGAAGCGTGGGGGCTTTCTTGACGCCGAACGCGAGAGTTTGATCTTTGTTGTCCTCTGCGTCGATAACCGTGTATGCGACGCCTGCCTTGTCGAGCATTGCCTTTGCCATCTTGCAGTTGGGGCAGGTCTTTGTGGTGAAGATCAAAAGCCCTTCGTCGCTGCCTTTTTGCGCGCATGCGCACTCTTTGGTCGCTTCGGATTTTTGAGTGGGTTTGACTTCGCCGATTGCTTGGTCTTCGCACACGAATTCCTCGATGTTCTTGCCGTGATATTGCGAGGTTGCGATGTCGTAAACCTTGCGCTCTTTGAACTCCGCGCGTTTGCCGTCGTTCCAGTTTTGAACGGGGCGATAGTAACCCGTGATACGGCTGTAAACTTCCGTCTTCTTGCCGCAGATAGGGCAGGTGTACTGCTCGCCTTCGAGATAGCCGTGTTCTTGGCAGATGGAATATGTAGGCGAAAGCGTGTAGTAGGGAAGTTTGTAGTTTTCGGCAATCTTCCTTACGAGATTCGCCGCCGCTTGCCAACTGTCGAGGCGTTGACCGAGGAAGGCGTGGAACACCGTTCCCGACGTGTAGAGAGTTTGCAATTCGTCTTGAATGTCGAGCGCGGAGAAGATGTCGCTCGTGTAGCCGACGGGAAGGTGCGAACTGTTGGTGTAGTAGGGCACGTTGTCCATATTGCTTGCGCAAATGATGTCGGGATATTTCTCTCTGTCGTGCTTTGCAAGGCGGTAGGAAGTGGATTCCGCAGGCGTTGCTTCGAGGTTGTACAAATCGCCGTACTCTTCCTGATAGTCGCTGAGTTTTTCACGCATAAAGTTGAGCACTTTCTTGGTGAATTCCTGCGCTTCCTTGTGCGTCATGTCCTTGCCCACCCAGTTTGCGTTGAGGCAAGCCTCGTTCATGCCCACAAGACCGATCGTCGAGAAGTGGTTGCCGAACGTGCCGAGATATCTCTTTGTGTAGGGGTAGAGCCCTTCTTCGAGGAGTTTGGTGATGACGTTTCTCTTGATTTTGAGGGAGCGAGCGGACACGTTCATAAGACGTTCGAGTTCCTTGAAGAATTCGTCTTCCGTCTTGCTCACATACGCGATGCGCGGCATATTGATTGTCACGACGCCGATAGAACCGGTGGATTCGCCGCTGCCGAAGAAGCCGCCCGATTTCTTGCGGAGTTCGCGCAGGTCGAGACGCAAGCGGCAGCACATACTGCGCACGTCGCTCGGTTCCATATCGCTGTTGATGTAGTTGGAGAAGTACGGCGTGCCGTATTTTGCCGTCATCGTGAACAACAAGCGGTTGTTTTCGGTGTTCGACCAGTCGAAATCTCTCGTGATGGAGTAGGTGGGGATAGGATATTGGAAGCCTCTGCCGTTGGCGTCGCCCTCGATCATAATCTCGATGAACGCCTTGTTGACCATTGCCATTTCGGCTGCGCAATCCTTATACTTGAAGTCCATCTCTTTGCCGCCGACGATTGCGGGGAGTTCCGCC
>CAVKTQ010000080.1:0-2603 GCA_963659105.1 Firmicutes bacterium CAG:238 | reverse complement strand
GGGACGACCCAGTCGAGCGTGATGTTGGTGAACGGCGCTTGCGTACCCCAACGAGAGGGGGTGTTTACGCCGTAAATGAAGGATTGTATGCACTGCTTGACCTCTTTGTAGGTGAGGTTGTCGACCTTGACAAACGGCGCAAGATATGTGTCGAAGGAACTGAACGCCTGCGCGCCTGCCCATTCGTTTTGCATAATGCCGAGGAAGTTGACCATCTGGTTGCAGAGGGTGGAGAGGTGGCTCGCCGGCGACGACGTAATCTTGCCGGGTATGCCGCCGAGACCTTCCTTTATGAGTTGTTTGAGCGACCAGCCTGCGCAGTAGCCCGTGAGCATGGACAAATCGTGAATGTGGATTTGCGCTTCGCGGTGTGCCTTTGCTATTTCGTCGTCATAGATTTCGCTGAGCCAGTAGTTTGCCGTCACCGCGCCCGAGTTGGAGAGGATAAGTCCGCCGACGGAATACGTCACCGTCGAGTTTTCCTTGACGCGCCAGTCGTTGATTTTGAGATAATTGTTCACCGTGTTCTTGTAGTCAAGCATGGTGGAATTCATCTCGCGAAGTTTCTCGTGTTGTTTTCTGTAAAGGATGTACGCCTTTGCCACTTCGACGTAACCCGATTGGATGAGGACGACCTCGACGGAGTCCTGAATATCCTCGACGCTGACCACGTCGCCCTTGACCTTATCGTTGAAGGTTGCGGTCACTCTGAGCGCAAGCATATCGATGATGTCGTCGCTGAAACTTTTGTTCACCGCGGTGAACGCCTTTTCAATGGCAACCTTGATTTTGTTCAGATTGAACGGAACAATACTCCCGTCTCTTTTTTTGATGTTCAACATATCTATTGAACCCCCTTGGAAAATGTGCCTCTTCATTATATCAAGCGCACGCGATATGTCAAGGGCAAATCGCAAAATAAAGTGTGAAACTTTTTTGAGAAACACTACATATTGTGTTTTTGTCAAATTTTGGCATTTTTTGCGAAGTCCACTTTTCGTGTATCGAAAACGGCGTTTTTTGGATATGTAACCGCATATGTAAAAATGCAATCCGCATTCTAACACGCTCAAATATTTTTCGCACTTTTGTTGAGGACATCGCTCGCACCACAATATATAGTGGCCTGCAAAAATCGTAAAAATCCGCGCTCGTTTTAGGGGATCGAGATCCTAAAGACCTATGAATCGAATGTAACAGTTCTCAAATCTTATGATATTTCAAAGCGGACTTTATTTTGTCATAAAAAATAAGGACATCAAAAACGTTCGGGCGGCGCAAAAACGATTTCTGATGAGGCGCGTTTTTGTTTTTTCGGGGCGGATGACTGCGTAGGGGGGCGAGGGCAACAAGGGCGATACGCTTGAAGTTTTTTCGGTTGTGTGGTATATTTGAAAAACGAATATCCCTGCTGCGAACCGACGATGAAAAGTTTGATTGAAGAAAAGAGGATTTTGCGTCCGTTTATATCGAGCAATTTGATGAGAATCATTGCCATTGTTTTGTTGATGCTCGGTCAAACCGCGGCAATGCTTTTGTTGTACGGCAAAGTCACCTTTTCTCAAGATATGCCAGTCGAAAAATTGCAACAATACAAAAATCTGATTGTGATTGCAATGCCGCTTCTTTTGACGAGCATCATCACCAATATCGTGCGCGAGCCGAGCAAAATCAAAAAATATGTGCTGTTTTATCTTGTGATGGCGGCAGTGTTTGCGGTTGCCGAGATAGCGTTTTTCTACATAGAATTCGTTCCGTTTGTGGAAGACATCGTCAAGTACGCTCTCGACGTGCAGGGCGAAACGACGGCGGAGGCGCATCAGATAAGCCAATTTTTGCTGACGTATGCGATGAGCAATTTCACGAATATGAACGTTTTTTTGGATTTGTTCCTTGCGTCGTTGTTTGCGTTTTTTGTTTTGTACACTCCAAAGAACGCAAGCAGAAAAAAGACGGTGTGCTTTAGGCTCGGCATGATTTTTCCAATACTCTATGTGCTTGCAAGTTTCGTCGTGCGAGGGCTGTTCAAACGAGGCTATTTCCCGATGAACGTCGAGCAGAGCGCGTTTTTGGTGCATAGAAATTATCTGTGTTTTGCCTACTTCGCAGGGGTGGTCGTATACCAAAAGTACAGAAAGACGCTGTATGAAAAATACAACGACTATATGTCGTTTGACGACTACAAACGCTCAACCGGCGGACTTTGCTGCTACAACGCCATGCTCATTTTGTTTTTGATGGCGCTTTGCATAGTGGATTATCTGTTTGGACTTATCCCCAACGCAAGTTCATTCGGAGTGGGCAAATCGTATGTGTTGATACTCAGTTTGCCTCTCATATTCCTCTTCAACTCCGAGCGAACGGCGCATAAAATTGCGACAAATATCGTGTCGTTGTGCCTGTACACGGGTTTCGGCGTAATCATTTTTGCAGGCTACGCCGTCATTTTGGACCAGTGTTTGCAGTATATCGGAACGGTGGTGTCACTCATAAAACTGATTTTGGGAATTTGACAGAAAAGGCAGATTCCAAAACAATGACAAACGGCCGTCCGATTGGGCGGTCGTTCGTCGTGATAAGGGGAGTATTATGAGGAACATATT
>CAVKTQ010000079.1:0-6443 GCA_963659105.1 Firmicutes bacterium CAG:238 | reverse complement strand
GGCTTTTCTGTTTGAACAAGAACTGCAAGTGTTGCACTTCATTTGACAATTCTCCTATGACAATATACTATAAGGCTGTTTTTGGGACATCTGCTTTCCACAGGTCCATAAATATTTGTCTACTTCACGATAATTTGCGTTTGTGTTTGAAAGATAAGTTTTAATAAACTTATCATATATTTGGACATAAGTTTTATAATCTTTGCTTACACTTTCAACATCAAATTGTCCTTGAATATAAAAATGATAATTGTCCTGATAGTATTTTAACACTTTAACACTTAAACTATCATATATTGGAAATTTTCCATTCATATGTAACGCACAATATTTGGTTGCAAACGCATAATTTTTGCGTTTTGTAAAACTAATAATCACATCAATTGCTTTCGTAACATCAGGATCATTTTTGAGTAATTGATCAAAATTAGTCGTTTGAACAATTCCCTCTGCTATAACTGCTAAATCCGATTTTGAAATGCGAGTGCTGTACAAAGTATTTATAAGCAAGCATTTGTGCAATACAGCCAAGAAATTTGTATTTGTCGGATTATTCGCAATGACATTGTTTAAAAGCGGTTCATAAATTCCGCATGTTTTATTGTTCTGCTGATCCCATGAACTCTGATATTGATTGACGATACTTACATTTTTGATGAGTTTTGGATTGTTAATTTTTAAATTATTAATAGTTATCATAGTTTTATCCTTGTGTAAATTATTTATTTATAGTACCATCGGTACAATAAATCGTGTATAATCCAGAATTATAATCCCAATAACTGTCTTTATTTATCTGATTCCATTGTGCTATTATACCTATAAAATCAATTCTAGTCAAATTTGTACATCCATCAAAGATATATTTATCAATGCTCGTCACACTGTCGAGTATTGTTATACTCGTCAAATTACCGCAATTCTTGAAGGCACCATAACCAATGCTCATCACACTATTTCCAATTGTCACGGTCTTTAACTCGCAACAATCTTCAAACGTATGGCTTTCAATTGTCATAACGCTATTACCAATTGTAACACTTGTCAAACCACTACATCCTCTGAAAGCAGAATCTCCTATATTAGTTACACTGTCGGGAATTGTAATGCTCGTCAAGCCGCTACATCCGTAAAAGGTATTCATGCCGATGCTTGTCACGCTATCAGGGATTGTAATGCTCGTCAAGCAACTGCAATCACTAAATGCAGAACTGCCGATGTTTGTCACACCATTGCCAAATACAACACTCGTCAAACTGCTACAATTATTGAACGCGTCGCATCCTATGCTTGTTACACTGTCTGAAATTTTTATGCTTGTAACATTTACACGGTAATAGAACGCATAATCGTCAATGCTTACAATACTATTTGGAATAACAATTTCACCATCAATAGCCATTGGAACAAGAACTATCTTTGTTTTTTCCTTGTCATAAAGTATTCCTTTGCTACTAGAAAAATCGACATTATCATTCGCAACCTCAAAGCATTTCAAACCTGTTAAATTCCAAAATGCATTATTCGCAATACTTGAAACACTCTTTCCTAATTTCACATATGTTAAAGAATTACAACCAGCAAATGCAGAGTCGCCAATGCATATCACACTATCGGGGATTGTAATGCTTTTCAATTCTACACAATGCGCAAAAGCCATATAACCGATACTTGTTACTCCATTTGGAATTTTAATATCAGCCAAACTTCTACAACCGCTAAATGCTCTCTGTCCTATGGTTATTACGCTATTGGGGATTATAACACTAGCCAAACTAACACAAGCATTAAAGGCATCATAGCCAATATCAGTCACATAATCAGGAATAACTGCTTTTGTTGCAGTTTTATCTTTCAAACTCGTGATTTTGCAAGTATCCATCGTAGATGAAAAGTCAAAGCACTGCATTTCTTCTTTTACGACAAGTTTTACCACTATACGCAAATCGTTTGCAGGAATGTTGAAAGTATAAGAAGGTTCGGTTGACAAAAGTGAGTTGCCGTTATACCAACCGAGAAAATCATACCCCAAATAGAGATCTGTCAAATTGATAATGACTTGCGTATTGTATTCATAAACGCCGCCGTCACTTATCGAGCAGATATTCTGTATCGAGGGCGTAACCGTCACTTTGTATTGATTGATAGTGTAACTTGCAGTAAAAGTTTTATTGCCCGTGCTGCCTATTTCGATTTTTCCACCGTTATTCCATATTCCCGTATAGCCGACTTTTGTCGGTGGAAGCAACGTTATTTCGTCTTCAATAGTATAAGTCAAAGGATTGTCGGAATTATTCACACCGCCATCGAGCAAATATGTGATTGTATATTTGATTGCAGACCAACTTGCAGTGATTGTTTCGTCTTTCAATATCGGTTTTGACAAATCATAATCCCATTTATCGAAATCATAACCGATTCTTGTAGTGTTAGGTTCAACTGCAAAACCGTCTTCTTCGACTTGCTGTTGTTCTACTGCCTTACCGCCTTTTGAATCAAATGTCACAGTATAGATAGGTCTGCGGCGAATTGACACGGTGTACAGTTTTATGTCTTTGCCGTTTTCAACGAGGATATAAAAAGTGTTATCGCCTATTGCGAGATTTACGGTCTTTGTTCTTATAGTATGAGAGCCGTTTATATCGGTCGATACCGTGTACGTTGCAGAGTCCGCAACTGAAATCTCGTCAACGAACGAGAACGAAGTCGTTTCATTTGAAACTTTGCCCGATATATTTGCGCCGTTAATTGAAAGAGTGTTCGTTTTGAGTTCAACGCCGTGCAACGCTGTATCTCGATAGCCGCATATCGTACATACGCGGCTCGAATCGAAGTTATGTTCGTCTTTGTCGCTAATCAAATCGTGTTCGCAAGTCGCTTTATGCCAATGATATTTGCTATCGGAAGTCCACGCGTCGTCAAAAGTGTGCGTGTGCGTTTTCTCAAAATACGCATACACCGTCATATTGCTTTTCAAAGGCTCGTTAAACATTGAATTTGCCGTAAACGGTCTTTTCCAACTGCCTTTATCCCAGAACCAACCGATAAAATCATACCCTGCTTTCGTCGGATTTGAAGGCATTGCGATAATTTCGTTTCCTTTGGTTTCTACGCTTGAATAAATCTCGTCATCAACGGAAAAAAAGATTTTCGGTTTCGCTTCCCTTTTATAATTACAAACCGTGCAAACGTCGTTGTCAAAGTTGTGTTTTCCATAATCAATCGTCAACGAATCGTGTTCGCAAGTCGCTTCGTGCCAATGGTAGTTTTCGTTGTAATTCCACTTTTGCGAATAGGTGTGTTGATGTTCTTGATTTCCGTTGTTATCGTTTTCGCTAGGGCTTTGCGAGCCGCCCTTATCGCACGCCACGAAAAGTAATGCCGAAAGAATGACGATCAACACCGCCAAAATCGCTGTTCTACCCAATTTTTTCATCGATTTGCCTCCGCAAATTTGCGTGCAAGCCTAAAAATATAACAAGTGCACGCTTCTGATTTTGCGACAAACCTACCGTTCCATTTAGCGAAACAATATGCGAAGAAATGCACCTGTTACCAAAGTAATAAGTGTTTCGCTAAATAGGATTAAGTTTGTCGCACTTTTTATGATACGCCAAAAGGCAAAAGATGTCAATCTTATAGCAATTTTGCCGCCGCATACGAAAAGTCCCGATTCGCTTTGAATCGGGACTTGCGTTTTTGTGTCTATTTATTATTCGTTCGCTTTTTGAGCAGTGAAACGATTACTTCTTCGCTTTTTGCACTGTAAAACGGCTCAAAATAGATGAAGAACAAGAAAGAACTGTCTGCACGGGCGGCCTAACGTATATGTAATACGTGACCGAACGAAAAGACGGTTCTGACGATGTTATTCGCTATTTTGTGGCGTTTTCAAAACGTGTCAATTTGTTCTTTTCAAGCTTCAAATACACCCACTTAATCGGCGGGCAGATTGCAAACAGGAATTGCGCAAACGTGAAAAGTTTGGACGGATTGACGAATTTGCGTTTGTGTTCGAGTCCTCTGACCATACATTTTGCGACGTGTTGCGGTTTTTGGACGGGGAACGGACGCTCGCGAATGACTTTGCCCTCTTGACCTTCCACCGCTTTTTTGAAGAAGCCCGTGTCGGTGGCTATCGGATAGAGGCAAGTGAGGGATACGTTGCTCGGAAGTTCGTAGCGAAGACCTTGTTGGAAGCCTTGAACCGCGAATTTGCTCGCGCTGTAAAGCGTATAACCGGGCATTGCGAGTTTGCCGATTGCCGAAACGGTGATTGCCATTTGACCTTGCTTGCCGCCGAGATATTCGACGTATTTTTGGTATGTATAGATGGGCGAATACACGTTGACTTTGAAGATGTCCTCGATACGCTCCCAGTTGACGTAGTCCATCGTTTCGTAGTACGGGAAGCCTGCGTTTGCAAAGAAGATGTCGATCGAGCCGAGTTTTTCGGTTGCGGTCGCAAAGATGGAATCGACGTTTTCTTTGGCGGACACGTCGCACACCATCGGGAACACGTTTTTGAGGTTGAGAGCCTCGATTCTGTCGGTGCGCAAGTCAACCGCCAAGATTTTGTTGCTGCCGTTTGCGAGCAATTTGAGCGTTTCGAGACCGATACCACTGTTCGAACCGGTGATGACGATGGTTTTGCCGTTTATCATAATTTTCTCCTTTCAATCTCGCGAATATATGCGGATTTGATTAACTTATTTACTAATAGTATGTTATCACGAAAAAGCGTGATTTACAAGTTTATTTTGAGTGGTTGTCGCTATATTTGGATAAAATTTGATTAAAAGTTTTGTTTGCGCGGGCTTGTAGAGCGGGAAGAGAGCGTGAATTGTCGATAATAATCGTTGCTTTTGCCCTCAACACGGCGGACGGAACTTGCGAGCGTATGCGCAAAATCGCTTGCTTTACGCTCATTCCTCTGCCCTTTTTCAAGCGCGAAATACGCTTCAAAAGCGGCGCTCTGACGTATACGATTTCGTCAAACGCCTCGTCGCCGCCCTCTATGAAAAGCGGAAGTTCGACGGCAAGCGAACTCTCTTTACATTCGGATATAACCCGCATAATTTCGGGGTGCGCGAGCGCGTTGAGTTTTTTGCGCTCGTTTTGGTCGGAAAATACGATTTTTGCGAGTGCGCCTTTATCAACTACGACGTTTGAAACGACGCTCGGAAACAACGCCGCAAGTTTTTGGATATACGACGGCGTTTTGAGCAATTCGGCGTTGATTTCGTCTGCGCTGAGGCAGAAAAATCCCCTTTCCTTTGCGATTTTCATAACCTCGCTTTTGCCCGAGCCTATTCCGCCGATAACCGCGATTCTCATTTGAGTTCACCCCAGTTCGTCGCGCTCGTGGCCTCGGCAACGAGAGGCACGGAAAGTTCAACCGCGTGTTCCATTTCGTACGACAAAATCTTTTTGACTTCTTCTTCCTCATCCTTTGCCGCGTCGATAATCAACTCGTCGTGGATTTGAAGAATCATTTTGGATTTCATATTTTCAAGGCGTTTTTCGACGTTTATCATCGCGATTTTGATGATGTCGGCGGCAGAGCCTTGAAGCGGCGTATTCATCGCCATACGCTCTGCGGCGGAACGCACCATATAATTTGACGCTTTGAGGTCGGAAAGGTTGCGACGTCTGCCGAGCATAGTGAGCGAATAGCCCCTCTCGCGTGCGTCCTCAACGTTCTTGTCCATAAAGGCGCGAACCTTCGGGTGCATCGTGAAATAGTTGGCGATAAACTCTTTTGCCATATACTGCGGAATGGACAGGTTTTCGGCAAGACCGAATCCGCTTATGCCGTAAATTATGCCGAAGTTGACCGCCTTTGCGTCACGTCTTTGCGACGGCGTAACCTCGCTCACGGGTATGCCGAGAATTTGCGAAGCGGTGATTGCGTGTATGTCCTCGTCCTTGTTGAATGCCTCGATAAGTTGCTCGTCGCCGCTCATATGCGCAAGAAGTCTGAGTTCGATTTGCGAATAGTCCGCGCTCACAAGCACGCAATTTTCGCTCGGCACAAACGCGCTCTTGATGTCCTTTGCCTCTTCGCTTCTCGCAGGTATGTTTTGGAGATTGGGATTGGTCGAGGACAGCCTGCCCGTCTGAGTTATGCACTGATTGAACTCGGTGTGAATTCTCCCCCTGTTGATGAGCGGTTGAAGTCCGACGACGTACGTCGATTGAAGTTTTGCGTAGTGGCGGTATTCGAGCACCGCGTTGACGATTGGGTGTTTGCTTGCAAGGTTTGAAAGCACGTCCTCGCTGACCGAATAACCCGTCTTTGTTTTTTTGCCGTGCGGCAAGCCGAGTTTGTCGAAAAGCATATCGCCCAGTTGCTTTGGCGAAGCGATGTTGAAAGTTTCGCCTGCGAGCGCGTAAATCTCTTTTGTCAAACTCTCGATGAGTTGTCCGTATTTGTCCTCAAG
>CAVKTQ010000078.1:3816-6494 GCA_963659105.1 Firmicutes bacterium CAG:238 | reverse complement strand
TAATATAGAAGTTGCGGTCGCAAGCGGAATCGAAGCCGTATGCAAGCGCGAGTTGACGCGGCTCGGCTACAATCCGAGCGGCGCAAATTTCGGGCGCATAGAATTTTCGGGCGACTACAAGGACGTGCTTCGGGCAAACGTGTTTTTGCGCACGGCAAACAGAGTGCGAATCGTCATTGCAAAGTTCAAAGCTGAAACTTTCGACGAACTTTTTGACGGCATATTTTCTATGCGTTGGCAAGACATCGTGACGCGCGACGGGCGCATAATCGTCAATGCGAAATCGCAAAGCAGCAAGTTGTTTGCTTTACGCTCGATTCAAAGCATAACCAAAAAGGCGATAATATCCAAACTTGCAAGTACGCTCGGAGGCTCGTTTGACGAGAGCGGCGCAGTCTATGACGTTGAAGTGTCCTTGTTTAGCGACGTTGCGACGGTAACTCTCGACACGTCGGGAGAGGGATTGCACAAAAGAGGGTACAGGACCTACCTCGGCGACGCGCCCATACGCGAAACTCTTGCCGCCGCTATGATCGAATTGTCCGTATGGAATCCCGACAGAGCGTTTATCGACCCGTTTTGCGGTTCGGGAACGATACCCATAGAAGCGGCGATGATAGGGCTTAACATTGCGCCGTGTATGAATCGCAATTTTGCGTGCGAAAGTTTCAAAAATGTGCCGAACGTCAGAGAACTCGTGCAACAGGAAGCGCAGCATTCGATATGCGACAGAGTTTTGCATATAAGCGGATTCGACATCAACAAGGACGCAATAAAACTTGCTCAAAAACACGCAGAAAGAGCGGGCGTAAAAGACAAAATCCATTTGCAAGTCGGGGATATGAGAGACGTTTCGTCACGCTTTTCGCACGGCGTTATCGTCACCAATCCACCTTATGGCGAACGTCTCATGGACGAGGCGGAATTGAAAATTCTGTACAGAGATTTCGGCGCAATGACGCGAAAACTCGACGAGTGGTGCGTGTATGCAATCACTTCGTACAGGGCGTTTGAGAAGTATTTCGGCGCGCGTGCCGACAGGGTGAGAAAATTGTATAACAGCGAACTGGAATGCAATTTCTATCAGTATCTTGCCTCGCCGCCAAAGAAGAGCGACAAGACGAAAGAGTCTTGCGACAAATAAGACCGTAAGCCGAAAAGTCTTGCGATACATAAGCGAAATTGACATAAAACGTCTTGCACAAGACAAAATCAAATTTTCATCGAAATATCATTATCCGCAGTTTAGTGTGTAAAAAGTCAAGAATAAAGTGCGGATTTGAGGAGTTATATGAGAGCGCTCATTCAACGAACATTCAAATCGAGATTGTCTGTGGACGGACAACTCATAAGCGAGATCCCGTCGGGGCTTACCATATTTTTGGGCATTGAAAAAGGCGATACAGAAGAGCAGGCGGATTACTTTGCTCGCAAAGTTTCAAAACTGCGCGTCTTTCGCGACGAGAACGACAAAATGAATCTCGACATAAAACAGGCAGGCGGCGAGATACTGCTCGTATCGCAGTTTTCGCTTGCAGGCACGCTCGGCAAAGGCACGGGCAATCGCCCCGATTTCGGTCACGCAGAACTTCCCGACAGGGCGAGATATTTGTATGAAAGAGTCACCGAAAAAATCCGCGAAGAAGGCATTGTCGTAAAGAACGGCGTTTTCGGCGCGCATATGTTTATCGAGCAAGAGCAAGACGGTCCGCTGTCGTTTGTTTTCGAGTGCTGAATAAGTTGTATGATAAAAGTTATGTTTGTGTGCTTGGGCAACATCTGCCGCTCGCCTATGGCAGAATGCGTCGCAAGCCAAATGATAAAGGAAAGAGGACTTCAAGACAAAATCCGAGTTGCCTCGAGCGCAACGTCTTTTGAAGAAGTCGGCAATCCCATATATCCGCCTGCCGTGAGAAAACTCAAAGAAGAAGGCGTTGAAGTGCTTGCGCACCTCGCAGTGCGCATTACGCCCAAAGACGCAAAAGAATTTGACTACATCGTCTGTGCGGAAGAAAGAAACGTGCGAGCCGTAAAGCAAATTGTCGGTGACAGCGGCAATATTTATCGCCTTTTGGACTTTTCACCAAATCCGCGCGATATTGCCGACCCGTGGTGGACGGGCAACTTTGACATGACGTACGACGATATATGCGAAGGCTGCGAGTGTCTTTTGAATCACATCGTTTCGCACGATTTGCATTAAACCGTGATTGCGCCGATCGAGCGATTGCAATGAAAGTGAAGTTTTGTCGGCGCAGGCATAAAGTCTTGATTGTTCCGGTCGAGCGAAATACCGAAATGATAATTCTGCCGATGCGGTTTGCATAAAACCTTGATTGTGCCGACGGAGCGAAAACAAAGAGAATAAAATTTTTCCGTATCGTTCGCATACAGTATAAAAAACGGCGAAAGTTTGCAAATGTCAAGCGGCGGTAAAAAGCATCCCAAAATACTTAAAAATACACGATTAGTGTTTCTTAGCGCGGTTTTTTGCTAATTTTCACCATAATATGAAACTGTAACACACGATAAGTGTTCCGACATATACATTTGCAACTTTGGTAAGATAATAAACAATAAAACACAAAACGTGTTGTATATCAAAAAGATTATAAATTTTTTGGTGCTTTTCGGCGCAAATTTGAAAGCCGCATTTTGTTTTTTGTACACTTGTAGGA
>CAVKTQ010000078.1:0-3806 GCA_963659105.1 Firmicutes bacterium CAG:238 | reverse complement strand
CTTGTAGGAAAAGCAACAAATAATTAAAATTGTCTGATGTTGCGTTAAAAACGCTATCTTTTTTGATTCTTATGTGATATAATCTACACAATTAATAGTTATTAAGAGTTTCGCAAAGGCGTATAATTATTTTGGGGAAGTTCGCCGTCAATCTGTTTGTTCAAACGAAATCGCAATGCTCGATTTGTTTGCTGCGGAACTTCCTACGGAAATTTTTATGGCGGAAATTTGCCGTATCGGGACTATAATGCTCGCCAAATATATATAGATTCAGAGGCTTTATGCTTAAACTTATAAATATAACCAAGGAATACAAGGTTGAGGAAGAAAGCGTTCTTGCACTCAACAACGTTTCCATCGAATTCAGAAAAAACGAATTTGTTTCAATTTTAGGTCCTTCCGGATGTGGAAAAACCACGCTTTTGAATATTGTCGGCGGTCTTGACCGCTACACGAGCGGCGACATTCAAATCGACAACATCTCCACAAAAGAATACGACGACGTGGACTGGGACACCTATCGCAATCGCCGTATCGGTTTCGTATTTCAATCCTACAACCTCATTCCGCATATGAACATCCTCAAGAACGTCGCGATGAGCCTCACTCTTGCCGGCGTCGAAAGCGATGAAAGAAGGATGCGCGCCCTCGAAGCATTGAGAAAAGTCGGGCTCGAAGCGCAGGCAAAGAAGAAACCGAACCAACTTTCGGGCGGACAAATGCAACGCGTTGCAATTGCGCGCGCCCTTGTCAACAACCCTGAAATTATTCTTGCGGACGAGCCGACGGGCGCACTTGACAGCGAATCGGGCATCCAAGTTATGGATTTGCTTAAAGAAGTCGCAGAGGATAGACTCGTCATTATGGTCACGCACAACCCCTCGCTTGCGGAAGAATACAGCACACGAATCGTGTACCTAAAAGACGGCGAAATCGTTGGCGATACAAAACCGTATTCGAGCGCAGACGAAGAAAGCGAAATCCTCGACGAAAAAGTTGACGACAACGTCGTCGAAAGAATCGTCGAAATAGAAAAGAGCGACGACGTCGAAATCAAAGAAGTCAAGGTTGAAAATGTAAAGCCGAAAAAGAAGTCCTTGCGTGAAAAAATCCTCAAATGGAAAAAAGCGGACAGGGCGGGCATGAAACTCGGCACTGCAATCAATCTTTCTTGGAACAACCTTTTGGCAAAGAAAGGGCGCACGCTTTTGACGTCCATCGCAGGTTCGATTGGCATCATCGGCATCGTGCTTGTGCTTTCTCTTTCAAACGGTGCGTCGGCATACGTCCGCAGCCTCGAAGAAAGCGCGCTTTCCACTTATCCGCTTAAGGTTCAGAAATCAACCATCGACATAAACGTATTTATGCAAGAATTGTTGGGATTTGGCGGAGAAAGCAAGTCGGATAAAGATAAAATCAACGACAATGAAGTGACAACCGAGTTGGTCTTGGGAAATCTTGCAGAAATGTTCGGCAAGGAAGAAGGACAAAAAACAAATGATTTGCACGCGCTAAAACAAAAGATTGACGCAGAATTTGACGATAATTTGGCGACAGTCAAATATAATTACGGCACGTCGTTCAACGTTTATGTCGATGACCCTTCCGATAAAGCAAAAACGAGGGATTACATGAAAACGGTGCCATATTCCGAAAACATGTATAGTTTGTTTTCTGCATTTGACAGGTTTGTCGGCGGTTATTTCTCAAACTCTGAAAACACAATCCCGATTATGGGTACGGAAATGACAATGATCCAAGCGATGTCATATTTGTCGGGTATGTTGGGCGACCCGTGGGCGGAAATATCCGAAAATACCGCGCTTGTCGACTCTCAATATGAGATCGTTGGCGGAAAGTGGCCCGAAAAAGCCAACGAAGTGGTGGTTGTCGTAAATGAGGACAACACTCTTTATGACTACCAACTCTTTATGCTCGGCTTGAAATCGAGCAGCGATCTTCTTCAACTGATTATGAGGAAGGAAGAATTTGCTGCCGAAAAGTATTCGCTTGACGAAATTTTGGGGCTTGAATACAAAATTTTGACAAACGTTGACTACCTCGACAAAGCGCTTGACGAAGACGGCAACGTCAAGACAAACGAGGACGGCGTCGAACTTTGGAAAATGGGCGAAAAAAGTACGTTGGACAGAGATTATGTGTCTGATCGTGCGGTTACATTCGCCGACGGCACAAATACCGTAAAAATTGTCGGCGTGGTACGTCCCAAGAAGGGGGCGATTGCAAGTTCGATCGGCGGCGTAATCGGCTACACCAAAGCGCTCACCGACACGCTCCTTGTGCATTCTCAAAATCACGAAGCAGTTAAAGCGATGCAAAAATTGTATAACAATGCTGTCGACGGTCTTGAAGAAGACGAAACAACTGCATCGTACAACAGTATCATGGACGTTTATTCTTATAACGGCTACGATACAACGGCCTCTCAAATGAGCAAGGAATTCAAAACCAAAATCGGCGAAACCGTGAGCATCGATCTTTCAAAACCGGACAGTAACGGGCATGCAGGAATTATGAGAGAACTCGGATTTGTCGATGTGGAATATCCGCAAAGTATCGAGTTTTACTGCGTAAGTTTCGATGCCAAAGAGGCTGTCGTAAAATTCCTTGACGATAGCGAAGTAAGTTACACCGACAGCCTTTCAACGATTATGGAATTTGTCAACACTATGGTCAACACCATAACCGGCGTGCTTGTCGGATTCGCAGCAATCTCGCTCATAGTGTCCACCATTATGATTGCAATCATCATCTACACTTCGGTGCTTGAACGCCGCAAGGAAATCGGCGTGCTTCGCTCCATCGGCGCACGCAAACGCGATATATCCCGAGTCTTTATTGCCGAATCCGCGATACTCGGCGGCTATTCGGGACTTATCGGCATCATCTTTTCCGCCATTGTCAGCGTCATCGGCAGCGTAATCATCGAGTGGAAACTCGGCATCGAAAATCTTGTGTCCGTATCTTGGTGGCAATGCCTCGTAATGTTCTTTGTCAGCATCATTCTCAGCGTGCTTGCCGGCTTCATACCGTCGAGGATTGCGGCGAAGAAAGACCCTGCCATTGCTCTCCGCAGCGAATAAAACGCAATAAAACAGCGATTGACTGTGTCAAAGCCCCTCTGCTATCAACTCATTTACGATTAGTAAATTAGGGTTGCTATCAGAGGGGCTTTTCCTTGTCACTCATCTGTTTTATTGCGTTTTATGAGCGTTTTCTCTACAAGATGTGAACCCTAAATTAAGATTTCCCCTTTCCTCAGGTGTTTGGACTTCGGCGTTTGCAAGGCAATCCGCCTCGTTCGCTTTGGCTACAACACATTCACCGAATGTGTTGTTTAACGCGTCGCGCCCATATCGTCGTTCAAATTTACCGCTTGCGCACGAAGTGCGCTGCACCAAGCAGATAATTTGGCGAAATTGCGGCGTGAGGTTTTATCCGTGTCTAAACTGATAGCACAAATTCTCTGCGCGGTTAGTGATTGCGAGAACAAGTGCGGCTTTTGGCAATCGCCCCAAAAGGATTCGTTACTATTTAGTGGATTCCAGCGTTTCGCTCTGAATAACGATGTGGGCGATTGACTTTGCCGCAACTCCGTTTGAGCAATTGTTGCGGCTCGTGTTCCGTCTTCGAAAGGGCAGAGAAGTGGTATAAGTACGCTTCGAATGAGTGAACGTTAGAAGTCCGCTCTGCAATGAGAGCGGACGGTGGTTTTTATCTCGTCTGCGAATTAGCACATTTCGTTTATGAGTAGCCTTCGAATAAGTTTTCGGATTAAGGCTTCG
>CAVKTQ010000077.1:0-6518 GCA_963659105.1 Firmicutes bacterium CAG:238 | reverse complement strand
TATCAAGGAAGTCGTATGCAAAAAATGTATGCCGACCTCTACGCCGATATTAAGCATAAAAACGAATTAGGCTATATGCTCAGCGATTCTTACGATTTAGTACAGGAAGGCGCGTTGTATCTTTGCGAGCATTACGGAAAACATCTGAGCGACGTTATAGGCTATAGCAAAAAAGGCAAGCCGATTACTATCGAGATTGCCTGTATCCGTAAAATGATGAAGTTGATAAACAGAAAAACAAGCGACTATTACCGCACGGTAAGCCTTGAGGCTTTAACGCCCGCAACCGAGCCTTCCTATGAAACTGCGGAAGAAGTTATACAAGATTATACTTTATACGAAAAAATCGTTTCAAGCCTGAATTTGACCGAAAATATGCGTATTGCTTTGGAATGCCGCGTAAAGGGTTTGAGTTATCCCGAAATAGGTAGAGTTTTATCTCGTGCGCAGTCTACCGTATTTGAATACTTTATCAAAATGCGTCAAAGATATATGGCAATTTACGGATGAAATTGCAAAAGAAATATACACTTGCCACCAATACACTTTAATATAAAACAAGACGGATAACCTACTTAAAAATATCCGTCTAATTTTATGCCGTCTACTTTATAATTTTAGCCAACAAAAACCTTTTGTTGTGCCTTAATTTTTTTTCAGATCCTTTTTAGCCTCAGATTGCACTTTTTCCTTTAACTTTAATATCTTTTCTTGCAAAAATTCTACATGCGTTTTTATTTCATCTGTTGATATTTTCAAATCAAACATTTGCTCTTTATAGTAAATTCTCAAAATTATTGATTCTTGATAGACAAATGCCCATGGCGAATAAAATTGCAATTTAACTTTATTATATTTGCCAAGAAAACCAGCATGATCGGTTTGGCAAGAATGTGCAAAAATGAGCGAGCGCAACATTTCTATTACTTCATCATCCGTTATGGTATCACCTTTATTTGTTTCAGTATCTGTCAAATCAAACACTGTTCTGAGAAACTTCTTGATTTCATCTATGGTCTTAACAAAAATTGGTTTATCTGTTTGAACAAAAACATTTTTCTGTTCTTTAGTTGCTTTTTGGTGTGGATTAATCAGCGAATTGTAGGCATATTTTAATGAATCATGTAACATTGAAACAACGGCAAAATAGGTGATAATATCTACTTCAGACAAGTCTTGCGGTCGCTTTTCCAGAAGATATTCTTCACATGTCGATATTCTATCGTTTGCACTTAATAATAGCGCATATTCGGCAGCTTGAAAAAACTCTAAATGCCTTTGAATAACAGTGTTCAGTGCTTCTGAATTTGAAATTATCTTATTAGGTTGTTCTTCTTTTGAAGGCGTAATAATTATTTCATCACAAACTTTCATTTTCCCTTCTTTAGAAGCATCAACGATTTGCACTTTAATCGGCTTTCCCATTTTTTCACTTACTCCATAGGTTTTATCATTGACTCGATGAAGGCTATTTCGGAATCGTCGAGATTGTACTTTTTGTAGAGTTGCCGATCGATTTCTGCAACAGATTTTGACCAATCTATATCGGACTTGTCGGTGAAATCTTGAAGGGGAACAAATTGGTACACGTTTTGGTACACGTTTTGGGACACTTTAAGAATTCCAACCATATATCTCAAAAATTTTGTTTTTATGTATTTTTGAAGATTGATCGCTTCTTTTTTTGTATCAAACGAACCAATAGGGATTAAGGAATCCGTGCATACGGATCGTGCTTTCCCAATATATGGCTTGCCTAAAATAGCGACAGGCTTACCATCACCCAATGTACCGGCTCCGCCATTACCTTTCGATATAAAGATTTTCCACTTATCAGCCAAGTCGATATTTTTAGTTATTTTGTCTTTGCTCACATAGCGAATCTCTTCGTGAGCGCAGCGCAATTCATATGCATTTTCAAAGGCAGAATCACTAGATATATTATTAGCGTTTTTTCCTGTTATTCCAAAAGCATCTCTTCCTTTGGTAATGGTTGTTAGAGAAACAAACTTTGAATCTTGTAATTTTTGTACCATTGCATAGTTTTCACTACTACTTACAATAATGTCCAACCCTTCCTCAAACAAGTTCCGAATTTGAGTAACTACTTTATTATCAGTACAAACCGAAAATTCAACTTTCCCTGAATAATTCTTATCGTATAAATAATAATTGACGCCACCTGCTATAAACACATCAGGGAAAACATTACTGGCGATAGGATAATTTTTTATAGTTTTTATATGGTTGTTGCTGTTAATAAAATCTCTTAATTTTATAAATGATCCATCTTGAGCATCTCCAGTAAACCATCGCGATGGGGTAATTAAAGCCACATAGGTGGAATTTAGCATTATTGTCGTTTTAATAAAAAATGGGAATAGTTGTTTGCTCAATGATTTATTCGATTTATTACTGCTAATAATCTCTTGATACGGCGGGTTGCCTACAACTGCTTCAAATTTTATCATATCGTCTTCTCCTTCGGTGAGGGTATCTGTCAGTTTTATTGTGTCGAACGGTTTGTTCTGCGTCAGCAACGCCTTGATCTTATCGTAATCAATATCATTGCCATTTTTGACTTCAAGTAAGTCGGTTGCTACAAATTCTTTTGCTATGTTTGCCACGCTTAACCCCAGCATTTCGTAAAGTTTTCGCGTGAGTTCATAACATACGGACGATTTTGGAATGGTGTATATGCTGTTTTTGACAACATCTTCCGATACACCCAAAGCGCGCATCTTTTTGCAGAGTGCAACGGCATATTCTCCGACTGTTCCTGCAATATCCAGAATTTTGCCGTTTGTTTGGGAAAGCGCCATATATGTTTCGTTTGGTATGAGGCTTACCATATCGTCGCAAATGTTCGACGGTGTAACGACAATCGCGTCACCAAGTTTGCCAAATTTGTTTATTGCAACGGACGCTTTTTCGGCGGGGCTCAAAGTGTCGTCATTTGCAAGCTTGTTCAAGTTTTGGATTTTGTAATCCAAATCGCTCAGCACAAACTTGTTTGTTTGTTGATTCAGCAAAGAAAGGACTTCAACGTTTAGTCCAAGGTTGCGTATTATTCGCGCATTGTCTTCAGTTGCGCTTTTTGCAATAATATCGGCAAGAGAAATCACCGTATCTTTTGTGATAAAGGCAAACAGCAAAATTCTTGCGTAATAACTTTGAATTTTCTTTGACAGGCTTTGCTCTTTCTTTTTCTGCTCGTCAATGGAAATAGGAGTAGTTTCAGGGGAATTGTCAGGTTTATCTTTATTGTCGGAAGAATCGGGAATATCAATATCTCCGTCACCATCTTTTTTACCGTCTTCTTGTTCGTGTGCGGTAGTGGAAAGACCGGACTTTGAACCGATTTCGTTTTCGCGTTCAATAACGGAACGAATTGTATCGTCTTTAAGAACGCTTAAATCGACAGGGACTTCCAACGCTTCGTCTTTTATGCCTTTGTTCTTTTGGTAATTGCTGACGGCTTCGAGAATATCGGCGGCAACGACTTTGACGATTTTATCTTTATTCAGCGTGATAATAGGAGAAATTTCCAATTCTTGACGTATGCGCTTTTCGAGCTCGGTATTTCCGCCGATTTCAACGTTTGCGTTATAGATTTTGGATTTTCTTTCTTGCATGGCAAACATTCTGTTCGGATCGAAATCGACGAGCAGAGTCTGTGGCTTCATATTGAATTTTATCGTATGTCCGTCGCTATCTGTATAGGTGGTAACATACTGATTTTGCAAACGGAAAATTGCCTGATCATATTCTTGCGGCGACGCCGTATCTTTGAAGAACAGCATAGTATCCCATTCGCGCACGGTGCTGCCCGTAAGCATGCGATTGACCGTGAGCGTTATAGTCTTTTTACCTTCCGATTCAAATTTTGCAATTGCTCGCTTTACGTCTTCGGCTGTTTTATACTTGTTGGGGTTATCTACGCCGGATATGTTTACGATTTCATATTCGCCGAGATTTTTGAAATGTTCTTCGTTGTTTTTAATTAACGCCTCTAATGCGTCGCAAGAAGCGCAATACGGCAAAACAATAACTATATGCCGGCACATTTTGCCTTCTTTGATTTTATCGTAATCAAGAAAGCCTAAAAGACAATCGTCCTCTTTACTTCCGTCGATAACCGAAAACAAATCCAATATTTCTTCTTCGTTTTCGAATAGTTTATGCGAGCCATCATCTGCCTTTACGATTGATTTTGGTTTGAAAAGAGCAGAAAAAGCATATGTCGTTCCGCTTTTTCTAAGGCTTTCAAGTTTTTTGCGAGCCGATTCGTTGGGGGCAAAAGCAAAACGAATCATCTGCGGAAAACCATAATAGGGGTTGGCCCAATCTTCTTTCTTTTCTTCTTCGGGCAAAGCGAAATTTTCTTCGTCCCATTTCTTCTGGTCGTTTACTATATCCGTAAATTGACAAAAAGCGATAATGTCTTCTTTTGAAAATTCGCTTCCCATCAAAATGCGATAGGGCGTTCCCGATAAATGTATCGTATTTTTTGCTTTTAATACCTTGATTGCGGCATCTGCTTCGCTTGCTTCTACAAAATCATCGGCATCTTTTTTGTTTTTTGCATCGGAAACGTAGTTTTTTGCACCATTCAGAACTTCTCCGTATTTTTCCGCGCGTGCGCCGAAATGCGTCTCGTCAACAAGCAACAAATCTATCTCTTGTCCGAAAACTTCTTGATGCTTATCTTTTATGGCTTTGCCTTGCAAGTCTTGTAAGGTCAGAAAGACGACGACTTTTTTGCCCGACGACAGTTTTTCGGTAATCAGATGATTATTTCGCGATAAGTTTTTTGCCGAGATAAAATCATAATCCGCAAAAAGAACGTGACTCTCGACCGTCTTTTTCCATTCGGGCAAAACGTCGGCTTTTGCAGACACAACTACAACTAACTTCGCATTATTCGCAACGGCACAGCACATGGACGTGAACGACTTGCCGAAACGCATTACGGCATACATCAACAAATTGTGGCGACCGTTTGCAATCGCTTTTTTGAACGCTTTGACCGTATTTTCCTGATTCGGACGCATGGGATAATTTTCCGTGCGCTGAAAAACAATATCTTCCGGTTTCAGCGTTTCCGCATTGTAAAAAGAGTATTTTTGTGTTTTTGCCGAAAAATCTCTTTTTATATCTTCAATTGCTTCTTCCAAATCTTCAGCCGAAGCGTCTTTGAAGAACTCTTTCGAGTAATATACGCCGGCAGGTATATCGGAAAACAGCAGTCTTATTCTGCTTTTTTCGGTTTCCAAAAATTTATGTACGGCAAAATCGCGAAAATACACATTGTCGATTTTCGCAATAGCGTCGAATTCCTTTTTTAATGCGGGGTAATGCGCTTCCCATTCTTTTAATCTGACAGTTACGGGGCGATAGGTGTCGCCGACTTTTAGATAATTAGGAATTGTATTCGTCGAAAACGCATAAATATGTGGCTCTACGCGTCCGATGATTATTTCGTCTAAAAGCGAGTAATCCATGGTTTCTCCCGTCCTTATCCTTTGATAAGACTGACAAATTTAACTCTTTTATTTGTAGACCAGTCCATAATGTAGCAGTAAATCCCGTTATGCTTATGCGGATTGTTTGCTTTGCAGCCTTCGCATTCTGCTTTGTGGCGTTCTTCTCCGAAAAGCGTATAGACAATTTCATCAACCGTTTTGCAACTGTTAGGTATTACGAATTTAAGCCCGTCCATTTGCCAGATATTCCACGAGATGATTTCCGCAATTTCGAGAAGATACTCTATAATCGGGAAGTTGCCGAATTTTTGGGTATAGTAGTCGATAAACGTGCGAAGCAAATTTTCTCTCGCAAGCAACACGTTGTCGCCTTGCCAATCGAAGCCGTAAACGCTTTTGAATGCCGTTTTTGCCCATTCCACCCACTCGGGTTCGCTATCGACGTTTTCGGAAACGATACGAAGTTTTCTATCCAATAAACCGATTCTTTCTTTTATGGTTATTTCTTCGCCGGTGACGGTGTCGTAACGACTGACGAGATAGGGGGCTTCGCCGCATGTGATTTCAAGGCGATTTTCCTTAACGTAGTCTTGCCATGATTTTTCTTCGGGGAATGCTACTTTTTCGTTATTTGTCGTCCAACTTTTTTCGTTCTCGGTGTTAAACACGCCTTCGCGCCCGAACCAAGCGTTGTCGATAAGGTTATTCTGGGCATTGCAAATCCACGACGGAGTAAAAACTTCCGCCTTGGACTTTACGCGCTCGGATTGCTCTTTCTTGGACTTTTCTACGCGCGGTTTTATAATGCTGCCGTTGCGCTTGATAATCGCATAAATGCTTATGTTGTCGCCCGACTGATAACCGATGCCACGAGAAGCATAGTTATCCGTCGCCCAAATAAGATTTTTCTTCGTCGTGCGATCGATAAGCAAGATTTCAAGCAGTCGGCTGTCCAAGCGATATAAATTGTTTTCTTTAATATCGATATTAGTCATTTCTTTGTTATCCGATTGATTCAATTTCTTTTTCGCA
>CAVKTQ010000076.1:0-6724 GCA_963659105.1 Firmicutes bacterium CAG:238 | reverse complement strand
CTTTTGGGCGATTGTCAAAAACCGCACTTGTTCTCGCAATCACTAACCGCGCAGAGAATTTGCGCTATCCGTTCAAGCAGGGATAAAAACTCAAGCCGCAGTTCCGCCAAATTATCTGCTTGGTGAAAGCGTGCTGCGCACGCAAGCGGTTAAACGAACACTTATTCAAAGTGTTCTTATAGACGTTATGTGTTTATTCGAAGACGGAATTGGAATCGCAAGGCGATGACCGTAGTGAGCGCCGAGCTTTCGTCACGCACAAGCCCATTTGCTTCAACTGCAACTTGTTGCAGTTGTTCGCCTTTGTGCTTTGCGTTCCTCTTCCCACACGCCAAAAACTGCGCTTTCATCATATAACGCAAACGCAAGTTCGCTTGTTTTTGACGTGCGGGAACCCTTGTGCGTGTAGTACAAGCGACTGCGCCGTTTGGATGCGTAGCCGGCGCACAAAACGCAGTGGCATAATGAGTGAAATGCCCCTATCTATGCGAGTGCCGTCTGTCTTCCCCGCGAACGACGATAACCTATGTAGAGAAATGCCCCCTAACTGAGTAGTGGGAGAAAAGCCCGAGAGGGAAAGAGGGGGTACTTCTATTTAGAGTATACGCCGCTCACTCTTGTAGAGCAAGAACTCAAACCACAATTCCGCACAAGTGCTTGCTTGGTGAAAGCGTGCTTTGCACGCCGATGGTGGATTTGAATTATCCGACGGCGTGCAAAGCACGCCCACATCAAGCAGATAATTTGGCGAAACTGCGGCGTGAGATTTTGTCCGTGCTTGAGCTGATAGCGCAAATTCTCTGCGCGATAGAAATTTCGAGAACAAGTGCGGTGCTATGCAATCGCCCCAAAAATTTCCGTTTCTGTTTAGGGGATTCCCACGTCGCTCCGCTCCTCTGAATGACGGCGAGGGCGATTGCTTTCATCGCAACGCCGTTTGAGAAATTGTCGAAACGATGTTGCTCCTCTGAATGACAAGCGGAAAATAAAAATTCAAATATTCCGCAACCCAAACGAAGTTTGGATATCATCGTGCAACAGCACGATATCATCACAGCGTGATATCATCGCCATAGGCGATATCATTTAGATGAAAGGGGGAATTTTTAATTCAAGTTTTCACCTCCTACACTCTTGTAGAGGACGAAAACAAAACCTCGCTATTGAGATGAAGAACAAGAAAGAGGCATCCGAATGGCAACCCTAATTTACTATGCGTAAATGAGTTGACAGGCGGATGCCTCTGCCGCAGTTATTCGCTCAATAGCGAGGTTTTCAACTTTTGAAAATAGAGAGAAACATACTCCCTCAACACCCCCATCGTCTTGTCATACTCCTCTTGCGACGTAGCCAAAAACGGGTCTGGAACGGGAGAATACTTGCCGGTGGCGGCTTCCGAAAGCGTGATATACTTCGAGCGATACTTGCGAGGGGTCAAAAGTTTGTGCATATGCGACATTCCGATGATAACGTCGGCGTTTTCGAATCTCTCTTTGTCGGTTTTGAAAGAGGGTTTGTGCGCGAGAATCTCGCGTTCTGGAAAGCCTTCGCGTTTGAGGATATCGACGGCTTTTGGGAATATGCTTTTACTCTTGTTGAACACGGCGGACGAGCGCACTTCCACTCTTCCCCGCAACTCCTCGTCGTTTTCAATCATTCGTCTAAGCATAAACTCGCAATACGGGCTTCGACACACGTTTGACGAGCAAACGAAAAGCACGTTATATTTTTTTCGGGTATCGTTCATATTGTCCTCTTTTTCAAAAAAGCGTATAATTGCAAAAACGTAGTCGTTTTCGATATTCTAACCGTATATTTTCAATTTTTGATTATGAAAAACGGAATGGGCGGGTCTTTTTTCCAGTTGTAGAATAAGGTGGCAAGAACCTGATATTTTTCGTCGTCGAGGGTTTTGAGCCACGGCAAAAGCGCGTCCTTTTCCTCATAGCCGCTGTCGCCGCCATAGTACACGCTCACCGTCATAAGTCCGCCTCTTTTGAGCAACGCAAGTCCGCTCTCGACGGCTTGTTTTGTGGATTCAAAGCGGGTGAAAACGCTGTGATCGCCCTTCGGAAGGTATCCGAGATTGAACACTATGCAATCCACGCTCTCTTTTTCGAAATAGTTTGCCATATTTGCGTGGGAATCGAGAATCAAACGCGCCGAAAGTCCTTTGCTTTCGAGCAAATCGCGAGTGCTGTCTATCGCTTCTTTCTGCACGTCGAAAGCCGTGACCGAGCCGTTTTCCCCGACGAGTTCGCACAAAAACGCGGTGTCGTAGCCGCGCCCTGCCGTTGCGTCGATTGCAACGCCGCCCTCAACCAAATATGCTTTTATTGCGTTATGTACAAGTGTCAATGCGTTCATATGTTACCTCAGAGGCATAATAACACAAATGTCAATTCGAGGCAACCACGCATTCGACGTTTTCGAGCGAACTTATTCCTTGCGCCTCTAACGTTTCCTTTTGCGTTTGAGAGGCAACGTATATCGTCATATTAGAGCAACTTGCAAACACTGCGCTGCCGAAAGTCGTTTCTTCGCTTTCGATTTTGACTTTTGTAAGTTCGGCGCAACGCATAAATGCTTGTTGTCCTACGTTAGACACGTTTTTCAGTACGACGTATTGAAGCGAATCGAAGTATGCGAAGCCCTTCATCAAAATACTGCCGCCGAGTACGGTCAGATTTTTGAGCGAGAGCGGAACGTAAGTTTCGATTGCGGAATTTATAAGTGTTACGCCAACGTCATCGGCTGGTTTATAATAACCGTTAATGCTTTTGAATTTCAACTTCAAATCCTCGTCTGACATATTCGACGGCTTGCCGAACAGGTATGTAAAGCCGACGGCGTAACCTTGCGAACTACCGTCGTATGCCGTTGCCGAAAGCGCGGCGTTTTCATTGGTTGCAACATCGTTTATGCTTTGAGCGGTGACGAATGACGCAAAAGGAACCGTCAAACTTTCAAGCGAAGCGCAGTCCTTCAACATACCCCTATACAATGTCGAAATCGTGGACGGCAACACGAGAGTTTTGAGATTTGTCATACCGTCAAACGTGCCTCTTTCAACGCTTTGTACGCCTTCCTCGACGACGATTTGCGTGACGGACTCGCGCACCGAGTCGAACGCGCTCGCCTCAACTGAAGTCACTGTCTGCCCTGCCTCGATTGAATGAACGGTGATAGTCAGTCCTGTTCCATTGTAGGTTTTGATTACGCCGTTATCCACAAAGAAATCGGACGCAGGGATGTTTTGCGTCCAGTGCGCAGTCAATGTCAAATTGCCGTAACTTCCCTTTTCAATCTTTTCCACCTTGTTTTCGCCGTTGAACCAGCCGTCAAAGGTATAGCCGTCTTTTGCGGCATCTAACAGGGTTATTTCGTTCTCAATCGTATACGACGTCGGATTGGCGACTTGTGAGCCTCCGCCAAGATCGTAGGTTATCGCATACGAAACGGCGCTCCACTTTGCCGTGAGCGAGATGTTCTTTTGCATATCGCCGGATACCGTTTCGTATTTCTTTTCGTTCCTGTCAAACCAACCTGCGAACGTATAGCCCGTTCTTTCCGGTTGCGGCAAAGCCACCGTTTTATCCTCAACGGTGTACTCTATCTTAGACGCTTCGCTGCCTCCTGTCGAATCGAATGTGATTGTGTACACCGTTGCCGTCCACACTGCGTGCAGTGCCAAATTGCCTCGGCTTCCCTTTCTTACGGTTACGATTTTGTCGCCGTTCTCGTCAAACCAGCCGACGAAATCGTAGCCCGATTTTTGAGGCGCAACCAAAGTGAAATCGTTCGTATCGACGGTGTATTTCGTTGGATTGTCGCAAGTTTCGCCGCCGCGATAATCATAGGTGATTTCATATTCGCGCGATGCCCATTTTGCATACAAATCGATATTTCCGCTTGCGCCCTTAACGAGCGTTGCGACGGGTTCTCCCTCGAAATCCTCATCGGCATACCAACCGCCGAATATATAGTCGGATTTTTGCGGCGCGGCAAGCAGCAACGAATCGCTTTCGGCGGTATATTTGTATTTTCCGTCGCAGTTCGCATTGGATTCGGCATTCGTGCCGCCGTTGGTATGGTACGTCACAAAATATTCGACGGCAGACCACTTTGCGTAAAAACTCTTATCGCCATAGTTGCCGACTGCGATGCCGACCGTGCTCTCGCCCGTACAATTTTCGTTGGCGTACCAGCCCTCAAACTCATAATGCTGTCTTGAGATTGCGTCAAAATCGACGGAATTTTCTATGTCATACTTCTTGGTTGCCGCGACGCTACCGCCAGATATGAAAGAAATCGTGTATTCTAACGGCGTGTATTCTGCCTCAACGTCGACGTCTGCAAGGATGTTTTCAAAATTATTCGCGCTCCAACACGCAGAATATCCGACCTTTGCAGTCGGGTTCGGGATGTTCGAAAGCGTCTGCCCGTGCGCAACTTGTCGAATGACTTTGTCTGAGATTCCGTCATCGAAAGTGACGCTGAAATATTTTTCTTTTATCACAAGCGACGTTGTCATATCCGCAACGGATTCATAGTTGCCGCCCGTCTCGAATTTTGCCGTAACCGTATGATTGCCCACTTCCGCTTGTCCGTTTCCGTCATAGGCGACTTTCACTTCGCTCGGCAATTCGCCGCCTTCGTATACGACGGACGCATTATGCTTGTTCCCGTCCCACACGACTTCGACTTTCGGGAAGGTGATTCCGACGAGTTTCGCTTTTTCGATTTTCAAAGTCGCGCTTAGCACAAGATCCTTGTATCCGTCCGCTTTTATCGTTGCGCAAACGGCGTATTCTCCTGCATTGACAAACGCATTTTCGCTGTCATATGCGACAGTTGCGCCGTCGGGCAAGGACGTTTCGTCCACTTTTAACGAATGCGCTTCGCCGTCATAAACGCAGGTCGCGTCCTCGAAAACCACGCCTTCGAGGTCTATAAGTTCTTGCCATTTCGCATATAAGATTGTGTTTTGTTCGAGAGTTAAATTCGCAAAATCCAAATCGGCTTTAAGAGAGAGTTTTTCGTCGCTGCACCAGTACAAAAATTCGCAATTTTCCTTGGTCGGAGCAGGCACGTCATCGCCTTTTTGCCATACGACGTTATCTTCGCCGTTGTTCAAAACAAACGTAACGGTATAGCCGCCATCATCGGCATTCTCGTTGTTGCTCGCAGCCTCTTGATCACCGCAAGCGCACAGCGAAATCATTGCAAAAACCAAAAGCGTCGCAATAAAAAATAGCCGTATAAAAACGGCGAACTTAGAATTTTTCATACAAGAAAATCCCCCAAACGGTCTCATAATCTCACATTTTGTAGTTTATTATCAAAAATTTAACATCTCAAACGTGAGCGGTCAACTTTTTTTCGACATTTTTTGACAAAATATTACAAATTTTTAATAAAACAGTCGTTAATTATACATTTGTATGACAAAATCGCAGATTTTTTTGTTTTTCTCCAAAAGATTTTTACTCATCTTGGCGACGTGCTTCCGTTGTGCTCCGATTGCGCCCAACGCAAACACACTTCGTGCAACATTTCATTTATTTTACCGCACGATTTATGCGAGCATAAAGTGCGGTAAAATAAATGAAACACCCCCACAAGTGAGGGTGTTTGCGTTGGCAGGAGCTATAGGAATCGAACCTACACAGTGGGAGTCAGAGGCCCAAGTGCTACCACTACACCAAGCTCCATCGCGTACGTTATTATATATCACCGCTCCAAGTTTTGCAATCGATTTTGAATAGCACTGCAAAAAAATAATGGAGGAAAACATAATTTTTAATATAATTGACTTGTTTTTGTTGCAAAAATGCGCAAATTGATGTATATTGCAAAGGCAGTCAAAGTTGGTTGCATATATTTTTCGGGGTGTAGCGCAGTTTGGTTTGCGATAAGATAAGCGAATCGAACGAGTACATTTCAAAAATAGGGATATATCGACGAATCTGTTGTAGAAAACGCAAGACCTGACGGAAATGCGCGACGCGCTCCCAAACGCGCCACGGCAGATTGAAACAGAACATAAACTTTTCGGGGTGTAGCGCAGTTTGGTAGCGCGTACGGTTCGGGACCGTAAGGCCGCGAGTTCAAGTCTCGCCACTCCGACCAGACAAAAGACACGGACAATGCTGTCCGTGTCTTTTTATCTACGAAGTGGCTCGACTGAAACAAACACTGACGCGATTGACTTGCGTAACAATCGCTATTCCACCGCGAGCCTTTCCAAAGGCAAGGCTCGCGGCTTACAAGTCTCGCCACTCCGACCACAAACTTCGCTGAGTGCATACATTGTGTGCACTCAGTTTTTTATATCCGTTCAACTTGCGCTTGCGCAAATGTTGAAACGGATATAAAAACAAGCACGCCTTGCGTGCCGAAGTTTGTGCCGTGGAACGAGCCGATAGGCAAAGTACCATAAACGTCCGAGTTTCTTGAATTGGTATGAGTGACAGCGAAATACCAGAAACTATATCTGTTTCAACTTGCGCTTGCGCAAATGTTGAAACGGATATAAAAACAAGCACGCCTTGCGTGCCGAAGTTTGTGCCGTGGAACGAGCCGATAGGCAAAGTACCATAAACGTCCGAGTTTCTTGAATTGGTATGAGTGACAGCGAAATACCAGAAACTATATCTGTTTCAACTTGCGCTTGCGCAAATGTTGAAACGGATATAAAAACAAGCACGCCTTGCGTGCCGAA
>CAVKTQ010000075.1:413-6742 GCA_963659105.1 Firmicutes bacterium CAG:238 | reverse complement strand
GCATAATGTTCTGCACGTTGTGTATTCCGAGAATTTTCGTGCGAGCGTGAAAAACGTCTTCCCCTATCACTATATCGAATTCGCTTCCGTTTTCGCCAACGCATATGTCGGTTGAATAAATATCCGCATTTTCGTCGATTCCCGCATAAATGGTTTCGGGGATGATTTTCTTTGAAAGAAGCACGCTTTCGGTTACGTTTTTAAGTTCGGAATTTATTACGCACACGCCGTCGCCGACGTCGAGAATGCGGCATTTTTCTCGCCTTATATTCTCTTGCGTTTTGAAAGTTTTGAGGTGTTGATCGTTGATTCCCGTCAAAATCGTATACGTCGGCTTGACGATTTTCATCAACTTTTTGATGTCGCCGACCCTTCTTGCGCCGAATTCGGCAACGAATACCTCGTGCGTGGAATCGAGCGAATTGACGGTTTTTGCAATTCCCATCGGCGTATTGAAACTTTGCGGAGTTGCCAAAACGTTGTATTTTTGCGCCAACATCGCGCTCAAAAAGTTTTTCACCGACGTTTTGCCGTAACTGCCCGTGATTGCGATTTTTATCAAATCCGCCCTATCGAGCCGTTTTTCCGCTCTTTTTTCGTATCGCAAATTGTTCAACTTCTCAAAAACGTTTACACCCGACGTTATAATGATGAAAAACAGCGGATATACAAGCGGAAACGCAAAGAAAACAAGATACCGCATATATTCGTCCGCAAGGTGATTTGTCGCAATCGCAAGCGCAACGCACACAATGGCAGTTGCGGCAATCGTGTTTGACAAAAGGCATCTCACGGCGCGCTTTGTATAACGCAACGGCTTTTTTCGATCGGGCAAATCTTCCATAAAGTACATTGCAAACTCGGTTATGAAAAAAAACAGCGCAATAAGAAATCCCCAAAACGCTTTTGCGTTAAGAAACCAAAACGTAACCCATATTCCGCAAAATATCGTCACGGTGACAACGTCGAGAAGGTACACAAACCTCAAACGCTTGTTTTTGAATATCTCGCAAACTCTATAGTTGTCGTTTTGAACGGCATACAAGTACGGTCTTGTCATAAAAAAACTGTCGATAATCAACAAAAGAATATAAAACCAGTCGCCTCGCACAAGCGTCATACGCACCTCGCTTTTTTCGTATCAAGATATGACTTGCCTGCTTTTTGTGTGATTGAGCGTAAAAATCTCTCTAAACAGTCGATTTTTCATTTCAAAAATGTTTCATGAAACATACGAAAAATTCAGGACAAAGGATTTTGAAAAATTTTCAAGAAACTTTAAGAAGTTTTCAAGCCGTAATCTATGATCCCCTCGTCGGTTTCCAAAAGGTATGCGCTAAGAATCAACAAAAACGCGCATCTGTCCTCGACAAACGCAAAATGTCCGCCGTCAAGCAAAAAGTCTTGCGCCCCGTCGATTTTCTTCAAAAAGCACTTGTACATATAAAGCGGCGTTTCTTTGTCGCTCTTTCCCCAAAACACGGCGCACGGACATTTTATACTTTCAAGCAAATTCTTTTGGTCGTAGTTTACCACTCTTACGAAAACCCTCTTCATATCGTCTGATAACAAACTATAATCGCTCGATCCTTTCAAACCGCTTTTGCCGAGGTTTTTGAGGATTTTGTGAGCAAGCACTTTCAAATAATATGACAGTTTTCGCCTCGGTTTTATACCTGCGCTGTCGATAAGCACGATTCGATTGACGATTTGCGGATAAAAAGCGGCAAGTTCGATTGCGACTCTGCCGCCGAACGAGTGTCCCAAAAACGTTGCTTTTTCGATGTCGAGAATTTCGAGCAACTTTGCAACGTCGTTTGCGTAATGCTTGACGTCGTAGCAATCGGGCGGAAAATCGCTTTGTCCGAACCCTAAAAAATCGAGCGCAACCACACGATATTTTGCGCATAGTTGTTTCATCGCAAAGAAAAAGGCGGTAGCGTCCGAGCCCCACCCGTGAAGAAAAACCAACGTATTTTTGCCGTCTCCGACTGAAAAATACGACATTTTTTTGCCGTTTATTACGGCATATTTTCTCTCGAAACCATACGGATTTCGATTGACGTTTTGCGCATTTTGGCAATGCGGATTCGAGTTTTCGATGACGTTTCGTTGCGTTTTGCAGCCCTCTACATCGCAAGCCACATTATAAGTGCGTCGCGAACGTTGTTGTAATACTTCTTTCGCACTCCCTCGACTTTGAAGCCGAAACTTTGGTACAAGCGGATTGCAGGCTCGTTGTTGTCGCGCACTTCGAGGGTCATAAACCTGATTCCGAGCAGTTTTGCCCTCGATATAAGTTCGCTCATAAGCAACTTGCCTATGCCCCTGCCTCGCTCGGTGGACTTTACCGCTATATTTGTTATATGCGCCTCGTCAAGCACTTTGTGAAAGCCGCCGTAACAAATCACCTCATCGCCTCTTACTCCGACAAGATAATATGCGTTTTCGTCCTCGACTTCGGGGATAAACATTCTCTCGTTCCACGGCTGGTCAAACGCCTCTCGCTCGATTTCCGCCATCTGTCGCAGATGCTCGTATTTTAGGGATTCAAACTTCATCCTTTTCCCTCTCGGCTTGCGATTTTCTCATATAAAACGGCTCGAAAACGTTTACGAATTCGCCGTTTTTCACCTTTTGCGTCACGACTTCCGCGAGGGTTTCGCCGACGCTTTTAAGCGGTTGATATTCTGCGTTTTTGAGGTCGATATTCTCGCCTGCCTCGCAAAAACTCGCGCTCAGAACCTTTCCGTTTTCGCATTTTGCAAAGTATGTGTTTCCGTGTCCTGCGTCAACCGCCGCAAGAATTTCGCCCCTCAGATGCGCGATAAGTTCAAACGTTGTCACCGCAACGCGCTTTGCGCCCGTTGCAAACGCAATCGCAGTCATTGCCGAAACGCCTATTCTTATACCTGTAAACGAACCCGGACCTACGTTCACCGCAACGACGTCGAGGTCGTTTACGTTGACGGCGTGAGATTTCAGCATATTGTCGATTTCGGGCATGAGCGTCGCGCTGTGTCCCGATTTGCCGATTTGCTTTGTGAAAGAATAGGTTGCATCCCCCTTGACAAGGGCAATCGAAAGCCCGGTTGATGTTGTGTCTATTGCAAGAATATTCATTTATTTCCCTTCTTTTCGGCATAGTACGCCGCAAGAATACTCACTTGTTTTCCCTCTTTTCGACGTCGAAAACGCGCTCGGTTTCGCCCGTCGGCGTTATGTTTATCTCGATTACTTCGCCGTCGAAATGCTCGAATTTGTTCCATTCGATGACGGTCACCGAGTCGTCGTCGAAGCAGTCCTCGATGCCGAGTTCTGCAAGCTCGTCCGCACTCTCGACCCTGTACATATCGAGGTGATTGAGTTTGAGCCTGCCGTCCTCGTACACGTTGAGTATCGTGAAAGTCGGGCTTGTAACCTCGTCCACGACCCCGAGAGCCTTTGCAAGCCCTTTCGTAAACGTGGTTTTGCCCGCGCCCAAATCGCCGCTTAAAAGGATAACCTCGCCGCCTTGCAACGTATCTGCGATTTTCTTTGCCAACGCATAGGTTTGCTCGACGTTTTTGACGGTATATTTTTTGAAAATCGTGTTCGACTTTTTCATATTCGACCCATCCCAGTGCAAAATTTTGCTAAGACGTTTGTAAAGCACAAACGTAAGTCCACCGACTATTATACATCTAAACAAGTTGAAAGGCAACACGCCGACGAACAAATAATAGACGTAAAACGTATCTTCCGTCACGTTTTTGTACAGCGGTTTTAGCAAATTGACGATAATTGAAAAATCGCCGTTGAAATACAGTCGGACGTAATACGGTATGGATATGAATCTGTTGACCAAAAGCGCAATCGCGCTAAGACACAAACTGCCCGCGCATATGCCGATAAAAGCGTGCTTTTTGTCTTTCTTGAAATAGTAGATAAGCGACGCTGGCAGCACAAACGCAATGCCGAGCAATATGTCGGTCGCCTCGCCGACGTATGCCGTGCTTGTGAGCGGAAATTTGAAAAGACACTTCAAAATTATCACCAAACACGCGCTTATCGGCCCCATCGAAAAGCCTGCGAGCAATGCCGGCAATTCGCTTATCTGAATCTCCAAAAAACTCGGAAACATAAACGGCAAATTGAATTTTGCAAATGCATACAAGATGAAAGAAAGTGCCGTTAGAATCGCCATTTTCGTGATATATGCGGTTGAAAAACGCGGATTTTTGAATCGCTCGAACGTCTTTTTTATATCCTCTTTGGTGACTTTTGCTTTTTCGCTTTTTTTGTCGTCGGAATCGAGAATCTTCGCTTGCTGCGTTCCCTTTGTTTTTTTGCCCATTTTTCTCCTTCGGCGCACTTTTTGAGAATTTGCAAGAGCATAAAAAATGCGCCTTCGAGGGCGCAAACGTAAATTGAAATGCAAAATACGTCGCTTCTTCCGTCCGGACTTTACCGTCGGTCAAGGAATTGCACCTTGTCGGCACGCATTGCGTGTTCGCGGACTATACCGCCGGTGAGGATTTTCACCTCGCCCCGAAGCACCTTTATAATATGCCCTTGCCGCCAATATGTCAAGCGCAATGTGAATTCGGAGTATTAAACCTGCAAATAAAGCCATAATTTATGTATGGAATACACAAATCAAACGCCCTACGTTCAAGATTATACGCAGACGGGCGAAGTGACCGTAAAAAGCGTAGCCGCCCTCGCCCTTTCAAACCCGAAAGTCGTCGGCGCACGCTGTTTTTCGTATGACAACGCATACGTCGTGGCATTGATTTCTTCCCCGTTTTACCTCAAAAGCGAGCGCGACGCATTTTTGCAAACAACGAAAATAGACTTGTCAAAGCAAACGAAAGCGGATGTTTTCGTAACTTTGGACATCGACGTATACAGAAAAATCAAAGACGATATGACAAACGCTCAAAAAGCGGAATTATTTGAAAAAGTCCTATCGAGAGCGCAATAAAATTCGCATTAAATCGCCACAAAACAGCGTTGACATGTGCCTTCAACAAAGCGAAGCGCAATAAAATTCGCATTAAATCGCTGCAAAACATCAAAAAAAGCCTCAATCGAGGCTTTTTTGAATGTTTTTTGCGAAATTTGCGTTTATTTAGGAGTTATACTTCGTGACGTTTTTGCCGTCCGCCCAAAGTTTTTCGAGACAATAGAACATTCTTGTTTCGTCATTGAAGATATGCACGATAACGCCGCCGTAGTCGAGCACCGCCCACTTGCCCTCGCCCATACCGTCGGTATGCGTGGGTTCGACGCCGTTTTCGCTCATTTTTTCTTCGACAAACTCCGCAAGAGCCTTGACTTGCTTGTTGCTCTTTGCCGTGCAAATGACAAAATAGTCCGTCATAACCGTCAGGTGCGCAACGTCCAAAATCGTGATATCAACGGCTTTATGTTCGTCGAGTTCGGCGCAAATGATGTCTTTCATTTCAATAGGTTCCATAAAATCCTCCTCTCGCAAAGATGTGCGAGGTTCTTTGGTATAGTATTTATAGTGCGCAAAAAACGTGTTTGGTTGCAACGAAGTTGCGCAATGTCTTTCTACAATGATTTTATCACACGGGCACGCGGTTTTCAACGGTCAATTTTTGCAATAATCGCCAAGATAGCACTTCACCGCTTCGAGAGTGAGCGGATGCATAGGCTTTCCGCTTGCGCTCACCTTGTCGTAAGTATACTTCAAAACCGCCTTGAATCCCTCGTCGAAATCGCGCATGGCGATATCGCGAATTTCGGGAATCGGCTCGTAAGTCCTGTCGAATGACACGCTGTCTGCGGTGTAGACGAGTTTTTCGAGCGTCGTCATATTCGCTTTTGCGGTGGTGTGATACCTGATTGCGTCAAGCACGCTTTCGTCGGTTATGCCGAAATCTCGCCTTGCCTTTTCCGCGCCGAGAAACTGATGCAAAACAGGCGTTCCGACCGCGTCGATCGGCACGTTCAAGCCGTCCAAAGACGGACGTTTTTTTGCGTTGTCGTGCAAGAAGCAAGCAAGAAAAACCTTTGTAAAATCCTGCTTCAAATTGTGGCGCGAATTGAGCCTCATCGCAGTCAAAACGACGGCTTTGCTGTGCGCAAAAAGTTCGTCGGGCTGATAGGAATGCAGTTGTTGCGCCATATCTTTGTACTCGCAAAACATTCCTTTTTTGCGAATCTCGTCAAGAACTTTTTCGTCTATTTCGTCGGGATTGTCCCCCATAAGAAGTTTTGCGCGTACTTCGGAGGAAGAAACGTCCTTCCCGACATAATCGAGCAAGATGAATTCGCCGCCGAATTTTTGTTTGAGGTATTGCGCTCGCATTGCGATATCG
>CAVKTQ010000075.1:0-403 GCA_963659105.1 Firmicutes bacterium CAG:238 | reverse complement strand
CCCTTTGACAAACTGCAATCGGGCATACCTTGACAATTGCTTCGGGATGATACCAAGTGTCGAAATATTCGAGGCTGTCGCCGCCAACGAGATAAACTATATCGCCGTATTTTTCCTTCAAAATCGGGAGCGTGAGCGCGCTGTAATTGTCCTTTGCTCTCACGTTTTCGATGTCGTCTATGACGAAATCAACGCCCTCGAATGCGATTTTAAGCAAGTCGCAACGTTGCTCGAAACTCAAAAATCCCGCGCTTTTGTGCGGCGGCGTAACCGTCGGCACAAGCACGAGTTTTGATATACCGAGCCTAAGCATTGCGCTTTTGCACATTGCGACGTGTTCTTTGTGTACGGGGTCGAACGCCCCGCCGAAAACCAAAGTCTTTTCCATACATCGATTATACAT
>CAVKTQ010000074.1:0-6750 GCA_963659105.1 Firmicutes bacterium CAG:238 | reverse complement strand
TAGGTTGAACCTACGTCGCATCCGCCAAAATATTTCATAATTCTTTTCTCCTTTTAATTACCACGCTTCGGAATCGTCGAAGTCGAGCAAACTCTCGTCAATCGGCTTTTCTTGCAAAACGGTCGTCATATACTTGTTGACTTGTTCGCGCATATCTCTACGAGATATGGTTCTGCTGTCCATAAGGTCTTGTTGCACCCAAATGAAGTTGTAGCCCTTCTCTCTCGCCTGATCGTCGAAGATACCGACGAGTCCGTCCATACCCTTGCAGGAGATTTGGTCGTACATAATGATTGTGTCGACGTTGTATTCTTCCGCAACGCGCCAGCATTCGTTGAGGACGTTTGCGTAGCCGCCTTTGGTGTGGGTACGCATAGTCGCGCGTTGGTAGGTTTTTGCGAGGTCTTCCAGAGCGTGTTCGTGCGTATCGGTGCGGAATTTGAGGTAGGAAATCATGGTTTCCATATCCATAACGACGTTGATACCCCAGCAGTTTTCAAGCCAGTTCGCAAAGGACGTATAGTAGTTTGCGGGGCAACTCCACACGATTGCGCGGTGACGCATTTCCTTGCTCGCTTTGGTCTTTTTGGCATACGCTTTTTCCATAATCTTGTTGACCTTTTTGTCGACTTTGAGGAAGCGTTTGTCGTAACCGCCCGAAAGGTGATAGTAGTAGAGTCTGTAAAGCCAGAACGTCGCGCCCGTCATTTGCGGATATTGCGTTTTGTTGACGTCCCATTTTTTGAGTTCGTAATCGAGTTGCTTGTTGTAACTTTCAAGCGCGGCGATGAACGTATCCCAGTTCCACTTCTCGCCCGTTTGTTCCTCGACGAATTTGATCATATCCTTGATTTCGTCGACGGCGTATTTTTGCACGTCCTCGCCCTTGTATCTCAAAGGCACGTTGTAAACGTGAGTGGGAAGTTTGAAGTATCTGTCTTGGAAGGTCGTCGTCATAATCGAGCCGTCGCAAGGCATATTGCAGGTGATCATACACTTGCCGAGTTTGGGGTAGTCGTCGTCGACGCATACGCCTGCTTCCGCGCTCGGGAGAGGACAAACGTCGGCAGGCACGCCGAAACTCTCGATTGCGTCGAGATAAGGCGGCACTACGAGTTGGTCCACCATGCTCGAAAGGAATATCGGCATCGTTTGCATAGGATACATCTTGAGGTTGGGGAAACCTGCGATGAACTCCGCCGGGATAAGTTCGTCCACGCAGACGAGTTTTTTGCTCTTTTTGTTCTTGGGGAACATCTTTTCGTCCGCCTCGAACGCCGTGAGGATAAGCCCCGTCGCATGTTTGACGATCATGTTGAAATGAAGATGCGTCATCAAAAGTTGCGGTCCGCGCAAACCTTCGGTGTGACGATCGACGAACGCAGGCGTGGAAAGGTAGGTTGCCATCCAGCGATAACGCCAAAGCCCTTTGACGACCGCAATCGGGTTTTTGAGAACCATAACCACCATATCTTTCCAGGTGACAAGCCAACGCCAGTAGTCGACGAGCGTGTCTTTGAATCCGCGCCACTCGCGATGTTTGAGAAGTCCGGTTTTATCTTCGTGCAGATTTTTGTATCCGCCGTATTTTTTCTTTTTCATATTCCACCTCACTTAGCAGCCTTTTGGGCTTTGGCTTTTTGGATATGCTTGATTTCGAGGCTTTCGACAAACGCCTGAATTCTCGTGCGAAGTTGTCCCGACGCGCTCGCCGTGTATTGGCGGTCGATTGCGATTGCCGGAATGCCGAACTCGTTGATCATAATGTACGAAGCGAGCGCGCGCTCGTAACCCCAGTATTCGCAGAATTTGAGTTGTTCGTACACAACGCCGTCGGCGTGGTATTCTTCAACAAGATGTTTGACGTATTCCCTTCTGTCCTCGACTTTTTCGTGTTCCATATATCTGGGGCACTGGCAAGTCTTCATATAGTGACGGCAGATTTGCGTAAGCACGTCTTCGTCGTCGTTGAGGACAATTTCTTCTCTGCCGGGCATAGAACCGAAGCAGTATCTGTCGGCAACCACAAACGCGCCGCTGTCCTCGAAAAGTTTGGTGAAGTCGGGATCGTCGATTTCGCTGCCGACAAGCACGATTCTCGCCCTGTAAAACTTCTTCGGATCGGGCTCTCTGTTTTTGATTTCTTCGAGCGTTTCTTCGAGTTTGTCAACGATGAGATACTTCGGGCAAGCGTAAGTCGCAAGGCAAAGAACGTGGAATTCATAACCCGTTATGCGCGGATTTTCTTCCTTTCTGAACTCGCCGATTGCCGTGATCGCTCTGCAAACTCTGTTGTGAAGTTCGACGGCTTTTCGCATAGCCTCGTCCGACGTGTCTACGCCGTATACGTCTTTGAGTTTGTCCAAAACTTTCAAGCGCATCTGATTGACGTAACTTTCAAGGCAGTGGTCGTTGGTCTTGAACGGCATATCGAATATGCTGACGAAAAACTTGTCGTTGTCAACGAGGCGAAGCAACTCGAAATGCTCGATCGTTCTGTTCATTTCGCTGCAAGTTTCGCCCGCAAAAAGCGCGGACAAGAATCCGTAACCGCCCTCGATACCGCGTTCGAGCAACGCCTTTGCAAAGCCGCAGATGAACGGGCTGAGATAGTACGTTGCTATGTCCACAGAACCCGTGCGCGGCGCGCGCAATCTCACGCTTACGCAGTTGTCGAGATTGAGCAACACTTCGGGAACGTGATAGCAAGTGTAACCCAGAGCAAGTTTGCCGTCCTCTTTGACAGCCTTCTGCACAAGTTCGTTGTTGGCTTCTTGCAAAAGGTTTTCAAAGTAAAGCAAGTGTTTGAGATCCCTCATAATGTACTCCTCTATTTTTTCGGATAAATCCTTATTTTCGAATAATAGGACGAAAATTTCCGTCCGACCGCACGATACGACGCATCGAGCGATATATCTATATATTAGCACAAACGCGTGCATAAGTCCACACGCATTTGTCAAAGATATTAATACAAATTTATCTATTTATATCAAAAAAATACCGATTTAAGCATTGCGACTTGCATTTTCTCATAATTTACCTCTACATTAGTCGCTTTTTCAAGTGGCAAAATACGAATACGGCAAGCAGTCGGCGCATAGTTTTATACGAGAGGTGACGTATGGAAAACAAAAAAGAAATCGTCGTGCTGAGCGGCGCCGGGCATAAAGGAATCGTAAAAATTCAAAACGTTTCGTCAAAGGAAAACACGGTCAAGGGCGAGTGCAATCTCGACTTCCGCCCGTCCAACGCTTCGCTGTATCTTGTCGGGGATAAAATTGCAAAAATAAGACTTTACGACACGAATACTGCGTTTGAAGTGCCGTTTTGCGCAACAAGCGAGTTCGGGTGCGTGGTGCGTTCAAGTTCGGTGACGATGTTCGGCGGCAACATACCCAACGGCAAAATACTGCGCCGCATAGACGAATACAACAAGCAAAAAACGGTGAGCGAAAGCACAAAAACCGTCCTCCAAAGCACAAATTCAAATGCGGAGAAACAAAGCAAAGACAACGCCGAAAATGCGAAAATCGGAATGACGCTAAAAGACGTAAAACTCGACGAGTGGACGAAATACGACGGCAACAATTTTTACTATGCGGTCAAGCCGCAGATAGACGAATTGTTCGTATGCTATCCCGAAGAAAAAACGCTCAACGAAGCGGTTGCCAACTCGAAGTGGGTGCATGTCCAAACGAGCGACGATTATTATGTCGTGGGACTTTTGTTCAACGACGACGAGCCGTCCTTCATATGTTACGGCGTGCCTGCCGACAGCAAGCAAACGCCGCCATCCGAACTTGAAAACGCTTGTGTGTGGCTCCCCGTCGGCGACGGCGAAAAAGGCTACTGGGTGATATATCAATCGGCACGAACAGGGGAAATCGTGAAGTAAATTAATAATTAATAATGAATAATGAATAATTATAGGCGGGACACCCGCACCCGAAAATATAGTTTTGACTGGATAAGCGCACCAAACAGATGAATAGCGCGAAAAAGCCCTTCGGACACTCGCCTAGTGTACTAATGCGTACACGACGAGCGGCCGAAGGGCTTTGACAATGCTAGTCGCTGTTTGGTGCGCTTATCCGAAGACGGCAAGAAGGAAACCGGCTGCTACTGCCGACCCAATAACGCCTGCTACGTTCGGACCCATTGCGTGCATAAGAAGATAGTTGCCTTTGTTGTATTGAAGTCCGACAACGTTGGATACACGCGCCGCCATAGGCACGGCGGATACGCCTGCCGAACCGATGAGCGGGTTGATTTTGCCTTTCGAGATGACGTAGAGCAATTTGCCGATGAGCAAGCCGCAGATTGTTGCAAGCACGAATCCTGCAAGGCCGAGGAACACGATTTTGAGCGTGGACAAGGTGAGGAAGGTCGAGCCGACTGCGGTTGCGCCGACGGAAATGCCGAGGAACAACGTGACGATGTTCATAAGCGCGTTTTGCGCGGTGTCACTGAGTCTTTCGGTTACGCCGCACTCACGCAAGAGGTTGCCGAACATAAGGCTTCCGAGCAGAGGCGCAACGGACGGCAAAAGCAAGGACACGATGATGGTGACGAGAATCGGGAAGATAATCTTCTCTCTCTTGCTGACCTTGCGGGTTTCGGTCATGACGCACATACGCTCTTTCTTTGTGGTGAGCAACTTCATAAAAGGCGGTTGCAAGAGCGGAATGAGAGCCATATACGAATATGCCGCAACGGCGATAGGCGCAAGCAAATGCGGTGCGAGCGACTTTGTAAGGAAGATAGCCGTCGGGCCGTCCGCGCCTGCGATGATGGAAATGGAGGACGCTTCGCCGCCCGTGAATCCCATTGCCGCCGCGAGAATAAGCACGAGGTAGATACCGCCCTGCGCCGCCGCGCCGAGAATGAGCGAACTCGGACGAGAAAGCATAGGTCCGAAGTCGGTCATTGCGCCAACGCCGATGAAGATGAGGCAGGGATAAACGCCCGTCTTTACGCCTATGTAGAGCATATCGAGCAAGCCGCCGTGTTGCAAAACGTGAAGATAGTCCACACCGTTTGCCACAGCCGCGTCGCCCGTCCACCACTCAGCGTGGAAAATTTTGTCGCCGTCGAGTGCGGGCAAGTTGGTGAGGAGCATTCCGAACGCGATGCCAACGAGAAGCAAGGGTTCAAACTGCTTTTTGATGCCGAGATAGAGGAAAAACAGCGCGACGATGATCATCACGATTGATTGCCAACCGCCTTCCTGACCGAAAAGATGGTATCCGCTATCATTCCAGATATTCTTTAAGATTTCGCCTATATCCATACAAAACCTCTCAGTTCAATTCGCAAAGCGGTGCGCCGGTGCTGACGCTCGCGCCCTTTTGCACGAACACTTGACCGACTTTGCCGTCCTTATCGGCATAGATTTCGTTTTCCATTTTCATTGCTTCGAGCAAGAAAAGCACGTCGCCTTTTTTGACTTGTTGACCGCTTGTCACCTTGACGGCGTTGATAGTGCCGGGCATAGGCGCGGTGACTGAATTTGCTCCTGCGCTTGCAGGTGCAGCCGCTGCGGGTGCTGCGACAGGCGCGGCGGTTGCGGTTTCTTGCGTTGCCGCCTGAGGAGCAGCCTTGGGAAGCGCGGCTTCGTATTCGGCTTGAATGACAGCCTCGCCCTTTTCGACTTCTACTTCGTAAATCTTTCCGTTTAACGTAACTTTGTAAATCATTTCTCTTCATCCTCCACTCTCTTGATGGATTTGAAACGCAACTCGTTGAGAGGCGTATCGGTTTGGTCTGCGACGATTGCCATAATCATAGCGGCGTCGCGCTCGTTGGTGTTGATAAGTTTAAGTTCGCCGCAAGTGCCTTTTGCGAGAGGTTGCTCGACGGTTTCGGATTCCTCTTTCTTATCCTTTTTCCAGAAAGTCATTTTTGCTTTGAGATTCTGCACTTTATCGTTCCATTCGGGGTGTTTTTCTTTGAGTTTTTCGCTTCCGTCAAAGATTTTGCCCACGAGCATGACGATGAGCATAAGCAGAATAAGAACGATGAAAACCACCACCGTGCCGATGAGCGCAAGCAAAAGCGCGTCGGTGACTTTGAGAGGGTCTGTTTTGTTCAAAATTCCGCAAAGTAGGATGCTATTCATATTTCACCTCTCATTCCTCAACGGGGGAAATGGTGTATTTGACCACTTTTTCTTCCTTTGCCTTGCGAGCGGCGAAATACTTTTCTGCCACTTGCGGGAAAAGGATGTAGGAAAGCACGTCCTCGTCGCTTTTTGCGACGCCTTTGAGTTCCTCTTTTGTCTTTTCGAAGACGGGTTCGAGCGTATCGGCGTATCTGCCCTCGATGGGTTTCTCGTCGCCGAGAGCCTTTTTCATAACTTCGGGATTGATGGGCGCGGGCGATGTGCCATACTCGCCTCTGCAATAGGCTTTGACTTCTTTGGAGATATTCTTGTATCTCTCGCCGCAAAGCACGTTGCTTGTTGCCTGAACGCCGACCATTTGGCTCATAGGCGTTACGAGCGGCGGATAGCCGAGATCCGCTCTGACCTTTGGCGTTTCGATAAGCACCTGCTCGAATTTGTCCATAGCGTTTTGCGCTTTGAGTTGCGAAACGAGGTTGGAGAGCATACCGCCCGGCACTTTGTAGGTGAGAGCGTCGGTGTCTGTTGTGAGCATCTTGGGATTGAGCGTGCCGTCTTTGAGATAGCCGTCTCTTACGGGCTTGAAGAAGTCGTTGACTTGTTTAAGCACGTCGTCGTCAAGACCG
>CAVKTQ010000073.1:3207-6753 GCA_963659105.1 Firmicutes bacterium CAG:238 | reverse complement strand
AGCTGCAGAATGCAGGTTGCAAACGAAGTTTGCCGACAATGTGCAACATTGTCGCAAGTCCGTTGTCGTAGGCAAAGAATTAAAAACGAACCGCAAAAACGGTTCGTTTTTATAGGCTTTGGTGCGGACAACAGGACTTGAACCTGCATGAACAAATGCTCACAAGAACCTGAATCTTGCGCGTCTGCCAATTCCGCCATGTCCGCGACGGGCTGTTTATTTTTACACGGCACAGCCACCGAGGGCGAGTGAAAGAAAAATCTTACGCAATTATGCTGGATTTTCGAATGCGCACACTTTTTCGCCATCGCATTACCCTGCCATTTTAGCGTATTGCGAGCGCAATGTCAATCTAATCGTCAAACCTTACGCAAACTCGATGACCGGACGGCGCCTTTTATTTTATTGCGCAGTATTGCGTCGTTTGATTGTAAAAAGCAGGGGAAGCGCATTTTGCGCTTCCCCTGCTTTTGAGAGAGAATATAGATTGTCGTATTGCTACAACACATCTTTTTGTTTGTGCATTGAGGGTTATCACTATTCAATGCAAAGTTGAAACTTATTGTTTGTCGGCATGCGATTCATCCTGCGCGTCGTTTGCTTCTTTCTCGCGCTTGGCTTCGAGTTCGGCTTTACGCTGTTTCACAAGTTCCGTCCAATCGACGTCTTTGTCTTGCGAGCAACAATGTCCGTTGCACTGCCCTGCGTGCGAGCATCCCGAGCAATCGCTTCCGAGCGAGGGCTTACCCTTTGCTTTTCTGACGATCGATGCGATGATGACGCCTGCCACAATCGCAACCGCAACGACTATCGTCACGATTCCGATCGGGTGCATTGCCGACATAACGTTTTGAAATACCGTGTTTGTCATATATCGCTCTTGTTACGCAAAGTCTGTATTGCGCATTGTGCGCGACTTATGCGTTCTTTTTGATTTTGAGTTTCGAGCCGAGGTCGTTAAAGAACTTCTTAACGTTAATCTTGCCCTTGTTGTTGAGCACGATGAGCGTGATGACTGCCGCCCAGATTGCCGCGAAGATGAACACCGTCCACCACCACGTACCGATGAGGTAAATCATAGTGGATACGATATAACTCGTGCCGATCCAGAAGAGCAAAGTCATATTGAACGACTTCTTGGAAGGAAGTTCTGCCTTTGCGGTAGCAACTGCCGCGAAGCACGGAATCGTGAGCATATTGAATGCGATGAATGCGATGAGTCCTGGCACGTTGATACCGGTTGCTTGAATCATGGTTGCCGCCGCGCCGATACCGCCGTCGACTTCCGTGTCGATCATGCCGCCGACGATGCAAGCGGCAAGAGTGCCGAAGGTTGCGATAACGTTTTCTTTTGCGATAAGACCGGTGATTGCCGCGACTGCGAACACCCAACCGAACGCTTTAAGTTGCGAACCGAATCCGAGCGGTGTGAACAGAGGTTGAATGAGTCCGCCGATACCTGCGAGGATACTTTCATCCATACGGTCATCCGCAAGGAATTGCCATGTCCAACTGAAGTGGCTGACGAACCAGATAAGGATTGTAGAAGCGAGGATGATTGTGAACGCTTTCTTCACAAAGTGCTTCGTCTTATCCCAAAGGTGAGCGGCAAGGTTCTTGGGTTGAGGAACGTGGTATGCGGGGAGTTCCATAATGAACGGCGGCACTTCGCCCTTCATGGTGGTTGCGCGCATCAAGATGACGGCGCAGATTGCCACGACAACGCCGAGAACGTACATCATATATGTGATAACGTCGGGATGAGAGAATCCGAATTGAGTTGCGATACCGCCTGCGATAGCCGTAAGGATAGGCAATTTTGCGCCGCAACTGAAGAACGGAATGACTCTGATGGTTGCGATTCTTTCGTTCTCGTCAGCAAGAGTACGAGTGTTGATGAATGCGGGAACTGCGCAGCCGAAGCCCATAATCATAGGCATAAACGCTCTGCCCGACAAACCGAATCTTCTGAAGATTCTGTCGAGGATGAACGCCACGCGCGCCATATAACCGCTGTCTTCCAAGATCGAGAAGAACAAGAACAGCAAGAGGATTTGCGGCAAGAAGCCGAGCACTGCAAACAAACCGCCGAGAACGCCGTCTACGATAAGTCCCGTGCACCATTCGGGCGAGCCTGCAAGTTCGAGACCGTAACCTACGCAAACGCTGAGGCATTCGGTGAACGTGTTGAGGATGTTTGCAAGGATTACGCCGGGTCCGTAAACGCTTTCTTCATATCCGAAGAAGGTTGCCGCCGAGATGCCCGAGCACCACTCGTCTATGCTGCTGACAAAAGCCGACTCGAGTTCGCCGTCGTCGTTTTTCTCGACAGTGACTTCCCACTTGCCTTTTTCGTCCGCATAGAATTTTTGATTGAGATCCGCTTCAGTCAATTCGTCGAGGTAGCGAAGTTCGTGATCTGCGGTATACACATACGCTTTTGCTTCGACCGATTCGAGTTCGCCGTCGTCAGTGAAGGACACTTCCGCTTTGTAGCCGTCTTCGGTGTAGTAAGTCTTGCTTTGGTCATAAGCTTTCTCGTTGAAGTCTTCGATGACGGTGCCTTCTGCGTCAATGCATACGACGGGATCCTTGTCGAACACGCCGCCTGCGCCGAGGAACAAGAAGTCCTCTGCAAACGTGAGGTGGAACACTAGGAACAAAATCACGAGGAAGATAGGAATACCCCAAACCTTGTGAGTCAACACCTTATCGACCTTGTCGGAAGTGCTGAGTTTCTCTTTTTCGGCTTTTTCTTTCTTTGTGAGAACGGTCGAATAGTTCTTGGATATGTATTTATATCTGCTGTCCGCTACGATTGCTTCGAAGTCCGTTCCGAAAACGTCGTCCTTGAAAGTTTTTTTGAATTCCTCGACCATTTGAGCCGCTTGCGGATGTTGACCGACTTCGATTTCGTCGAGTTCGACGAGTTTCACGGCATGGAATAGCGAGTTTTCGACGCCGCTGCCTTCGAGAGCGATTCTGCAATCGTTGATGAGGTGCGTAAGTTGAGTGCCTTCCAAGACGGTGCTTCCCTTTCTCGGTTGCTGACAAACTTCGTACGCTCTTTGCATGAGTTCGTCAAGACCTTTTTCACGCAAAGCGGAAATTTCAACGACGGGAAGTCCAATTTTTTCTTCGAGGCTCTTTGCGTCGATCTTGTCGCCGTTTTTCTCAACCGCGTCCATCATATTGAGCGCGATGATCATCGGGACGTCGATTTCCATAATCTGCGTGGTGAGATAAAGGTTACGTTCGAGGTTGGTTGCGTCTACGATATTGATGACGCAATCGGGTTTTTCATCGAGAATGTAGTTTCTCGAAATCACTTCTTCGGGTGTGTAGGGAGAAAGGGAATAGATACCGGGAAGGTCAACGATAGCGATGGGTTCGGCACACTTTTTGTATGTACCCTCTTTCTTGTCCACCGTGACGCCCGGCCAGTTGCCGACGTGTGCGGTCGAACCTGTCAAACTGTTAAACAAAGTTGTTTTGCCGCAGTTCGGGTTGCCTGCGAGAGCAAATCTTTTCATCAGTCTTTCACCT
>CAVKTQ010000073.1:0-3197 GCA_963659105.1 Firmicutes bacterium CAG:238 | reverse complement strand
GCGTGAGTTCGTATCCTCTGATAGTCACTTCAATCGGATCGCCGAGAGGCGCTTTTTTGCGAAGATACACTTCCGCGCCCGGCGTAACGCCCATATCGAACAAGCGGCGTCTGATTCTTCCGTCGCCGCCGACCGCTTTGATTACGCCTTGCTCGCCGATAACGAAATCGCTAAGCAGTTTTTCCATTTTGTCCTCCTAAAAATTATGCTACTAAAATTTTTGTTGACATTTCTTTGTCCAAAGCAAGGCGTCCGTCCTTGATAAGACAAATGACGCTTCCGCCGCTTTGGGATATGATACTGATTGTCGAATCGATGGTGATACCCAAACTTTCAAGGTGTTTTTTCGTTTTATCGTCGGTCATAATTTTGACGATTCTCAACTCCTTTCCGATGGGTGCAAATACAAGCGGCATATATCTCTCTCTCCTTTTGCCGATTTATAGTCGATTTTTATGTGAATGTGAAGTTTTATTCACATTTACGATAGAATATTACAACTTCCTATAGAAGATGTCAACAGATTTAGCGCAATAATATGAAAATTTTTTCATATTTTTTTCCTTGATTTATTTTAAAATAAGTTATATAATATAAATATCAATATAAGGTCGGTCGAATTAATGGGACAGGAAGTTAGAGAACCCAAACAAGAAAGATCCATCGAAAAGAAAAATCGAATCGTTCAAGCGGGATTCGAACTCTTTTCGCAAGTGGGATACTACAATACGAACACTGCCGAAATCGCAAAACGCGCAGGCGTTTCGACGGGCATAGTTTACGGATATTTCAAGGACAAAAGAGATATCCTTTTGGACGTTTTGGAAATTTACGTCAAGGAGGCGTTTGCGCCGGTGCTTGACATAATAAACAACCTCACTTCCCCCGTGAATTTCGACGATATAATTTGTCACGTTCTCGACGGCGCGATAGGCATTCACAAAAAATACGCCAACATTCACGAGGCGCTCCACTCATTGTCGCACAGCGACGAGGCGGTCAACAACAAGTTTATATCCCTCGAAGACGAGATTACGCTTTCCATTGCCGAAAAATTTGCCGATCTCGGCGTGAAAAAAGAGAATTTGACCGAGCGCATCCACTTTGCGATGGACATCGTGCAATCCTTCTCTCACGAGTACGTCTACGACCACCACACCTATATAGACTACGACGCGATGCGCAAAATCGTACACAACACGCTCGTCGCGCTTTTTGAGGAAAAATGACGCCGTTTTCGCAAAGGTCGCTCGACTTTTTGTATTTCAATCACAAATACAATTCCAAACTTTGGTATCAGGAACACAAAGAGGACTTCAAGCAGTACCTCTCCGTTCCTTTTCGCGATCTTGCAACCTCAATGGCTCCGCGCATGCTCGAAATAGACGAACAGATGATAACCGAGCCAAAAAGTATCGTGTCGAGGCTGTACAAAGATTTGCGATTCGCAAAGGACAAAACCACTCTTTATCGCGACCATATGTGGCTCACGTTTATGCGCGGCACGAACGCTATGTGCGGACTTCCCGGCTACTTTTTTGAAATATCCCCCTACAACTTCCGCTACGGTTGCGGCTACTATATGGCGGACGCAAAAAGTATGGCGAGCCTGCGCAATTTGATTTTGTCAAATTCCCCCGTTTTCCAAAAAGCGAAGGAGCGCTTTGAAAATCAATCGATATTTTCCCTCGTTGGCGAAACTTACAAAAAGCCGCGCTACAAAGACTATCCCGAAGATTTGAGCGTATGGCTTGAAAAGAAAGACATTTGCTTCATCGCCAACTCGACGGACATCGACCTTCTTTTCTCGCCCGACCTCGCAGACGTACTGTGCGACAGATTCGAGATGATAAAACCGCTTTACGACCTGATGATGACTGCGGAATCTTTGGCGGAACAATAAACAAACAAATCGGCGCATAACGAAACAAACCGCAAAACGAACGCTTTAAATATTGAAAAACGCACGATAAACGTGCGTTTTCGTTTTTTAATTTGAATTTATCCGCCGTGTTATTAGCAATGCGTTTCGGTCGCAAACGGATTTGCAAGAGCATTTTTCAAGCAATCGCAACACCGCTTTCGAGTATATTGACTTTCAGTCGATACGGCGTCTCGCTTTGTCATCACGCGCAAAGCAATCAGTCCGACGTATAGCGTTCGACGCAAACGGACAATCCCAAATCCGTGCGCAAAGCCGCAATGGTTTTCATCTTCTTTTGCGCTTGGTGCAAATCGAGCGCGCGTTGGCTTTCCCATTTTTCGACGAGTATCACGGTTTCGTCGTCGCCGAGCGCGGAAAAATACGCATATGCGATGTTCCCTTCTTCCGCGCGCACGGACGGCGCGATTCCGCTCTTTTCCATTTCTTCGACAAAGCGTTTCGCATTGCCGTTTTCACCCTTGTAATAGACGTTCAAAACAACCATATTTACCTCACAAAATAACGTGCAAATTGCGTATGTCCGCATTTTTGATTCGTTTCTGAATTGCGTAACCGAACGGTTCGAGATAGTTCCCTTCGATTTTCAACTCGAATTGCTCGTTCATCTCTTTTGCAAACGCGCCGCAAACGTCCTCGACGATTTCTCTTTTCACCCTTTTGCCGCTCTCGTCGTTGTCCGCCGTGAGCAGAAATTCGAGAGGGTCGGCAAGCGAGCCGAATTTTGAGAGCGAGCGCATTTGTCTTATCGCCCACTTGTAGTACGGCATATGCATTTTTTCAAGCAAGAAAGCAAGTTCGCAAGCGGACTTGACAAACTCGCCGAGCGCGAGCATAGCCGCCCCGTCCTCGCCGTGCTTTATGCACCGAGCGTAGTTATACTGCCCCGACTGCGCCGCCCTCAAAGCGCACGAGCCGATTTTCTTGATTCGTACGTCTTCGGGCATACCGTTCAAAATCTCGTTTCGGATTTTCGTAAACTCGCCCAAATCGTCGCGGAACACTTCGCCGTTTGTCGCTTCGGCAAAATAGAACGAGTCGGTGTACAGCCACTCTTGCCAAGTGGTCGGCGCACCGTCCGAGCCGGTGTATCTTCTGTAAAAATCGCCTATCGTAAACACGCCTTTGAAAGTCGAACTTTCAACGCTTGAGCGAGCGTTGCCAACGCCGTTTTTAAGAGCGTATTCTTCTTTAAGTTTATCGTATGCTCGCATTAGATAAAACCCGATCTTTTCCTCATCTTCTTCTGTGAGCC
>CAVKTQ010000072.1:0-6858 GCA_963659105.1 Firmicutes bacterium CAG:238 | reverse complement strand
TTTGTATGAACTGTCTTTTTATTTTTAGGTGTTGCACTTGAAAGTATAATTCACCAAACCAACAAAAAAGCACCTTGCGAACAAGGTGCTTTTGTCATAACTTTTGCTTTTTATTTGTACTCTTGAATAAACTTCTTGAAGAAGCCGACGCATTCTTCGATGGATTTTATATCCACGTTTTCGTTGGAGGCGTGCATACCGCCGAGTTGGTCGAACGAGAGGGCGCAGGGCGTACAACGTATTGCGTTGGTTGCAATTTGTTGCAGAACTCTGCAATCCGTTCCGCCGAACATGAGATATGGCACGACTGCGACGTCGGGGTACACTTCGTTGAGTGCTTTCTTGTACATTTGATAGCCTTCGCCGTTGATGTCGATCATAGGCGACGCTTCGCGAGATTGCAAAACTTCAACTTCGAGATCGTATTTCTTTGCGAGTTTGCGCAGTTTGTTGAAGCAATCTTCGCTCTTATCGGTGGGCGCAAAGCGCAAGTTTGCCACAACCCACGCGTCTTGCGGAATTACGTTCGGAGCGGACGCGCCGCTCGACATCGTAAACACCATAGTGGTTGCAAACATCGAATTGCCGTATGCCGCATTGATTTTCGGCGCGAGTTTGGACACACACCAGCCCGTAAGACCTATCGTCTTGCAGAATCCTTTGAGAGGGGAAGCAAGCGCGTCGCCGAGTCCGTAAATCATCGCCTTTGCCGCTTTGGACATCTTGGGTTTGAAAACGGTGTGATGTTCGCAGTAGTTCACAAACGCCGCAAGTCTTGCAATTGGCGTATGTTTCGGCGGTTGCGAACTGTGACCGCCTTTGCCGTGCGCGATAAACTTTACGTCGGCGTAGCCTTTTTCCAAAATACCGACCGCCGCAACGTCTTTTTTCATAAGGCTGAAAGCCTTTTTTATGATTGCGCCGCCTTCGTCAACCACGAGGAAGGGGGTTATGCCTTGAGATTTGAACCAGTCGCGCGCCATAGAAGCGCCCGGACCCGACGTTTCTTCGTTGTCGCTGTAACTCAAATACACGTCTTGTTCGGGCACGAAGCCTTGTTCGATGAGTTCGTCAACGGCTTGAATGGTGGAAAAGAGCGTGTTTTTGCAGTCCATTGCGCCTCTGCCGTACACTTTGCCGTCAACGACTGTTGCGCTGAACGGGGGATATTTCCAGTCGCCGCCGACTGCGGGAACGACGTCTTGGTGCGCCATAAGCACGAGCGGACGAGCGGAAGATTTGCCGCGCCACTTGTAAAGAAGTACGTCGCCGCCCACTTCGATTTTCTCGCAAGTTTGCTTGACATTGGGAAATTCCTCGTCGAGAACCTTGTGGAAAGCCTCGAAGTATTCGTGACCGCTATTGGTGACGGTGGGGCATTGAATGAGTTTTACAAAACTGTCAACGTATCCGTTTTGGTTTTTCATAAATTACCTCGCAAATGAGAATAAAGATATTATACAACGAGTGTATGAAATAAACAAGAACAAAATATGTGTGGCGGTATAAAATACCGCCTACGGGCACTCAAAAGCAACCTTGCAAAAGCGTAAACGCTAATTTTTTTTCATATATCGGCACAATCTCGCGTGCAAGCACTCGGCTTGTGCCGATATATGAAAAAACAACCTCACGGTTGTTTGCAAGGTTGTTTTTTCGTTGGTGCCGGCGGTCGGACTCGAACCGACACGGATGATTAGTCCACAGGATTTTGAGTCCAGCGCGTCTGCCAGTTTCACCACGCCGGCGCAAGATTGAATATACCATAAATCAATTATTCTTGCAACTGATTTTTATTTTTTTGTTTTGGCAATTCGTATTTTTTTGCGTTTAAGCACGTTTTCGTCGGCTTTTATTTGCTCAAACAATATATGGGCAACGTTTTATCCGAGTACGCCCAAGTGTTCCAAGAGGATTTTTACGCCCATAAGGATGAGAATGGTGCCGCCCATAACCTCTGCGCTCGATTTGAATTTCAGTCCGAATATGTTGCCGATTCGCACGCCGACAAAGGATAGGGTGAAGGTAATCGAGCCGATAAGCGTAACGGCTTCGTATATGTTTACGTCGGGAAGCAGAGCGAACGTAATGCCGACGGCGAGTGCGTCGATACTCGTCGCGACGGCAAGAGGGAACATCGTGAGGACGGAAAACGAGTCGTTTGCGTCGTTTTCTTCCTTTGAAAAGCCTTCTTTGAGCATTTTTGCGCCGAGAAATGACAACAGCACGAATGCGACCCAGTGGTCAACCGACGTTATGTAACTTTCAAACGTCGAGCCGAGAAAATAGCCGATAAGCGGCATAACGGCTTGGAATATCCCGAACCACGCGCCCGTGACGAACATTTGCCACGTTTTGAGGTTTTTGGTGGAAAGACCTTTGCATACGGACACGGCAAAAGCGTCCATAGACAAGCCGATTGCAATCAAAATCAGTTCAAAATCACTCATTTTTCTCTCTCTTTTTTTGGTGGATTTTGTATCGATTTTAGCGCCTTGAAAAAAAAATCAAGCACGAAAACCGTGCCTGAGTCTCGACGTTTAAGGCAAGCCAGACCAAAAGGTCAGCGTGTTGACTTGCATCTCTACGAGATGTCTACTCCCTCGAAGCAAGCGTATGATACCACGAAAGGGCGGCGATGTCAAGTTTTGAATCTAATTGATTGGTTTTATCCTGTTGTCGGTTTTATTCACATGCACAATTCGCTTCTATAATTCGTTTTGTTCGCTCGAAACTATTGACGTTACGCAGGGTAAGATAACGTCGCTTCACAGTAAGAGATAACATAGCTACGTTTGATAAGATATGCCATAAAATGCGCTCGGCAGGATGTGAAAAACGGACTTGAAACTCAAGTCCGTTTTTGAAAAGTCGGTAATTTCGAAAGGCTCAGATTTGCGGCGCGAGAACTGGGCGTTTTGCGTTTTGTCCAAGCACGAGTTCCTTTGTCGAGAGTTTGTAGAGTACGGCGACGGGAAGCGCGCACACGAACGTTGCAAGGCAACCGCCCAGTTCGTAGGGGATGTCGGAAAGGAAGTATGCGCCGAACGGCACTTTCCAAATAAGCACGGTTGCCACGACGTAGACCCAAAAATACAAGAGTTCGGAAAGCGCGGCGAGGGCGGCGTAAGAAATTACACTCATATCCTCGTGTTTACGGTTGAAAACTTTGTAGCAAAAGAGGGGCATGGAATAGCCGATTGTGACGGTGAGAAGCCACCATTGAACTCTAAAGAGTTCGGACGGAAACCACGCGATGCAACTGAGTTCGAAGATAATCGAATAAACGATTATCAAAACCGCGTTTTTTGCAGGATTCATACAAGCGGCGCAAATCACCAAAATAGGGAATACGACGTTTGCAAACGGAATTTCCAAAATAAACTGGTCGTAGCACATAACGCCGAGCAACGTGAACATTGCAACCCAGCCTTTGATTCCGCTTGTTCTTGCCAAGCGTTCAGCCTTTTGTAAAGAAATACCTTTCATTTTGACACCTTTTGGTTAATATAACCATCCTTGATATACTATCACCAAAACTTTGAGGTCGTCAAGCGTTCCCGCCGTTTCGTCCTCGCCGAACAGAGTTTGGAAGTTGGCGCATTTTGCATACGAGCCGTCCGCGCTTATATAAGCGTTTTCGAGGTTGTAAACGCCGTTTTCGAGCGCCGCTTCGTGAAACATATAGAACCTGTGTTGGGAGAGACGGAAAGAAATATTGTCTTGTCTGTTCTCGAAAAATTTGACGATAGACTCGTAGACCGTATTCCCGTAGCAAGGAATCTGCCATTCGCAAATCAACTCGCCGTCCGTTTTCGAGTGCGGGCGAGAATCTCCATCCGAAATCTCCGTTTCCGAACTCGGATTGCGAAGTTCGAGAGTGAAGTAGAGTTGTTTTCCGTCAACGACCGCATACTTTGCGCCGTCGCTTGACGTTTCATCGCCGCCCAAAACGCCGTTGTCGCACGCAAAAAGTGCAAGACAAAGCACGATCAGCATTGCCGCCGTCAAAACCGTCAAGAACGTCTTTTTGCGTGTGTTCATATGCGCCTCTTGTCGAAATCGATTATTCACCGCATTGCCGATTGTCTTTCTTTATATGGATTTTCGGTTGCTTTTTTTCGACTTCGATTATGTTTGTCGATTGTATTTTCGTTTAGCCCAGAGAGATGACGGACGTTGCGCTGTTATAAGAACCGATTGGGGTCGGGGGAGCGTCGAGTCCGATTTCGGAAACGTAAACGTAGCAAATCGCAACCGCCATATCTACGCCGTCTGCAAGGACGTAGTTGCCGTCGGAGTCTTTTTCGAGGGTGTCGACCCACTTTTGAAGCACGTTATACGTTTTGCCGTCGTCAACGGATTTGGTGTAATTGGTCATGTTGATTCCGTTGAGGTAGCCGTACAAAATGCCGTATCTCGAATCGCCGTAAGAGCCGTATTGCGACACGATTTCTTTGCCGTAGTCGTCAAAGAGGCGGTCGAGGTTAATCATATCGTCGATTTTGAAGTTGTAGTATGCGTCGCCCTTCGTATCGTCGTAGGGGTAGATGCCTTGCATCGTCTTTTCGTACACAAGGCTGTATTTTTCTTCTCCTCTCAAAAGCGAGCCGCTTGCGAGGGGTCTGCCCGTAAAGCCGATCCAGTTGGGGCTGCCGATGTATTTTGTGAAGTTACCGTCCTTGTCCGTGTCATAGTAGGAAAGAAGTGCGTCGACGCTTGTCGGTGCGTTTGCCTTTATGTTTGCATTGAGGTTTGCAAGGGTGAGAACGATGCTGCTTGCCTTGTCGTAGCCGTATGCCGTGCCGTAGTATGTGTCGGAAGAATCGGCGGTTTTGAGGTAGTTGACGATTTTTTCGACGTATTTGTCAAAGGATGCGTCCGTTTTGTTGGTTGTGGACAAGTATTGCTTATATTGATTGTACATAAGCGACCAACTGTACGCATAGTCCACGATGCTTTGCCAACCGTTTTTGCTCTCGTGAACTTCGCCGTTCCACTCGTAACTCGATTTGGTGTAGAGGGGGCAACCGTCTTTTTCGTAGAGTTCGTCCGAAAGATTGCCGCTTTCGTCGATAACGCTGTCGATTTTTTGCAAATTCGTCTTGAACGATTCCGCGTCCGCTTCCGTGTAGACGTTGCCTTTGAGGTATCTCGAATACATAAGCGGCACTCTTGCTTGAGTTGTTGCAGTGGATTTTTCGGTTGAAAATGCAGTGCTAACAAGGAAGTTGTTGATTGAAATTTTCAAACTTTGACTGAGTGCGTCGGGGGTAGGCGTTTCGTCTTTGGGATTGCACGCGACGAGCGCAATCGTAAGCACGAGCGCAAGCACGAGAGCCAAACACAAAATCTTCGTGTTTCTGTTTTTCATAGGTTATTCTCCTTATTTTTCAAATTCTCGATACGTCGTTGCAAAGCGGAATTCGTTTTCAAATTCCTCTATGCCGTTACATATCTTGAATTTTGTTTTTCAAGAATCTAACCGCCTGTTTTTACTGTTTTACGCTTTCGACAAGGTGAAAATCAAGAGTGCCTTTCGTGCAAATTTTTGACGTTATAAAAACAAAAAACGCACTTTCTGCGCTTTCCCTCATTGCGTGCGTATAGGCAAATCGGGAACGCGTTTTTGCCTTGACGACGCTCAAATACGGCAGACTTACTGACTTATGAAAAACGTGCGAAAATACTCGGCGACTTTCAAATACAGCAATGGCGGTTGTTCGGGAATCGAACCCGATGTCCAAATCTACTCAGCATAACAACTTTTCAAACCGTATTCTATTCAGTTGAGATTATGATAACATCAAAATCGAACTTTGTAAAGGCGTTGCGGCTTCGTTTGATAAGGATATTTGAAAAATCGCCTTTGCCGCATGATATGCGAAAAGTCGTATAGAATAAACGAATATCTTGTGAAAATGCCTAAAAAAGTGCGCAGAAACGTTGCAAAAGCGTGTATTTTGGAACGGATTTAGCAAAAATGAGTGTTGACCTCAAAATAATCGGGTGCTATACTTGTTGGCGGCAGGTGAAAGTATGAATAGTGCTATTATCGGACTCGGCGTTATAGGCAAAGTGCATTACGACACTTTGAAAAATCAAGGCGAAAACATCGTCGCGATTTGCGATATCGACGAAAGCAAACTCGCCTCGTTCGACGCCGAAAGGAAGTATACGGATTATAAGCGAATGATAGAGGACGGCAAAATAGACGTCGTTCATATCTGCACGCCGCATTATCTGCACGCCGATATGTCGATTTTCGCCCTCGAACACGACATAAACGTGCTTTGCGAAAAGCCGCTTTGCATAAAATACGAGGACATCGAGCGCATACAAAAGGCGCAAGACGAATCGAAGGCTACGTTCGGCGTATGCTTCCAAAACAGATTCAACAATTCCAGTGTTTTTGCAAAGGAATATCTCAAAGACAAAAAGATAAAATCCGCGCTTGCCCTCGTGCTTTGGCACCGTGACGCGACGTATTACGCTTCGGGCGAATGGCGAGGCAAAAAGGCGACGGAAGGGGGCGGCGTGTGCATAAATCAAGCCATTCACACTCTCGACCTTTTGCAATGGATTTGCGGTATGCCCGAACGTATCGAAGCAAGCACCGAGAACGTATCCCTTCAAGGCGTGATAGAGGTGGAGGACACGGCAACCGCTATTTTATCGGGAAAGGACTATAAGGCGACGTTCGTCGCAACCAACGCCATGCAATCGGATTTGCCCGTCGAAATAACTTTCGGCTACGACTGTCACAGTTTGAAAATGCTTCCCGACAAAGTGCTTATCGACGGCGAAGTGGTGGACTATGAAAAAGACGTAAAGTGGCAAGGCAAGATGTCCTACGGC
>CAVKTQ010000071.1:0-6990 GCA_963659105.1 Firmicutes bacterium CAG:238 | reverse complement strand
GATTCAAAAAGGGTGAGCAACCCCAAATATCTCTCAACATCCCGATGACTTCTGCCATTATGCAATCGGTGAGCAACGATACGCTCGCAATCGCTTTGGCAAGAGAAGGCGGGATTTCTTTTATATTCGGCTCGCAATCCATCGAAAGCGAAGCGGAAATGGTCAGAAAAGTGAAAGCGTACAAGGCGGGGTTTGTCGTGTCGGACAGCAACCTTACCCCAGAAAATACGCTTGCCGACGTGCTTAATCTCGTTGCGCAAAAGGGTCACAACACGATTCCCATCACCGACGACGGAACATCGAACGGTAAACTTTTGGGTATGGTGACAAGCCGCGATTACAGAGTGAGCCGTATGTCGCCCTCTCTCAAAGTGAAAGAGTTTATGACTCCGCTTGCAAAACTCATCACCGCGCCGCAAAACACGACGCTCATCGAGGCAAACGACATAATTTGGGATCACAAACTCAATTCCATCCCCATCATCGACGACGAGGGCAGATTGCTGTATATGGTCTTCCGCAAGGACTACGACCAACACAAGAAGAACCCCGACGAACTTTTGGATTCGAGCAAGAGGTATATGGTCGGCGCAGGCATAAACACTCTCGACTACGAGCAAAGAGTGCCGGCTCTCATCGAAGCGGGAGCGGACGTGTTGTGTATCGATTCCTCCGAGGGCTACACCATATGGCAAAAGAGAACTCTCGATTATATCCGCAAAAACTACGGCGACAAGGTCAAAGTGGGCGCAGGCAACGTCGTTGACAAGGACGGTTTCAACTTCCTTGCGGACTGCGGCGCGGACTTCATAAAAGTGGGTATCGGCGGCGGCTCTATCTGCATCACCCGTGAACAAAAGGGTATCGGCAGAGGTCAGGCGACCGCTCTCATCGAGGTTGCGGAGGCTCGCGACGAGTACTTCAAAAAGACGGGCGTTTATATCCCCATTTGCTCGGACGGCGGAATCGTGCAAGATTACCACATGACGCTTGCTTTGGCAATGGGCGCAGACTTCCTTATGCTCGGCAGATACTTTGCAAGATTCGACGAAAGCCCAACCAACAAACTTGTCATCAACGGCAACTACGTCAAAGAGTATTGGGGCGAGGGCAGCAACCGCGCAAGAAACTGGCAACGCTACGATTTGGGCGGCAAGAGCGGTCTCGGATTTGAAGAAGGCGTGGACAGTTACGTTCCGTATGCAGGCAGCCTCAAAGACAATGTCCGCAAGAGTTTGTACAAGGTCAAATCCACGATGTGCAACTGCGGCGCAACGACGATAGAGGCTTTGCACAAAGACGCAAAGATGACGCTCGTTTCCGCAATCAGCATAAAAGAGGGCGGCGCGCACGATGTTATTCAGAAAAACACCTCTTATGTGAACAATTAATAATTGTTTTGCGCCGAATGCAAAACACTTGTCACCCATCTTTTCAAGATGGCTTGACAAATATTTTGGCGCAAACGTCCTGTCACAAACAAATCAGAGCATTTGTTTGTGACGTAAGGGGTTGCAACTTTGAGGCGGCTCGGCAGTTGCAACGGCGGAAGTGGATGCTCACAACGATTCTTCGTCGTTTCATAAACTACGGCTCCGCCTGTCTACGAGCGACGTTTGGGTGGCTGCGAAACCGTATATTAATACCCTAAATCAGCAACTTCCAAATAAAAAAACTTATGTAATTATAGGTGGGGGCTTCGCCCCACACCCCGAATAAACATACTTGAAATGCGCACGGGAGTGTGTTATAATACAATTTGCAAAAAAAATTCAAAGGTGCGTCAAATGAAAAAACCTATTGTCGCGATAATGTATGACTTCGACAAAACGCTTATCACGCGCGATATGCAGGAGTATACGTTTATCCCGAGCCTCGGCATGCAACCCGACGATTTTTGGGACGGAACGCAAACGCTCGCTTCCGAGCAACAAATGGACAGCGTGCTTGCTTATATGTACGCAATGATGACTCGCGCCGAAGAAAACGGCATGCCCCTCAAAAGAGAAGACCTCGTCGAGTGCGGACAACACGTGGTGTATTTGCCGGGGGTCGAATGCTGGTTCGAGCGCATAAACGAATACGGAAAGGCTGCCGGCGTAGAGGTGGAACACTACGTTCTTTCATCGGGTCTTAAAGAGATTATAGACGGAACGAGCATTGCAAAACACTTCAAAAAGATATTTGCAAGCGAGTTTTTGTACGGCGAGGACGGCAAAGCCATTTGGGCGAAAATGGCGGTCAACTACACCAACAAAACGCAGTTTGTATACCGCATAAACAAGGGCGTTTTGGACATCAGCAACAACACCGCAGTCAACGCATCCACTCCCGATAGCGAAAGACGAGTGTTTTTCAACAATATGATTTATCTCGGCGACGGACTTACGGACGTGCCTTGTATGAAACTTGTCAAACTGTCGGGCGGACACTCGATCGCGCTCTATCAGGACGGGCAAAAAGAAAAGGTGCAACCGCTTCTTAAACACGAGAGGGTGGACTGGATTTTCCAAGCGGACTATCGCGAGGGCCAACCGCTCGACGTCGCAATGAAGAATCTGCTCTACAAACTCGGCGTTGACAATACGCTGATTACGCTAAGCAACGACCAAAAGAAAGAAATCGACGCGCCTATTGCGCAGTGATATGTGCGCAAATGCCAAATAAACAAAATAAATTGACAGCCTAATTTTAGGGTGTTATAATCTAAACGAAAATTTTATAAAGACTGTGAAGGAAAGAGTAACTCGATTTTTCCGCACCCAGAGAGAGAAACGTTCGCTGCGAGTTTCTTTGCGAGGGTCGAGCGAAGACCATTCCGGAGTCGCGCGCCGAAACAGCAGTAAGCGTCGCCGCATACCTTGCGTCAAAGGATAAAACGAGTAAAAATCAAGGTGGAACCGAGCATTTATGCGCCCTTGCAAAAAGCGTTGTAATACGTTTTTTCGAGGGCTTTTTTGTTTGAAAGCCGCCTAAAATATATGAAAATATATATGAAATTCAATCATAGAAGGAGCATTTTATGAAAGTTGTTTACAACAACGGTACGGTTGGCGAAATCACCGACAAGGCAGAGGAGTTGCACGTTATCCGTCACACCGCCGCGCACATTATGGCGCAGGCAATCAAACGCCTTTTCCCCGAAGCGGACTTTGCGTACGGTCCCGCAAACGAAAAAGGATTCTATTATGACGTAGACCTCGGCGACACCAAACTCACCGACGACGACCTCGCTCGCATCGAAGCCGAAATGAAGAAAATCGTCAAAGAGAACTTGCCCATCAAGGCGTTTGCGCTTGATCGCGAAAAAGCGGTTGCGCTTATGAAAGAAAGAGGAGAAAAGTACAAGGTCGAGCATATCGCGGACTTGCCCGAAGACGCGACAATCACGTTCTATCAACAAGGCGAATACATCGATATGTGCGTAGGTCCTCACCTCACGTACACCAAAGCCCTCAAAGCGTTCAAGATTATGGGACAGTCGGGCGCATACTGGAAAAACGACAAGAACAACAAGATGCTCACAAGGGTCAAAGGCACCGCTTTTGCAACTCAACAGGAACTCGACGACTATCTCAAACTTCTCGAAGAAGCCGAAAAGCGCGATCATCGCCGCATAGGTAAGGAAATGAAGTTGTTTATGCTCTGCGACGAAGCGCCGGGATTCCCGTTCTTCCTCCCAAACGGTATGGCAATTAAGAACTCGCTCATAGAATACTGGCGCGAAATTCACACTCGCGACCACTATGTCGAAGTGTCCACGCCTATGATTATGAACCGTCATCTTTGGGAAACGAGCGGCCACTGGGATCACTATAAGGACAACATGTATTCCACAATCATCGACGACGAAGTGTACTGCGTAAAGCCGATGAACTGCCCGGGCGGCGTTATGGTTTACAAGAGCGAGCCGCACAGTTATCGCGATTTGCCTTTGCGCGTGGGCGAACTCGGACTTGTCCACCGTCACGAACTCAAAGGCGCGCTTCACGGACTTTTCAGAGTCAGATGCTTCACCCAAGACGACGCGCACATCTTTATGAGAAGGGAACAAATCACCGACGAAATCATCGGCGTGGTTCACCTAATCAACGAAGTGTACAGCAAGTTCGGATTCAAATATTTTGTGGAACTTTCCACTCGTCCCGAAAACAGTATGGGAAGCGACGAGGATTGGGAAGCGGCGACCAACGGACTTATCACCGCGCTTGAAAAGATCGGACTTCCGTACATTGTCAACGAGGGCGACGGCGCGTTTTACGGACCGAAAATCGACTTCCACCTCGAAGACACGCTCGGAAGAACGTGGCAATGCGGCACAATCCAACTCGACTTCCAAATGCCGCTCAACTTCGGACTGGAATACGTTGACGAAAACGGCGAAAGACAAAGACCCATTATGGTTCACCGCGTCGTTTACGGCTCGATTGAAAGATTTATTGGCATACTCACCGAACATTTCGCAGGCAAATTCCCGACTTGGCTCGCGCCTATTCAAGTCAAAGTGTTGCCCGTGTCCGAAAAGCACGACGAATACGCAAGAAAAGTGTACGAGGCGTTGCGCGCGGCGAAGATTCGCACCGAGTACGACGACCGCAACGAGAAAATCGGCTACAAGATAAGGGAAGCGCAAGTCGTGGACAGAGTGCCGTATATGCTCGTCATCGGTCAACAGGAATCGGACAACGGTACGGTTGCGGTGCGTTTCAGAGACACCGCAGAAACCAAGACGATGTCGCTTGACGAATTTGTAAACTTCGTGAGCGAGGAAATCCGCACGAGGAAGTAATCTTCAAAGCGAAAAACTCGCCTTGCGAGCGAAAAATCGCAGACGGCGTACAAAAAAGACATCGCATTTGTTGAAAAAACAGGCAAAAACCGCAGAAACTCTGCGGTTTTTTTGTATTTCGGGGTTGTTATGCGCGCGCTCGTATGCTAAAATTGATTTTGTAAATCCTTTTTTGAGGTGTAATGTGAAAAAAGAAAAAACCAAAACTACTACGCCCGAACCCATAGCGGAAGCGGACAGAGTGCCTCTCAAAGAGAAACTAGCCTACGGCATCGGCGGTCTTATGGACGGCGGCGGCGTGAGCATGATGTCTTGCGTTATGCTCGCCTATATGACCAAAAACGGCATTGCGCTTGGTGTTGCTTCCTCGATTATGATGATCGCAAAGTTCTGGGACGCAATCACCGACCCGTTTATGGGCTTCATTTCCGACAACACGCGCGGCAAGTGGGGAAGAAGAAAACCATATATGTTCTTTGGCGGCATATCCTTGTTTTTGTGCATATTCCTCGTGTTCTTGCCCGTAAGACAATGGGGCGTGAGCGTGGGCGGATTCACGGCGTACATAATCGTTATGTATCTGCTGTGGAACACTTGTTCGACGGTTACGCAAGTGCCGTACTGCTCGATGGCAAGCGACATTACGCCTTCGTTCAGAGAGCGTAACAACGCAAACACCGTCAAACTTATTTTCACTGCCATCGCTTCGGGACTCGGCTACGTTTTGCCGCTTATGTTCATCGAGGCTCTCACCAATCCCGACGGAACGGGATTCCTGTTCGTTCCGCAACTCGATTCGACGCAATTCTGGCTCTGTATGAGTTTGGTGTTCGGCACGCTTTTCGGCGGCGGACTTGTCATCTGCGGCTTGTTTGTCAAAGAGCGTATCAAACCCAAAACCCCCAAACAAAAATTCAACTTCAAACAATTTGTCAACAGTTATGCGCAACCGTACAAGAATCGCTCTTATCGCTGGCACATCGTGATGTACGTCACGGCGTTCATCTGTATGGACATCATCTCGGCTCTTGCAGTCTACTACGCAACGGACGTATGGCACGGCTACGAACTGTTTGGAATGAAAATGTCATCGTTGTTTATCATTGCGCCTATGATGGTGGCGGCGGTGGTTATGTTCCCGCTCGCTCGCGTTATGATGGACAAAAAGAGCAAACAATTCGCTTTCCGTATGGGACTTCCGTTCTACATCGCAGGCGGCATTATGCTTGCGGCAATGGACCCGAGTTGGGCGCCGCCCGTACTCGTTCCCATCGTCGCGCTCGTTATGGGTCTCGGCTTCGGCGGCGCGCAAATGATGCCGTGGATCATCTTCCCCGACACTGTGGACGTTGCCGAAATGGCAACGGGTCAACGCCCGACGGGAACGTACAGCGGTATGATGACCCTCGCAAGAAAGATGGGCGGAGGTCTCGGCGTGGGTATGGTCGGCTGGGTTATCGGCGAGCTCGGATATGTTTCCAACACATCAAACGACCCTTCCGAATATGTCGCGCAATCGGACACCGTTCTGCTCGTCGTTCGTTTGACGCTCGGCGTCTCGGTTGCGGTGTTTATCACGATTGCGCTTATCGCTTCGTTCAGATATAAGATTACCAGCGCGAAACTCACCAGAATCCGCTACTTTATCGAAGCGAGAAAATCGGGCAAGACTCTCACCGACGAGGAAAGTGCGGAAAGAGAAGCGCTCATTGCCGAACTTTACGGCAAGGTCGATCCCGAAGACGTCGTTGACCCGTCCGTAAAACTCGACGAGGAAGGCAACATCGTCGAAGAAGAAACCGACATAGCCGAAGGCGTTGAAGGTTCGCTCGGAGAAATTGCCGAAACAGACGAGGAAATCGCACAATCCGAAGTTGATATAACCGAAAACGAAGATAAAACGTCGATTGACGACATAGAGGGCTAAAATGAACGGACGTTTCGAAAATCGCGACGGCAGAGAAGTTATCGTAAAAGAGAAGGGCAAGCCTTTCAGAATTTTGCAACTTACCGACATTCACATCGGCGGCTCTCTCGGCACTCGCAAAAAAGACAAACTCGCTCTTGCGGCTGTCGAAAAGATTGTCAAAAACGCAAATGCGGACTTCGTTGCGGTCACGGGGGATATGGTTTATCCTATGCCGTTGCTCAATCAAGGCACGAGCAACAATCTCAAATCCTCAAAGATGTTCGCCTCGCTT
>CAVKTQ010000070.1:0-7087 GCA_963659105.1 Firmicutes bacterium CAG:238 | reverse complement strand
CGATTTATCCCATCGTAAAGCCCCTTCGCGACGAAATGGACAACAAATATCAATGGTGTATCGCAGCGGTACCAGGCGAAGCGTGGGCAAAAAAGGTTTTCCCGAACGAAAGAGTCGGCAAGGCTGTCGAGAAACTTTGGAACGCAATCCTTTATACGTCCAGAGCAGACGGCGACGACCCCGTAGAGGCTTGGAACGAACATAATGTCGACCTCAAAGCAAGATACGATTATCTCAACTCGCTCGGCATCGAATCATTGCATTATACGGCATCTAACGGCACGGATTTCACCGTATGGCTCATTCCCGACGCACTCTTTCTCGGCGGAAGCGAGTTTACGCTCGGCGGTGTAGAGTTCAATCCCAACATTCCGAGCGAGGAAGTTTTCACGTCGCCTATGAAGGGCAAGGCGGAAGGTATCGTATACGCAACTCGTCCGCTTTCCTATCGCGGCGAACTCATCGAAAATTTCTCCGTGCGCTTTGAAAACGGCAAAGCGGTCGAAGTACACGCCGAAAAAGGCGAGGAACTTCTCAAACAAATGATTTCAATGGACGAAAACGCCGCATATCTCGGAGAGTGCGCTCTCGTTCCTTACGATTCGCCCATTCGCAATTCCGAAATTACCTTCCTCAACACTTTGTTCGACGAGAACGCTTGTTGTCATCTCGCACTCGGTCACGGCTTCGAAAATTGCATCAAAGATTACGACAAATACACCCTCGAAGAATGCCGTCAAAAAGGTATCAACGATTCCATCATCCACGTTGATTTTATGATCGGCTCGCAAGATCTTAACGTGACGGCTCATACGAGAGCGGGGGAGGATATAGCCATTTTCCGCAACGGCAACTGGGCATTTTAAGCGCGCTATTTGGCGTGATACTTCGTCAGGCACATCTTGCCTCAAAATCGTGTACGACTATGTACACTGGGTTTTGATTCAAGATGTGCCTTTCTTGTCTGACGCTCAAATATTGCGCTTAAAACCTTGCGTCACGCTTCTTTTTTATCAACATTTAAATATCACAACTTAATATAAAACATCATTTTTTATAACTTTGCGCAATTATCAAAAAAAAACAGTCGCTCGACTGAGCGACTGTTTTTCTCTTGATTGTCCCGCACCGCCGTGTGATGCCATTTTATAAACCCGCCGTATAGCAGGGTGGGTAAAGACTGCCGTGCAGTTTCTGTCTTCCACTGAATTTGCGAGGCATGACATCTCTGCATTTTTGTCGGACGCGTCATCCCGTATAAAATTTGTGGTTCAAAATAGAGCATCATCACAAACATAGCAGGAATCATTTCCTACGCTTAATATACCATATTCCGTCGTATATTGCAATACCCAATTTTTGTCATCGTAGCGAGTTTGACTTTTTAGGGTGGCAGGATTTTGTCGCCGAATGTATTGTATCCTCAAATTGCAAATTATATTCGCACTGCAAAAATGATGTTAGTTGCGACAAAAGTATTTCAAAATTCGGCAAATTTGCGAATACTTTTGGGTAAAAATCTGACAAACCTGCAATTAAAATTCAATTTTAATACAATTTTCAGAGGATGTATTGATAAAATCGTTGTTGTATGGTAAAATATGTAAGCAGTAAATTTATCAGGGGTTATTTTATGAAATCTCTTAATATCAAATCAAGAACGATAATTGCGCTTTGCTTGTTTGCGGTGCTGTTTGTTTCTCTCATTTTGGTTGCGACGTATTGCGACTTTCAAGTGAGCAAAATTCTCACCAAAAACGCATTGAAACCCGGCGATTATCTTGCAAACGATTTGTTCGGCGTAGTGGGCGAGGCTGTCGGAACGTCGCCGATTTATATCCTTTTGAGCATTTGCACCGTGATTCTTTGCTGGTACTTTGCAAAGTGTTTCGACAAAAAGAAATGGGCGATTGCTCTTGCGGTCGTTTTTGCGCTTGTAGGCACAGTCGCTTGGTGGTATTATATCAAAGACGTTATGAAATACGTCATCGAACACGCCGCAAACGAAATCGGCGCGGCAGGCGCGGCGGTGTACGAATATCGTCACAACGGCGCGGTGGTTGCAAGTCAGATTCTCGTTGCGCTCACGATTCAGGCTCTTACGTTGCTTGCTCTTCGTCCGTTGAAAGCGGAAACGCTCAAAAGGCTCGTATGGTGGGTGGTTGCGGCTCTTGCGGCTTGCGTGCTTGCAAATATCATTATCCTCATCGTCAAAGACCCCGTCGGTCGTATGAGATACAGAGCGATCAACTCCGACGTCGGACAACGCCTTATCAACGCAGGGTTGTTGCAGGGCTACACGCCTTGGTACGTTCGCAACGGTCAACCCGACGAGGCGATAATCAATTCCTTTATCGACGCATATCCCGGCGCAAGCGACGCGTTTAAGTCGTTCCCGTCCGGACATACTTGCGCGGCAGGTATGTCGTATGCGCTCATTATGCTTCCAGACGTTGTGGACTTTAAGCATAAAAAAGCGGGCAAAATCGCTTGCTGGGTTACGCCGATCGTCATCACGATGCTGGTTGCAATCAGCCGTATAGTCGTCGGTGCGCACTATATGAGCGACGTCACGTTCGGCGGTACGATCGCGTTCGCATCCTTCATAATTATGCGAGAAATCTTCGTGTGCAAGGGAAGTCACTTCTTTGCATTGTTTCCACGCCTTGCGCCCAAGAAAGCGGTTGCGCTTCCTTGCGACGTCGAGGTTGAAAATCCCGTCGAAACGGTTGGCGAGGATATCCTCGAAACTCTTACGGACGAAAGCGTAGAGGAAACTCAGAGCGACAATTCGGCACTTTCCGACGACAAAAACGAGGAAATCGCACTTTGCAGCGAACAAGCCAACGAAATCGGCAAAGAAATCGCAGAAAATCTCAAAGACGGCGTGGTTATTGAATGATTTTTCGTGTAGAAAATTAAACTTCGCCGCAAATTTTAGGTTTGCAACACTTCGAAATAACGTCGAAAAGCCCGAAAAAATCGGGCTTTTTGCATATCAAATTGACATATAGCATTTACAATGCTAAACTCAACGTGCAATCAATTTTTGCAAGTATAAAGTTTTCGAGGAAGGACTATGAAAGCGGTTGTATCTGTCATCGGCAAAGACCAAAAAGGCATAATTTCGAGAGTCAGCACAAGACTCTATGAGTTTGCAATCAACGTGCAGGACATCTCTCAAACCATTATGCAGGACTATTTTACAATGATTATGCTTGTCGATTTGTCCGAGTCTAACGCGGATTTTGCGACGATAAGCAAATCTCTTTCTCAACTCGGCGAGGAAATCGGAGTTGAAATCCGCATCCAAAACGAGCTGGTTTTCACGTCGATGCACCGTATTTGAGGTTGAAAAATGATAAACGCAAACGAAGTTGTTGAAACCAACAAAATGGTGTCTTTCGAGCACCTTGACGTGCGCACGGTCACGATGGGAATATCCCTTCTCGACTGCGTGAGCGACGATATCGACGTTCTTTGCCAAAGAGTACACGACAAAATTGTGAATAAGGCGAAAAATCTCGTTAGAGTTTGCGACGATATCGCAAACGAAATCGGCATACCCATTGTAAACAAGCGAATCAGCGTAACGCCTATAAGCATAATCACTGCGCGTACCGGCGATTCGATAAAGGTTGCGAAAGTCCTCGACAAGTGCGCGGACGAAATAGGCGTAGACTTTGTGGGCGGATATACCGCGCTCGTACACAAGGGTATGACCGAGTACGAAAAGAAGTTTATCGAGTCAATCCCTGCCGCGCTCGCTTGCACGAAGAAAGTATGTTCGAGCGTGAACATCGGCTCGACCAAAGTGGGCATAAATATGGACGCGGTTGCTCTAATGGGTAAAGTTATCAAGGAAACCGCGTATCTAACGAGGGAAAACGACAGTATAGGCTGTGCAAAACTCGTGGTGTTTGCAAACGCCGTCGAGGATAATCCGTTTATGGCAGGCGCATTCCATGGCGTGGGCGAAAACGATTGCGTCATCAACGTAGGTGTAAGCGGACCGGGTGTAGTGGAGGAAGCTTTGAAACACGTCAAAGGCGAAAACTTGACCGTCGTTGCCGAAACCATAAAGAAAGTCGCTTACAAAATCACGAGAGTAGGGCAACTCGTCGCGCAAGAAGCGTCCAAACGCCTTGACGCGCATTTCGGAATCATAGATTTGAGCCTTGCGCCCACGCCCGTAAAAGGGGACAGCGTTGCGCATATCCTCGAAGAAATCGGCGTTGACGTCGTGGGCGGATACGGCACGACCGCCGCGCTCGCACTTCTCAACGACGCCGTGAAAAAGGGCGGTATTATGGCTTCTTCGCACGTCGGAGGACTCAGCGGCGCGTTTATTCCCGTCAGCGAGGACGTCGGAATGATAGAATCCGCTCAAAAAGGCGTTCTAACCCTCGAAAAACTCGAAGCGATGACTGCGATTTGTTCCGTCGGTCTCGATATGATTGCGATTCCGGGCGATACTTCCTCAGACGTAATTTCCGCAATGATTGCCGACGAATCCGCAATCGGCGTAGTCAACAACAAAACCACCGCCGTCCGCGTGATTCCCGTCTACGGTAAAAATTCGGGCAGCGTATCTTTCGGCGGACTTCTCGGCACTGCACCCATTATGCCGATCAATCAAACTTCGCCGTCGAGACTAATTGCTCGTGGGGGGAGGGTGCCTGCCCCCATCTGGTCCAACAAAAATTAAAAACTGTGCCAAACAGCGCCTAACTTTGTCAGCACCCTTTGTCTGTCAACTCATTTACGATTAGTAAATTAGGGTTGCCATTCAAGGGGTGCTTTCGCGTTATGCATCTGTTTGGCGCAGTTTTTAGATGAATTATTGTTAAAATAGCATTTGTCAACTCATTTACGCCTTGTAAATTAGGGTTGCCATCCGATGGGTGTTTCCTTGTTCTTCATCCAAATATCGGCGTTTAATGTGTTCTCTTGCTCATAAAATTAATTCTATTTTTTCAGTTTTTATTATTTATAATTCACATACAAATTAAAAACGCGCATTATTTGCGCGTTTCGAGGTTTTTGTGCGGGTTCGGTTCGGACACCATTGTTTTGTAGTTGAAGTATATCACTTGTCCGGGGTGTCCGTCGGGTTTGCGTTTGACGTTGCGGCGTTCGGTGTAGTCCACTTCGCAAGAGGCTTGTTTGGTGCTTGCCGTAATTTCACCTGCAATTTTCAGCACTTTGTCGGGAACTTGTCGCCCTTCGGTGACGATTATCGTATGCGAGCCGTGTTCGTTTTTAAGGTGCAACCAAATATCGTTTGACGAGGCGATTTTGAAGGTCAATTCGTCGTTTTGGATATTGTTTTTGCCTCTGTAAACATAGAATCCGTCCACAAAATAGACGTAGGGCGGTTCGGCTTTCTCTTTGCGAACTTTGTTTTTTGCGGACTTCTTTTTCGTGCCGCCGAGCATAGTCAACTCTTGTTCGATGGCGATAGTGTCGCTTTCGTAGGGCAGATTTGCGATTTCGTCCTCGATAGACTTGACGTATTCGAGCAAATTTTTGTCCTTTTCGAGTTTTTGGCTCACAAATTCTTTTGTGCGTTTGAGTTTGTTGTATTTTGCGTAATACGCCGTTGAGTTTTTGGACGGCGAAAGGCGCAAATCGAGAGGAATTTCCACTTGCGAGTTGTCGTAATAGTTGGTGCAGACGAGTTTTTCGTCGCCTTTTTTAATCAGATAGATGTAGTTTACGATAAGTTCGCCCCAAAGTCTGAACTTGTCCATATCCTCGCATTCTGTGAGTTTTTGAAGGTCTATCGCAATATTTTTTTCGACTTTTTGACGCAGATGTTTTGCAATCGTGGCAAGCGATTTGAGCCTTGCCTTGTTGCGAATATCCTTGTCGCAATCTGTAAAAAGGGAATCGTATGCCTCGCTCATGCTCTCGAAGCGCACGACGTTTGATTCCGTCGAATCGGCAAGCGAGCGATAGAGAATCGGGTAAACTTCCTTGTCGTTTATTATGCAAGGTCGGATTTGAATTTTCGGCTCGTCCGAATACACGCTCGCAAAATCCCGAGCGGTATTGCATAGGCGTTCTTTTTCGTTTGCGGAGAGTTTTTCGACGTTTGAATTTACGTTTGCCCTAAGCAACAATTCTTCAATCGTCGCGCCCGAAAATCCCGAAATATTGTCTTGAATAAATCTGTGCAAATCGCCGCCGTTGAAATTGTCGAAAACCGCAAAACAATCGGTTAGATAACTGATTTTCTTTTGTTGGACAGGCGCATACGGCACGCCTCGAAGCACGACGTGATTGCGCTCTGCATCGAGAGGAAGATGTTTCACCGCGTCGAGAATGACAAGGTTTTCGTCGGTGAAGACGATGTTCGAGTACCTGTTCATAATCTCGACGAAAAGGTAGAAAGTCGCCTCGTCGCGCATTTCGGTTTTTGCGTCGAAACGAACGCGTATTATGCGGTCGCAGTTGTATATCGAAACGTCGCCTATCGTTGCCGAAAGCAAATATTTGCGAAGTAACATGCAGAGGTTAGGCGCGACTTGCGGACTCGTTTTTTTGCTCTTGGTGAGGTGAATGCGGGGCGCGCCTGCATTGCAAGACACGACGAGGCATTGATTTTTTCCTTTTGCGCGCACAAAAAAGCGCAACTCGTCAACTTCGGGTTGCTGAATTTTGTCTATTCTTGCGCCGACAAGTTCCTCTTTCAGTTCCTTTGCGAGCGCACTCAATGCGAAAAGGTCGCTTCCCATACGGTCAGTATATTATTTTTTGCCGCTAAAATCAATAAATTCCGTCTTTTTGGGTCTTTCTTTTTTCTTGCGCCGTCGAGCGATAGGCTTGAGTATAAAAACTCGCAATCCTATGCGACAAAATTAATTGATTTTTAATGATATCTATGTTATAATCTCTATCACTTGTTAAGAAAACATATATCCGCAAGGCAATGAGTTTGCTCGCGCGGACTTGGAGGACAAATGAACTACACAGCAGAAAAGTTGGAAAAGAGCCAAGTTAAGTTCAACTACACGGTTGACAAGGGCGCTTTCAACGCAGCAATCAAGCAAGCCTACGAAAAAACCAAGCATAAATATGCGGT
>CAVKTQ010000069.1:0-7427 GCA_963659105.1 Firmicutes bacterium CAG:238 | reverse complement strand
AGCAATCCGTCTTCCATCTTCACAATTCTGGAAGCGTACTCGGCGTGGGAGGGCGAGTGCGTAACCATAACGAGCGCAACGCCGCGATTTTTGTTGATGTCTTTCAAAAGTTCCATAACCTGACGTCCGCGCTCTTTGTCGAGGCTGCCCGTCGGTTCGTCAAGGAAAATGATTTTCGGATTTGTCGCAAGAGCCCTTGCGATTGCCACGCGCTGTTGCTCGCCGCCGGACAGTTGACGAGGGTATGCGTTTTTGCGTTTATCTACGCCGAGATAGGTCAAAATCTCGTCTACGTGCGCCTTGTATTCGCTTTCCTTTTTCTTGTCGAGGACAAGCGGCAATGTCACGTTTTCATAGACGGTCAGATTCGGCACGAGGTTGTCAAACTGATACACGAAGGAAAAATCGCGCCTGCGCATACGCGCGATTTCCTCGTCGGGTGCGGCGCAAAGGTCTTTTCCCAAAAGTTCCACTCTGCCCTCGCTCGGTTTGTCTATGCCGGCAAGGATATAGAGGAGCGTGGATTTGCCGCTTCCCGATTCGCCCACGATTGCGACAAACTCGCCCTCTTCGAGCGAAAAGTCAACGCCCTTGAGAACCTCGGTTTCCACCTCGCCCGTAACGAACGTTTTTTTGATATTTTCGGCTTTTAGTACGCAATTTGCCATATAGCCTCCGTCGCGCGCCCACGCTGTGCGTGCGCGCATAAATACACTTTGAATTATAGCACAGCGCATTTAATAAAACAATAACAAAAATAGTTGCCGCCGACCGCTTAAAATGTGATATACTGAATATATGAAAAAACCATTGCTCGGCACAGTCGAATACGAAATCGAACTTTCAAAAGAAACGGCGAGAAAACCTCGCTTGCTTCTGCACGCCTGTTGCGGTCCTTGCGCAAGCAGTGTGCTTGAATATCTCACGCCGCACTTTGACGCCACCGTTTATTATTACAATCCGAACATTTTGCCGAAAGACGAGTTTATAAGGCGTGAAAACGCACTTAAAGATGTCGTTTCGCACTTTGACGGCGTAAAACTTGTCGTGCCGAGCCAAGACGAGCAAGAGTATATTTCATATGTCAGAGGGCATAAATCCGACCCCGAGGGCGGCGCAAGATGCGCACTCTGTTTCAATTTGCGCCTTGAAAACACTGCGAAATATATGCTTGAAAACATTGAAAATTTCGACTTTTTTGCCACCACTTTGACGGTGAGTCCGCACAAAAACGCGCCGCTTATAAACGAGATAGGCAAAAACATCGCTCAAAAATACTGCGTTGATTATCTCTCGTCCGACTTCAAAAAACGCGACGGCTATCTTCGTTCCATTCAACTTTGCAAAAAATGGGGCATATATCGTCAAACCTATTGCGGTTGCGTAAGCGAACTTTTGTGCGACTGAAACGCGCCTCAAAGCAAGTTGCAAATTTGTTTTGCGCCGTATCCGCAAGGTGCTCTGCATTTGAAAAAGCCTACAAAATATTGCCTTAACCGAATATTCAGTTAAGCCGATACGCCGATAAATAATCGGCGTTTTTATTTGTCGAGGATGACAACAGTTCCCCTAAATTCGGCGCTATCCCGAATGACCTCTTGCACGGACGGCACGGTTACGCGTCCGTCATAGACGTTCTTTATGCTTATGACAGGCGTGGTTACGGTTGCCTCAACGTCGCTTCTTTCAAAGGCGAAGTCGCAATCTATCATTTCGCAATCGATGAGTTTGAGATTCTTGCAATAGCAAAGCGGTTGCGTGCCGATGATTTTGCAATGGTCGAACGTCACGCCGTCGCAGTACCACGCAAGGTATTCGCCCTTGACGACGCAGTTTTTGACGATTACGTTTTCTGCGTGCCAAAACGCGTCCTTAGTGTCGAAGTTGCAATCCTCGAACACGGCGTCCTTGATGTACTGAAAACTGTATTTGCCCTTGAAATCCACGTTTTTGAAGCGAATTGACGTTGCGCGCATCATAAAATACTCGCTTTCGGCGTGCGAATCCGACATAGTTACGCCGTGCGTAGACCACCCGAATTCGGGCGAAACTATGTCGCAACCCTCGATTGTGACGTTTTTGCACTCTCTTAGTGCCTTTATGCCGTGCATTTTGACGTTTTTGATGTTGATATTTTCGCTATACCAAAGCGACGCGCGGCACAATTGGGTCATTTCGCTGTCCTCGATCGTCAGATTGTGATCGTGCCAAAACGGATAGCGCAGATTGAAAAAGCAATCCTTACACTCTATGTCCCTACACTCTTTGAACGCGCTTTCGCCGTCGGCAGGTCCGTCTATTTTTACATTGTTGACTTTGACGTTTCTTGCGCCGTAAAACGCGCGTTCCTCGTCGAAAGTTTCGTTTTTCACAACACAATTTTCGTATGCCATATTCTTTCCTTGTCTAAAAAGTGTTCTTATACCAAAATGCAAACCGCCTGCAACTGCAAGCGGAATGACGAATTATTGTTCTTCTTGTCTTTGCTGGAGCATAGACTTGACTTTCATAAGTCTTGTCGTCGCGCCTCTTTCGTTCTCGTCGAGTTTTTGCGAGATATACTTTATGGTTTCTTCGAGTTGCGGAATCATAACGTATTCGAGCGCGTTGACGCGTCTTCTGTTCTTCTCGATTTCGTCGGCGAGCATATTGCAAGTCTTTTCCACCTCTGCGAGTTTAAGGAGTTTTGGCAAAAGTTCGGTGAGCGATGAGATCGAACTGTCCAGTTCGCTCGTGACGCTCGCAAACGAGTACGGATACAAGTCCTTGCTTTCCCCCTCAGTGACGGTGAAAACGGGCACGTTGACGCTCATAACGTTTTTCGAGGACGTTTCGAGCGTAACCTTTGCCGACGGCATTGCGATTGCTTCCTCTATCACGGCGTCGCTGGAAACCGCACGCGCGAGCATAAAGGATTTGAGCGAATCGCCGAGTTCTTGCTCGACTTCCTCTCTCAATCTCTTGTTTTCGCGAACGTAAAGCATAAATCGGCGAATCATTTCGTCGGATTTATCCTTCAAGAGTTTGTGTCCTCTCGTTGCGGTTTTAAGACGATTTTTGAGTCGTCTTAATTCCATTCTTGTGGGGTTTACGTTGAGTTTGCTCATTACTTGTTTTCTTCCTCGTCGTTTTCGAGGTATTTTTCGATATATTCGTCGCGGATACGTTTAAGTTCGCTCTTGGGCAGAATCTTGAGAAGTTTCCAACCGAGGTCGAGGGTTTCTTCTATGTCGCGATTGACGTCGAAGCCTTGCGAAACGTATTGCTTTTCAAACTCGTCGGCGAATTTTGCGTACTTCTTGTCCGTTTCGGTCAAAGCCGCGTCGCCGAGAATGGAACTCAATTCCTTTGCTTCCTTGCCCTGCGCGTACGCGCTGAAAAGTTGGTTCATCGTGTCGGCGTGGTCCTCTCTCGTTTTGCCCTTGCCTATGCCCTTGTCTTTAAGACGAGAGAGCGACGGCAACACGTCGATTGGCGGAACGATACCCTTTTTGTACAACTCGCGCGAGATGATGATTTGTCCTTCGGTGATGTAGCCTGTAAGGTCGGGAATGGGGTGCGTCTTGTCGTCCTCGGGCATCGTGAGGATAGGGATCTGCGTGATAGAGCCTTTCTTCCCTACGATTCTGCCCGCGCGCTCGTACATACTCGCAAGGTCGGTGTACATATAGCCGGGATATCCTCGTCTGCCGGGAACTTCCTTCCTCGCCGCCGAAACTTCGCGCAGTGCCTCTGCGTAGTTGGTGATGTCGGTGGTGATGACCAAAACGTGCATATCCTTTTCAAACGCAAGATATTCCGCCGCCGTCAACGCCATACGAGGCGTGGAAATACGCTCGACGGCAGGGTCGTTTGCAAGGTTTATGAACATAACGGCACGCTCGATTGCGCCCGTCTTTCTGAAATCGCTGATGAAGAAGTCCGCTTCCTCAAAAGTGATGCCGACCGCCGCAAACACAACCGCAAATTTTGCGTCGCTGCCCAAAACTTTGGCTTGTCTTGCGATTTGCGCCGCAAGTTCGGCATGAGGCATACCCGACATAGAGAACACGGGGAGTTTTTGACCTCTGACAAGCGTGTTCAAGCCGTCGATTGCGCTGATACCCGTTTGAATAAACTCGTTGGGATAGTCGCGCGCGACGGGGTTTATCGGTTGACCGTTGATGTCGAGTTTCATTTCGGGAATGATGGGTGCGCCGCCGTCGCGAGGTCTGCCCATACCGTCAAAAACTCTGCCGAGCATATCTTCGCTTACGCCGAGTTCGATGCCGTGTCCCAAGAATCTTGCTTTTGCGGTAGCCATTTTGATGCCTTGCGAAGCCTCGAACAACTGAACGAGCGCCTTGTCGCGATTGATTTCAAGCACCTTGCCGCTTCTGATTTCGCCGTTTTCCTGTCTGATTTCGACAAGTTCGTTATATTTTACGCCCTCAACGCCCTCGACGAGCATAAGCGGGCCGACAATCTCTCTTATGGTGTTGTATTCTTTTAACATCAAATGCCTCCTTCGTCGGTGAGAGCGCGCATTTCGCTCTTGATTTCGGCAAGAATTTCGTCGAATTTCGACATTTCGCTTTCGGGAATATATTTCGCTCTGCCGATTTGCTCTCTCACGCCGAGTTCGAGAATATCTTCTATGTCAACGTTCTTTTGGAGCGCGTCCTTTGCAAGTTCGTCAAATTCGAGAATGAGGCGAAGCATATATTCTTGCTTGCGCAACGACGAGAACGTGTCCACTTCGTGGAAAGCGTTTTGGTGCAAATAGTCCTCTCTTATGGACTTTGCCGTTTCCATCGTGAGTCTGTTTTCGGGCGAGAGCGCGTCCATACCGACGAGCCTTACGATTTCGTCGAGTTGCGCTTCCTCTTGAAGTATGCGCATACATTTTGCGCGCAATCTCATCCATTCCTCGTCGACGTTGTCGGTGTACCACTCTCCGAGACGTTCTGCGTAAAGAGAATAACTCGCAAGCCAGTCAACCGCGGGGAAATGGCGTTTGTACGCAAGCGACGCGCTGAGCCCCCAGAACACTTTGACGATACGCAAAGTTGCTTGCGATACGGGCTCGGAAAGGTCGCCGCCGGGAGGCGAAACCGCGCCGATTGCCGTAATCGAACCGACAGTGTTTTCTTGCCCCAAAACTTTGACGATACCCGCTCTTTCGTAAAATTCCGCAAGACGAGAACCGAGATATGCCGGATAGCCTTCTTCGCCGGGCATTTCCTCGAGACGTCCGCTCATTTCTCTGAGCGCTTCCGCCCAACGAGAGGTGGAGTCCGCCATAATCGCGACAGAATAGCCCATATCCCTGAAATATTCCGCAATGGTGATACCTGTGTAGATTGACGCTTCGCGCGCCGCAACGGGCATATCCGACGTGTTTGCGATAAGCACGGTGCGCTTCATAAGCGGTTGACCGCTCTTGGGGTCGATAAGGGTCGGGAACTCGTTGAGAACGTCCGTCATCTCGTTGCCGCGCTCGCCGCAGCCGACGTATACGATTATGTCCGCGTCCGCCCACTTTGCAAGTTGGTGCTGAACGACTGTTTTGCCGCTTCCGAACGGTCCGGGAACCGCCGCAACGCCGCCCTTTGCAATCGGGAAAAGCGTGTCGATGACTCTTTGTCCCGTGACAAGCGGCGCTTTCGGGGAAAGTTTTTCTTTGTAGGGTCTGCCCTTTCTGACAGGCCATTTTTGAAGCATAGTCACGTTGACGTCGCCCCTTTCGGTTTCCACGACGGCGACTGTTTCGTCAACGGTGAACTCGCCTTGTCTGATTTCCTTGACAGTGCCTTTCACGCCGTAAGGAACCATAATTTTATGCTCAACGAGGACATTTTCCTGCACTACGCCGAGCACGCTTCCGCATTCCACGTCGTCGCCGACGGTTGCCTTTGGCTCGAACGCCCATTTCTTTTGGTGGTCAACGGCAGGAAGATATACGCCTCTTTCGATGCGGTCGCCTGCAATATCTCTGAGTTTGGCAAGCGGTCTTTGTATGCCGTCGTAAATGCCTTCGATAAGTCCGGGGGCGAGTTCGACGGAAAGGGGCGCGCCCGTCGAATATACGTTTTCGCCGGGACCTAATCCGCTCGTTTCTTCATAAACCTGTATGGACGCGCGGTCGCCGCGAAGTTCGATGACTTCGCCGATGAGTTTCTTTTCGCTAACGTGAACCACGTCGTACATCTTGCACCGGGACATACCCTCTGCAACAATCAACGGTCCGGATACTTTTACGATTTTTCCAGTTTCCATTTTCGTCCTCTTATTTGTTCTCTTTGTCGAATAAAATGTCTGCGCCTATCGCCTTTTCGACGTTGGCTTTTATGCCTGCGAGCCCCACGCCCCGATTGCCTTCCGCCGACGGAATGGGCACGATGACGGGATAGGGACGGGATTTATAGCGATTGATGAGCGCGTCCGCTTGCGTCGCAACCTTTTCCGTCACGAAAATGACGGCATATTTCCTCGCAAGCGCATGGATGGTATCTCTTGCCTGAAACTCGTTTTCCACGGGGAAAACGTCAAGACCGATGGCCTTGAATGCAAGCACGCTGTCTTTGTCGCCGCATACCGCGATTGCATTGTCACGCATAGAGTTCACGCATCCTTTCTTTGATTATTTGAGGCGCGACGTGATTTTTCACGCCTGCCACGATGAGTTTTGCGATTTTAATTTCTGTCTTTCTGCTCATATAGAACGCAACGATGGGCGCAATCGAATACAAATCGTCCTTTTCGCGCTTCCAAACTTTCAAAAGCGCGTCGTCGGTTTTTGCCTCGAACACGACGAGTTTTCCGCCCTCGTCAAGCGCCTTCACGTCCTCGAAATATTCCGTTTCCTTGAAAGGTTTGAGGAAGTCTTCGCCGTGAAGTTCCCATATCCCTTCAAAGGTGGAAAGCGAAATCGTGCCGCCGTTTATGAAACAATCCGCAAAAAACGCAAAGTCAAGTCCGAGCCTTCTTGCTCTTTCAAAGGAAGATATATTGAGGTAGTCAATTCTTTTTTCAAAATATTCCTTTGCAACCTTGCCGCTCTTTTTGCACAGTTCGAGTTGGTGGGCAAACTGCGCCTTGTCGACGGAAACGTCGAGAATATGCGCCTTGACCCTACCGCTCGCAAGGTCTTCCTGCGTTTTGAGGATAACGTTTTGCATTTGCTTTGCAAGCGCGCTTATTTCGCCCGATTCGATTGCTTCTTCGAGCGTTTCGACTTCAAAAAGTCCGTTCGGTGCGAAACTTTCCGCTTTTGCGCCCGAAACGTACGCTTTGAGCAAAATTTTGAGGTTGACGTAATCGCTTTCGACAATGAATGCGTCGAGCGCGCCGCCCTCGTTCATCTCTTTCAAAAGCGCAATGTTTTCCTCTTCCGCGCGTTTGAAAACCGCGTCGAAATTTTCGCCGTCCGTCCCGAAGCCGAGTTC
>CAVKTQ010000068.1:7219-7658 GCA_963659105.1 Firmicutes bacterium CAG:238 | reverse complement strand
CTTCTATATTAAGCTTTCCGTCAAAAATACTGTCCATTCGTATAGTTTTACAGCGCCATATTGCGCATGCAAATTTATTGCTTATTGCATGATTCGGCGTTTTATATTCTCGTTTTTGCGTTATAAACGTCGTATCTTGTGGTTTGCAGGTTTGCTATGTCTTTGATGACTTCGCTTGCCAAAGTCATTGCGGCAATGGCAGGGGCAAAGCAAATGCTACCGGGGATGTGCCGTCCTTTTTCTTCGGGCGTGTCCTTTGGAATGAGCGGCGTTTCCTTCGAGTAAACGACTTTGAGGGATTTGATTCCCCTTGCTTTAAGTTCCTTGCGCATAACCTTTGCAAGCGGACAAACGCTTGTTTTGTAGATGTCGGCAACTTCAAAATTCGTGCCGAGTTTGTTGCCCGTACCCATACAGGAAATTATCCTTACGTTCGCCT
>CAVKTQ010000068.1:0-7209 GCA_963659105.1 Firmicutes bacterium CAG:238 | reverse complement strand
CGTTCGCCTATTGCGCACGCTGAATGAGCTCAAGTTTTGCGCTCACGGTGTCGATTGCGTCAACGATATAATCGTAGTTTTCAAGCGGCACTTCGTCCGCCGTGTCGGGCATATAAAAGAGGTCGTATGCCGTAACGTTGCAGTCGGGATTTATGGATTTTATCCTCGTTGTCGCAACTTCCGTTTTTCGCATTCCCACAGTATCTGTCGTTGCCAAAATCTGACGATTGAGGTTGCTCTCGGAAAACACGTCGTTGTCCAAAACGGCGATTGTTCCGACTCCGACCCTTGCCAACGCTTCGACGACGTAGCCGCCTACGCCGCCCACTCCGCACACCAAAACTCGCGCGGACTTGAGCGATTCGATTTTGTCGCCTATAAGCATTTTTGTACGCGAATACATATCTTCCATAGTTTAGTCCTTAATAATGCCTCGTCTTCTCAATTCCTCGCCGGTGTTCTCGCGCTTGGGTTTTTCCTCTTTGGTGGCGAGCGCGCCGAGTGTGTTTGCGCTGCTTTCGCAATAGAGGTCGTAGTAGTTGAGTTCGCCCCTCATGCGCTTTTGGTGCAGGGATTTCGAATTGCACCATATGATGGACGGAAGCGCGATTACCGCAAAATACAGCGGTCCGAAAATCAGCGACTGTATCGTGTGTCCGTACTCGTGAACGCGAGCGTCTTTTGTCCATACCTCGGGGCGATTGCCGCTCACGAATATGAACAAGCCGAGCGATATGCCGCCCCAATTTCCGTCGTGGTAGGTGAGAATCGCGCCGTGATAAAACTCGTGCTTGCAACGCGCGTAGCGCACAAACAATAAAAGCCCCATCGCCGTTTGCAAAAGCCCCCAAGTGCATTGAACGCACCAGTACAAAACGCATTTCAAAACCTTTGTCGCTTTCATAAAACTCACCTCTCGTTCATTGTACATCAAAAGCGCGAATAAATCAACCGCGCATTGCTTTTCGCCTTTTCGTTTGCCGCTTTTGAGCAAGATTTTTCAAAGCGATATCCGTTTTATTGTTTGACATAAATAATCGCAAAAACCAAAACAACAATTGACAGCAACACTTATTGTGTATTATTATATATCCATAACATATTAAGGACGAAGATATGCTGCACAGTTGTTTTCCCGAAAGGTTAAAATCTCTCAGGCAAGAGAAAAACATGCTACAACAGGACCTTGCCGAGCATCTCAAAGTGTCGAAATCCACGATATCGGGATGGGAAGTCGGTCGCAATCAACCGAGTTACGACATGTTGATTGAATTGAGCATATTCTTCGGCGTATCCGTAGACTATCTGATAGGCAGAAGAAACTACTAAAAATTGAGCACTCGACGAGTGCTTTTTTAATAGGGATAAGATATGAATTTTCAAACCATACTAAAAGAATTAAGAAAAGAGGACGGCGTGACTCAAAAGACTCTTGCGGCGGCGATAGGCACAACTTCGGACTGCATAGGCTTTTGGGAAAACGGCAGAAGCGAACCGTCTATAAGCGAGATAATTGCGCTTGCAAAGTATTTCGGCGTAACGACCGATTATTTGCTCGGCATAGCAGATTCGTATTGAAAAAAAGCACTCGACGAGTGCTTTTTTGTTGATTTATTCCGTTTTTATATGTGTTTTATTTATAAAATATATGTTTAATAAAACCTCGATATTGAGATGCATAGCGCGGAAAAGTTTAACATCCCAAACCTCACTATATCGATGCATAACGCGAAAGAGACACCCGAATGGCAACCCTAATTTACTAATCGTAAATGAGTTGACAGGCGGGTGTCTCTGACAAAGTTAGGCGCGATTTAGAGAGGTTTGATAAATAGCGTTGACGGCACGCTCATAGTCAAAAGTATCCACTCCCACGATAATGTTAAGTTCCGACGAGCCTTGGTCGATCATGCGGATGTTGACGTTGGCGTCGGCAAGCGCGGTGAAAAGCATTGCGGCTGTGCCTTGTCGAGACGCCATATTGTGTCCGACGGTTGCGATGAGCGAAAGTCCGCTGTGAATCTCGATGTTGTCGGCGTTGATTGATTCTTGAAGCGCGGCAAGCACCTTTTGCATTTTGCCTGCGATGTACTCGTCGCTGATGACGACGGAAAGCGTGTCTATGCCAGACGGAACGTGTTCGAACGAAATCCCCTCGAATTCGAGAACGGACAGAACCTTTCTGCCGAAACCGATTTCGGAATTCATCATATCTTTTTCGATATTGATGATGGTAAATCCCTTTTTGCCGGCGATGCCGGTGATGACCTTCTTTTCTTTGGGCAGATTCTTTTCAGCCACAATCATAGTGCCTTTGTGAGACGGATTGAAAGTGTTTTTGATATTGATGGGGATTCCCACGCTTCTGACGGGAAAGATGGATTCGGGGTGCAAGACTTCCGCGCCCATATACGCAAGCTCGCGAAGTTCGCGATAACTGAGATAATCGATGATTTCGGGATTGTCGACTATTCGAGGATCGGCGGTCAAAAAGCCGTCCACGTCCGTCCAGTTTTCGTAGACGTCGGCGCCGACCGCACGCGCGATGAGCGCGCCCGTGATATCCGAGCCGCCGCGCGAAAAAGTGGTGATTCTGCCGTCCTGATCGGAGCCGTAAAACCCGGGTATAACGGCGTATTCCACCCCCTCGAGTTTCTGTTTGATGAGGTCGAGCGAATAGTGCATTTGCAGTTTTCCGCCGCTGAACTTCACGATATTTTGGGTGTCGACAAACTCAAATCCCAACTTTTTTGCCAAAATCAGCGCATTGAGATATTCTCCGCGCGACGCGGCGTAGTCGCTTGATACGCTGCTGTCGATGCCTGCCTTGATTTCGTCGAGAACGGAGTCTATATCGAAGTCGAGATCGAGAGAGGACACGATGTCCTTGAAGCGTTTTCTTATGACCTCAAAAGATTGCGTGCAGTTGCCCTTTTCGGTCTTTTCGTTGTAGCAAGCATAAAGCGCGTCCGTCACTTTGACGTCGGCTTTGTTTCGTTTTCCGGGTGCTGAAACGACAATATATTTTCTTTGCGGATCGCTTTTTATGATGTCTATCACACGGGAAATTGTTTCGCCGTTCGCCATAGAAGTGCCGCCGAATTTGCAAACTTTCATATCGAGTCCCTATATTATTTTATGCGCCGATTCTATCGTCGGACATCGGCGAATTACAGTTTATTTTATCTTTTTTGCTTCGAAATAGTATCTCTTTTCTTCCGCCTCGCCCATAGAGAACGCCTTGCGGCAGAGAGTGCCGTTTTTGAGGACGTAGTCGAACAATTCATCCTTTTCGATTTTCGGCATAGCGATTGCGACGCCGTCGTTGCGAGAGGCAACGTCTTTGAGGTGTTCTATGCCGTGGATGTAGTCCACCGAGCCGCCGTGAAGTTTGAGATACTCGTCGATGGCGTTTTGGATATCCTTTATTGCCTTTGCGCCTATACGGTCAACCCTCAAAACGTACTCGCCGTTTTTGTCGAACGCCTTGACCTCTTTCTCGCCCGAAAGATTTGCTTGCATATAGCGAACAAAGTCCTCTCCGACGCCGAACACAAAACGGTGAATCGGCTCGAAAACTATGCCGTCGTCGTGCAGGTTTTCAACCTCGCAAAGCGCAAATCTTGCAGGATGAACTGCCTTTTGTGCGTCGGTTAACCCCTCTTTTATGCGATTCCAGTGCGCTTGCGCCGTTGCAAGAGAGTGGTTGCCGTCGCCCACCGCAAATATAAAATCGTTCTTGCCCGTGCCGTAAAGGTCTTGCACGGAATCGATGTATTTTTCAAATGCGTCGATGACGATTTTTGAGTCTATTCTGTACCCTTCGAGGTGTCCTCCGCCCATATTGAGGTCGAAATCGTACACCTTTTCAAGCCCTTTTCTCGCCGCCCAGACAGTCTCGATAACCGAGTGTTTTCTGTCGTCGATGAGAAGCATGATGTGCGGAAGTTCGACGGGTGCGTCCTGCCTTATTTTGAGGCGAGGCGGTATTCTGTCGAGGACGACGCCCTCTGTCGAGCGTATGTGTGCGTTTGACGGATGAGTGAAACAATAGTCTTCCAAATCCACCGCCAGCACGATTCCGAGCCTCGAAATTCCGCTTGCAGTCGTGCGCTTGCACACGATGAAACTGTCTTTCAAAGTTTTGAAAACGCCGCCGTCGAGATACTCTTTCATCGTGCGGTTGATATTGTCTATTCTCTCGTCCTTATCGCCGTCTTCGAGGTACGCCTCCGGGAAAATGAGTTTGAGCGTGCTGTTTGCCTCGCCGACGAAGTCTTCGAGTTTTTCCCAATATCCGCGCTCGGACGTAAACTGATCGCACGCGACGACCGACCATTTTTGGTGATCGCAATTATTCGGCACAAGTATGTCGCAACTTCTTATAGTTTTCATTTGAACCTTCCGTTTCTGCGGATTTTCCCGCCGAGTTTTCTCGATGCGTGCGCCTCTCTCAAAGCGATTGCCGTCGGGGAAATGCCGTATGCGTCCTCGATTTCGTCCTTGAGTTTGTCCATAGTCATATAACGTTTGATTTCGCCGTGCTTGACGACGGATATGATGCCTGTTTCCTCGCTGACGACAATTGAAAGCACGTCGGTGTCCTCGGTTATGCCGATAGCGGCGCGATGTCTTGTGCCCATCTCCTTGTTGACGTTGCGCTGGGTGAGGGTCAAAAAGCAGCCTGCGGCAATAATCTTGTTGCCTCTTACGATAACTGCGCCGTCGTGGAGGGGTGCTTTGGTGTTGAAAATACTCTCGAAAAGCGGCGCGCTGAGCGTTGCGTTGAGGCGCGTACCGGTGTCGAGAATGTTGTCGTGGATATCGCCCGCGCTGTCGATGATGATAATCGCGCCAACGTCTTGCTTTGCCATATCTTGGCAAGCGGTCAGAATTTCGGCGGTTGCGTCTCTAAGTTCGTCGTCGCTGTTGTGCGTTTCAAAACCTTTTGCCATCGAAACCTTTTGGAACAGGTTTTTCAAGTCGTTTTGATACACCACGCAGGACGCAACTATGTCGAACACCACCACGAAGTGCATAACGTACTTCGAGATTGCAAGAATGTTTCCGCCGAGCAGTTCGGACAGTACGTTGACAAGCACGTCAAGCACCGCGCCGAGCAGCAAGAGGAAAAACACTTTCATATTGCGTTTATACACGAAAAAACTCAACATAATCGCAAACACGGTCACCAAAATGACCATATCGATTATGAAGTACAAGTTGATCCCTTTTGCGTATTGGGCAAAATTGTATGACATAAATCCCTCGCAATCCGCAATTTTTGCGGAAGTTTAAGTATGTTTTTCTTTGGTAAATTTATATTCGATATCAGATGTCGAACTCGTCAAACACGTTTCCGCTTCCCGAAGTGTGGTCGGAATCGTTGTCCGAATCGTCGTTCGAGCCGTCTTTTTTGTGGACGAAACGTCTTTCGAACTCGTCGAAAGTGTCGGCGACGTCGTCGCGGCGGTCGTAGCCGTTGTCGCTCGGATGCTTTGCAAAATACTGCTCTCTCGTGTCGGTGTCTCTAAACTCGTCCGCTTGCTTTCTGAACAGGACGGAAAGAACGATGACCGCAACGAGATACGCAAAGAACACGCATATCGCAATTGCGCTCGAAACCGTTTGAATCGGCGTCGTTATCGCGCCTACAACGTAGCCCCATTGCGACAACAACTCGGAAAGTTCGCTTGCAAGTTGCTTGTCTGCGCCGATAGACACTATGGCAAGATTTTCGCCAAGCACTCCCAAGCCGTAGAACACCATATAAATCGCTGCCAAAATCGCAAACGAATTGCGCTTTTCGACGGGATTGAGTTTATATCCTTTTGCAAAAATCCAAAGGAACATCACAAGATATGACGCAGGCAAAAGCAATACATCGAGTATGGTCGACGTGACGACATACACGTTTGCGTCGAGGATCGCAAAACTCTCGATTATGCCGACAAACAATCTCGGCACGGCGGTGAAAATCATCGTCCAGTAGCAAAAATCGTTGCGAGAAACGTAGTTTGCATGGCGGCGCGCCGAAATGTAGTAAAGGATGAGCGCAAGAAGAAACGTTATTGCAGCAGGAACAAGTCCGTAACTGAAAACGATTGAGAATACGCCGCTCAACGTGCCGAGCCTCGAAGTCTGCGCGATCATCGATTCGATGTCGAGATAAATGGGATAGACGTTGCGCACAAACGTCGCAAAGATAAGCCCGAGCCATATCCAAACGTAATATTTTTTGTCGATTTTGTTTTGCATCTTTGTCTCCTTAAATCACAAGCAGTTGCAATATTGCCTCGTGAATCGCACTCAAATCTCCTCTCTTGCCCGTAAGCACGTCGAATTGCAAAGAGTGCAGATAGTCCACGCAACGTTTTAGGCGCATTTGCGAATAGTTTGCCGACGTTTTTCTCAAAAAGTACACCGCGCCGCTCTTCATTCCGAGCAGTTTTGCAAGGTCGTCGCCAGACATCCCCTTATTGAGTTCTGCGTGCAACATATTGCGATACTTGTCGTAAAGTCTGTTGATTATCGTCACGCCGCGAATACCGTTCTTGAAGAACACGTCAAGCACTTCGAGAGCCTTTGCGGCGTTCTTCTCGCTGACGGCGTTGGCGAGTTCGTAGATTTGAAAATCGATGTCCGCGCTCACCATCTCGCACACGTCGACTTTTGTGATTGCGCCTTCGCTGTACGACTTGAGTTTCTCGATTTCGATTGCGATGCGAGCCATACTGCCCTGCGTTCTCGATATGAGTTCCAACGCAGCGTCGCGCTCGATTCTCTTTTGCGGCGCTCTTGCCGCAAGCGCATTGATTTCCTCAATAAGTTCGCTATCGTCGAGGCGAGAGCAGTTGACGACTTGCGCTTTTTTGCTCTTGAACGCCTTTGCCGTTTCGTCGTCGCAATCGATGACGAATACGCTCGTTTCGCAAGGGTCGGCAACGTACTTTTCAAACAAAGCCTTGTCGCTTTCGCTCGGAGCGTTTTCCACCCTCAAAACGACAACTTTGCGCTCGTCGAACATAGGGAACGTGTACGCCGCGTCCACCGCCTCGCTCATAGCGTTGTCGCCCGACAAACGCGAAAAGTTGAAGTCGGCATATTCTTGGTCGACGGCGCTCTTGAATGAGGACAGCGCCTCGCCTTTGAGATACTCGTCGTCGCCGCACACGATATAGACGGGGGCAAATTTTGCCTGTCCGTCCG